>JBJELB010000040.1:0-53283 GCA_051878935.1 Lachnospiraceae bacterium | reverse complement strand
ACGGTTCCACCTTCCATATGTATGGTGGTACGATTACCGGAAATACAGGATATGACGTATATGTGAATAATAAGAATGTCGCAATGTACATGTCCGGTACAGCCAAGGTTGGTAATTTATTCTTATCGACCGGTAAAGCAATCAATGTAGAAGGCAGTGGATTTACTTCATCCGGAGTTCACGCAACGATTACACCGGAAAGTTACGCTGATGGTACGGTTGTTGCAACTTATGCAGCCGGATTGACACCAAATGTTGGAGATTTTGCTCTGGCAGATAGCAGTTATATGTTATATGTAGATGGACAGAATCTGAAGATTAAGGCTGGTACTTTATTAGGTGATACGAATGAAGATGGAGCAATTACAGCAGTCGATGCATTGAAGGTATTGCTGGATGCTTCGAGTGTGTCTCCGGAAAGAGGCGATGTGAATGGTGATGGTACGGTAGATTCCAAAGATGCTGAACTTATCTTGGATTACGCAACCGGAAAAATCAAAGCATTTTAAATAAAAAGTAGCGTTGGCAGATTGCCAGCGCTATTTTCATTCAAAGGGATGAGTGGTTTTCTTTGTCTATTCTTTTTTGTTGTTCTCTATATGACTTTACATATTGTGTTGGTGACATTCCCTGCCTTTTTTTGAAAAAGTTAGAAAAATGCTGTGCAGATTTAAAACCGCAGGAATATAGAATCTCCGATATGTTGGAACCGTTTTCCAGTAGAATTTTTGCTTTTTCAAACCGGAAATCAAAGAGATCTTCCATAGGGGTTTTATTATATATTTCTTTGTAGTGCTTATAAAATTGGGTCACGCCCATATTGGCATGACTGGCCATCATTTTGGCATTCCAGTGAAGTCCGGTACTTGAGCGCATAGTCAATCGTGTGGCGGAAACAGCATCGGCATAATTGGCATAAGAGGTTTTCCGGGCACTGTGAAGTTGATGGTGAATACCGGATAAGGCAAGTATGAGATAGGCGGAAGCTGCAGGGGATTGAAAAGTACCGTCCTGATATCTCAGAAATTGTATTTGAAAAAAATACTGATCAATTTCCTTTATTCTATGAACCATAAAAGGTTCACCGATTGGGATATTAAAGTTTTTCATAAAACTCTCTCTGGCATCAAATATGACGAGTGTATGTAAAAAGGAATCTCCCTGAAAGTCAAATTTTAGCGGGAGACTAGGGGTTGATAAAAAGAGGCTGTCTTTGGGGGCTTGTACCATCTTTCCTTCTTTATTTCTAACCATAATGGGGGTCTGAAAATGTTGGAGGTAGTAATGACCGGAGCCGTTGGGATATTCTCCCTGTTGCTCTGTTTCTTTTTTTGAGTAAAATATCATTTTAATCGTAATATCCATTGTATTCGCTCATTTCTGAAAATGTTTTTTATCATCATAGCATGAGAAATCATGGATGACAATCACTTCATACAAATTTCGTATTTTTTATCTCTGATTTCGCATATATGCGGATTCCATTGTGCAGATATTTTGGATTTGTTATAACTAAAACAGAATCTATCTTGAGAAGGAGAAGGAGAAGTATGAAGAAAAAAAACAGGTTCTTATCATGGATGATGTCTTTTGTGATGGCTGTCACGATGTTTCCTGCTTTGTATGCGGAAGGACAAGCGGCTGGGACATATGATTCATATGTTGACGGTCAGGATGTGCAGTTGACGGCAACGATGTCGTATTCCATAACAGTGGATGAAAATGTAGCTGTTCAAAGCAATGCATTTAATGGCGATACAGTTACATTAGAAGTTCCTGATACGATGGTCGATGATTCTTTGGTTGTATCCTATGTAAATACAAGCAATAAAGTTGCATGGGTTACGCTGACAAAAGAATCAGACACAAAGTATTCATTTGTTATGCCGGAAGCGGATGTGCAGGTATCCTGCTTAGTAAACAATGAGGATAATCAGATGATCGTTGTTGGTACAACCGATTCTTATTATGCAAGAGCTGATAAAGATTTAACGGTTACTTATGATGTTCCATTGCCACCGGAAGGTTATGTCTATGATATTGCAGAAGTATATGTACCGGTGCGTGCACATGACTACAACGATAAAGGAACAATGAGTGCATCAATGAACGGTGCATCCTATGCGGTGAACAAAGGTGTTGTCAGTGGAAAAACAAGTGCCTCTGGCATTAAGATGGCAGTACCCAACTCATTAATTATAAAAAACCCGTATGAAAGCGGTGTGGATTATTATTATAATGCGGTCGGTTATTATCCGGTTACGGCAAATCATTTGGCAACGCTGACGCTTACATTGGTTGAGGGAACGATTCCGGAAAGAGAACAACTGCCCGGACAAATCCTGCGTTATAATTTCCGTAATATTCAGGAGGACGGTACGGTAGAGGACGTATCTGGTAATGGGAATGATGGCAGTGTTGGCGTCGTAAATACGGTTGAATATCAGGGGAACAAAGGAATTGCCACAGATGCGGACGATACCTATGTGACGATGCCGGATCATATTACCGATGATTTAAATGATTATACATTTTCTATGTGGTCGTCCGTACAGAATCGGGGGTCAGCCATCCATAACAAAAAGTTATATGGGTTTGGCGCTAATTCTTATCTGGTTGCCCAGGGAAATCAAAATTACCAATATCACAGCTATTTCGCCCAGGGGGATAAAAACCATGTTTATCAGAAAGATTTACAGGGCAGTAATGGTAATACCACATGGAAACATATCCTGGTTACACAGAAAGACAATCAGGTTTCTTTGTATGTGAACGGTGAACTTTGGGATATTTTTGAGACAGATACGAGATTAAGTGACTTTACGACTACCGGTAACTACATAGGGAAGGAACTGGCTAATAATATTTGTGATGTGAAACTATATGATCGGGCACTTACCTATACACAGATTTTATATGATGGAGCATCTGTATTCTTAAATGATATTGATGGAGCAAATTACATAATGGATGCATTAATTCCGGAAAAGACAATCGGGTTAACGGAAGATTTGTTGCTCCCTGTTGCAACAATAGAAACAGATGGATATACCATAACATGGGAGACGAGTGATGCTTCTGTTATCACGAAAGATGGTGTGATAACCAGGCCGGAAGAAGGTAAAGCAGATGCTGTTTTAACAGCAACGATTACCTTTGGTGAAGCGACATTGACAAAAGAGATTCCAATTCTGGTAGACGGTTATGATGTTTATGATTATACGTTGGATATCAAGGGTGAAAAGGGCGTTGATATTCAAGATGGAATGTACGGACTCTTTTATGAGGATATTAATTATTCCGGTGATGGTGGCTTATACGCGGAGTTGATTGAAAACCGTTCCTTTGAAGCAATGGAATGTAAATCTACAGGCTCCAAAACTTTTTCTGCGATATGGGATGGCTTGTATCAGTGGAGTTCTGATGACACTATGGTATTGAAAGAAGAAGGTGGACTGAATGAAAACAATCCACACTATCTGTCTTTCCAGGGTACATCTTTTTCCAATGGGGCTTATGAAGGTGTCTATCTGGAAAAAGGAAAGAAATATAACGTTTCTTTCTGGGCAAAATCAGATTCCTTTGATGGCAGCATAGAAGTTTCCGTAGGTAGTAATTCTGTTACTGTAACAGATTCGCTTACAAATCGATGGGAAAAGTATTCCGCTGTATTAACTGCATCAGAAGATACCAGATATGAGAGATTTGTAATTACCTTATCGAACCCGGGACAGGTTGATTTTGATATGATTTCCATGATTCCGGATGATGCATTATTTGGAGCTCTTCGCAAGGATTTGGCAGAGAAGCTAAAAGATTTGAAACCTGGTTTTCTTCGTTTTCCGGGTGGATGCATTGTAGAGGGTAATACACTGGACAGTCGTTATGAATGGAAGAAGTCTGTCGGACCGGTGGAAGAGCGTGCTCAGAACTGGAACCGCTGGGCGGTAAAATCCAGTACCTCGTTACCGGATAATGGTTATTCCCACTACAATCAAACATTGGGATTAGGTTTTTATGAATATTTTGAACTGTGCGAATACCTGGATTGTGAACCACTTCCGGTTGTCAATGTCGGACTCGCATGTCAATACGATACAGATATTTCTGTTGAAAGCTTCCCATTGGATAGTGAAGGATTTCAACAATGTATTCAGGACGCGATAGATTTGATTGATTTTGCGAATAGTATGGATTTTGAACATAATGAATGGGCAGCACTGCGTAAGTCTATGGGACATGAGAAACCGTTCAATTTAACGATGATAGGTATTGGGAACGAACAGTGGGAAACGAGTACTTCACAGTTCTTTGCACGTTATGAAGCGTTTGAAGAAGCGATTCATGCTGCCTATCCTGATATAAAGTTAATTGGTTCCTGTGGTCCTACGGTACAAAGCTCCACATGGACAAATGCATGGAACTGGGTTCGCGGAAAATCAGAGACAAATGATAATTTTGTTTATGCGATGGATGAGCATTATTATATGAATCCGGACTGGTTCTACCAAAATACAGATTTCTATGATAACTATGACAGAAATGTGAAAGTATTTGCCGGAGAGTATGCATCCAGATGGAGTGGTGGTGCTAATAAGCCGCAGATCAATAATCTGGAAAGTGCTCTTTCGATTGCAGCTTTTATGACCGGATTAGAAAGAAATGCGGATGTTGTTTATTTGGCAAGCTATGCACCTCTGTTTGCCAGAATCAATTATACCCAGTGGTCTCCGGATATGATCTGGTTTGATGATACGGGTTCTTATGGTACACCGGAATATTATGTGCAGAAGATGTTTGCTACCAACATGGGTGATTATACAGTGAAGTCTGAGCTGGCAACTGAAGGCTTTGAGATGAAAGCATATCAGACTGTTTCCTATGATGAAGAAACTCGGGAATTGATCATCAAGTTAGTGAATTCCAATACAATAGCAGAAACTGTGAATGTGGTACTTGATAAAAAATATGGGGTTACAGAAGGAACGAAGGCTGCTGTATCTATGATGACGAGCGAAGAATTATCCGATTATAATACGATTGCAGAACCGGAAAAGGTATCTCCTTCGGATTCCGAAGTGGAAGTATCGAGTGGGTTCCGTTATGAGATGCCGGCGAATTCCGTTACGGTTATGAGGATTTCCACAGCTTCTGTCAGTAAAGGAGACGTGAATCGTGACGGTAAGGTGACAGCAGTAGATGCATTGAAGATATTATTGGATGCAGCCAGTGTTGATAAAGACATTAGTGATGTAAATGGAGATGGAACGGTAGATTCAAAAGATGCAGCACAAATCTTAGATTATGCTACTGGAAAATAAAAATGCAAGGAGGACGTCGGCAGAAGCCGGCGTTCTTTTTATGTCAGGGGAAATGTGCAAAAGGTGACAAAGAGAGATATAGGATGGCATACTGGCACATAGTATATGAAACCTCCTCTATGTTAGAATACAACAAAAGGGAGGAGGTATGTTATGTACACAAAGAGGAAGAAAAAAGTATTATTGATAGGTATGATTCTGTCGGCCATTATCATCATGATTCCATGTATGATTACTCTGGCAGAGAAGAATACGAAATCAGATAAGAAAACAACATTGATTACTTATTCATCACCGAATCCGTCAGATGTGGAACAGCCAACTGACAGTAAGGTTCAGTATGAGTGGAGTGATTACTATTCCGTCAAGGTAAGACCGGAGGGGGACGATGAAAATGCGTGGGAAGAGCTACAGGTCTTCAAAGCACGCGTTCAAAATACCTTTACACAGGAAGCGGCCTTTGTATATTTTGATTGTGATGGTCCGGTAGAGGTGCAGGTTACATGTAATAAAGAAACGACACTCAATGAAGAAACTGTTGTAAATCCAATGAGTGCGAATGTAATACCTGCTTTTTCAGCTGATTCCAATGTATTGTCATTTGTAGTGAGACCAAATCAGAAGCTGGTTGTTGATCCCAATGGTGATCCAAGACATAGCTTGCATATATATGCAAACAATCTTCCGGATTTTCCTGATGAGGATGAGCTTAAGGATAAGACAGTAACTTATGTGGATGCTTCCAAAGGAGATACACTTCAATGGCAGTATGATACCGATGTCATTTATATCAAGCCGGGATTCTATAACAACAGCTTTTCGGTTAAGAGTAATCAGACCTGTTATATAGAAGGTGGAACCGTTATTCGGGGAAGTGTTTACCTGGACCGGACGGAAAATGCCAGGTTGATAGGACATGCTGTATTTTATCGTCCTGATGGAAGAGCTATCTCACTGGATGACTGTGAAAATGCTTATGTAGAAGGTGTAATAGTGAGTAATTACGGAGCCATGGACTGGGGTGGATGCCTTGCCAGTGTATCGAATTCAAAAAATGTAACGATAAAAGACGTAAAGTCTATTGCTTGTAATAAATGGTCTGATGCGATTGATATCTTCACATCGGAAGATGTCACGGTAGAAGATTGTTTCATCCGTTCGGGAGATGACTGTATCGCACTTTATGGTCCACGTTGGAATGGAAAGTATTGGGGCGATACCGGTAATGTCAGAAATATCAATGTATCCGGTTGTATCCTAATGCCGGATAAGGCACATCCGGTTAATATTGGTACTCATGGTGATGCAACATCAGCCAATGGCGGACGAGTCTTTGATAATATCAATTTTCAAGATTTAGATGTTCTTACTTATAATACACATGCAGTTGACGGAGACGGTGTTACCAATGTTGTAGGATGTATTCGTTTTAATGCCTGTGACGGCAATATGATTACGAATGTGTATTTTGAGAACATTCATATTCAGGATGGTGCGAGAAACAGTATTTTGGATATGGATGTGAATACAACCGGTTATGGAAGTGTCATTTACCCAGGACGTGGTATTCATAATGTCTATTTCAAAGATGTAACCTATACAAATCCAAATGCAGAATTCCCAACGACGATTAAGGGATATAATGATAGTTCCCTTGTAAAAAATATTACGTTTGAGAATCTGGTTGTTAATGGTAAGGTAGCAACAGCACCAGAAGATGCGCAGATTACATTGGGTAATTACACAGAAAACATTCGGTTTGTGGAATCAGGAGAATCCGTGTATATGTATAATCCGGCGATCGTTCCGGAGGATATTTGGCCGGAATACTATGATTATGCACAATGTGATGGTGTCAGTGTTTCTGCTACTTATTCTGAGAATAATTCGGAACCTGTTTCTGTTATTGATGAGAAGGATGATACTGTATGGTATTCTCATACTGGAAGTAGTGAACCGAATACTGCTTATTCGGATGGAGATGCGTTGGAAGGTCTTACGATTGATCTTGGAAGTGTTCGTAAATTGAAATGTTTACGTATTACCTGGAAGGATAAAAGTGCCTATAAATACCGTATTTTTGTTTCGAAGGATGGAGTCGAATGGGGTGCCAGAAGTGATGAACAGGAGATAGGCGCATTGAATCCAAAAGCAGATGCCGATTATAAGCGGGTGAAATGGAACTGGTTTGGTAATCAAAGATATGAACTGGAAGGAAGATATGTAAAGATTGTTCCGTGTGATGGTTATCGGCTGGCGATAGCAGAGTTGGCTGTTCTTGGTGTGGAAGAACCGTAATGACAGGTAAAAAAGGATACAGGGAGGAAGGACATGAAGAATAGATTTCTGAAAAAAACATGGTCACTTGTTATAGCGATGACACTGGTGATAAGCAGTTTTGCGAGTGCATCACTACCTGTTGCTGCTGCAACAGTAGCGCAACCGGATTCCGGAATGGTTAATAGTATAGCGAACGGTGGGGAATGGTCAATCTATAGTTCAAAATCCGGACAGATCACATCAGCAGGAACCACGATCAATGATGTGACGGATACAAAGGGACAGCTGGAAGTGACCGGTACTTCCGGTTATGCGGGTGCTTTACAGTTTGATTTAACGACAATGTCAGAGAATGAGATGGCAACCGATAAGGTTGTAAAAAGTGCAAGTCTGCGATTGACGCCTATGGTCAGTAAATCAAATGCAGTGCATACTTTATATACGATAAGTAACGATTTTACATCAGTAGATAATAAAACAGCTATAGCGGAATTTAATGTTCCCAGAGGAAACAAGGATGATTTCTTTTCTGATGAAGATATTACCGCATTGACTTCTGATATGACAGAATATCCGGAGGTGCTTGCCAATTGGCAGACAAGTATTGATGTTACCGGAGAGGTTCTTGCTTCTGAGAATCTCATTTCGTTTTGTATTGTAAGCAGCAGTGATAAGACTGCGAAAGTGGAGTATGCGACTTCCAATATTGCCCAAAATGGCAGACTTAACACAGGAAAAGTTCCATTGCTGTATGATAATGGTGAGACAGCGTTTAGTAAATGGATTTACCCTCAAATCGTCTTACAATATACAGATGAAGAACATTACAGGAATGCTTATGCAGATTTTATAAAAGCGAATCAGGAACTGAGCAACGGCAGTATTAATGAGACAGAAGGAGTTCATATCAGTGATACTGAGAATGGCAGTACGATTGTAATGGAGTTGTATGGAAATACTTCACAGCCTGCTAAAGTGGTAGGAAATAGTATTGTTTTTAACGAGAATTATGTAGGAAATGACGATACCGTCCATGTCAAACTCATGGTAAGTAATACGACCGGAGAGGGTGAAACTGCACAGTATGAAAGAGTTGTAACCATACCGGTTGATTATACGAGATCAGCGACCATCGCGTTTGATACGACTAAAAACAGCAAAGGTGAAGTGACAGTCACGTCCAGTGGTAAGACTTATACTGATGGAACAGCATATGCGAAACAGGGTGGAACATTCAGGGTAAATGATGGAGCTAATACTGGTTATCATAGCAAGGTGGTTGTTGCTACAGAAGATACGAATGAAATCATTAAAAGAAATGAGGATGGTACCTATACCATGCCGGATAAAAATGTGAAAGTCGATATTTCCTATGATAAGAGGACGTATGGAACGACACGGATAGCTGCAGATAATAGTGCTTCAGTCAGAGCAGATGGAACTGTGTCAGGAAAAGATAGCAATATCACGATTGCAGCAGGAAGACTGACTTTTTTCAGATTCGATTTGAGCAATTATGATGAACGGTTTATTACATCCGCAAAACTTTCGCTTGCTTCCGAGCAGGCATACAATCAGGTATCAACGGCAATCTTTTATGTACCAAATAATGAATGGTCCGAAGTATCCGGTCTGGGAAAAGAATTTTGTATTTTGAATGGAGATACAACGACGAAGTTAAATGGTTATAACGGCAGCGTGAATTTATTTGATAATTCCAATACTTATGCACAGGTTGTACCAGAGTTGGATGAGAGCATGCTGGATAAGGCGAATGGAGAAGCGGATTTATCATCAGCGCAAAACGGTATCTTGAAGGATTATTTCCTGACTTCCTGTAATGCAGGACTGACGTTGGATGTTACGACAGCCATTCAGGAAGCATTAAAGAGAAATGCAGATGATAATCAGGATAATGGTATGATTACTCTGATGGTATATAGTCCACGTAAGACAGGCTTTGATATCAAATCAGTTGCAAATGCTTCAGAATTAGCGAAAAGACCATCACTCACTATCACAGAATCTTCCTCTGTTTTATCTGATGAGGAATTAATAACAGAAATCAATACGGTCGAGGATTTAGAACAGTTTGCAGAGGTGGTATCCGGTGGCAAAAGCTATTCCGGTATGACAGTTGTACTGAAACAGGATCTTGATTTATCTGGGAAGTATTATGATGATGGAGAGTCATGGTATCCAATCGGAACCAATGATACTACAACCGGTCTTCATGCATTTGCCGGAATATTTGAAGGAAATCAACATACGATTGAAGGATTATACATCAATGAATCAGGTATTGCACAAGGTCTGTTTGGTGCTGTTACCGGTACGGTTCAGAATCTGAATGTAGCAGGAACGATCAAAGGAAGTTCGGTAATCGGTGCTATTGCCGGTATGAGTAATGGCCACATCAGAAACTGCGATAGCAGTGTGCAGATCGTTGCAGAAAGAGAAGCCGGTGGAATCGTTGGAACACTTTGTAATGGCGGCGTGATTGAGTACTGTAATAATACAGGAAATATTGTAATCAAAGACAAGGAAACATATGCCGGTGGTATTGCGTCGCATAATGTCGATGGTGATATTCGCAACTGTTTTAATACCGGTGATATTATAAATGGAACAGATGGTTTCCGGAATCGTCTGGGCGGTATCGTTGGTTATCTGGATCATGGATATGTAGCTAAGTCTTATAATACCGGTAAGGTGATAAGTGAATCTGATTACTCTGTTTACGTTGCAGATGAAACACAAAACTATACCGGTGGTATAGCAGGATATAGTCAGCAGGGAATGATAGAGAACTGTTATAATACAGGTGATATTTATAATGCTGTGGATTATTCCGGAGGTGTTGTGGGATATTTGCAGAATAATGATACAGTGTCTTATTGTTACAATACCGGAACAATCACAGCGCGTAAGCATTCCGGTGGAGTGATTGGATATCTTTCATCAGGTACTGTTTATAGGTGTTACTATCGAAGTGATGTCATGCAAGGAGGTATCGATGGAATAGATACCAGTGATTCTGCTGAGAATAAGACAGAAGAGGAATTTGCTTCCGGAGCGGTTACCCATCTCCTTCAGGGAATACAGCCGGAACATGTATGGGGACAGGCGCTACAGACATCGAATGCTGATGGATATCCTTTACTGTCAGAAAATGCAGCGAAACGGGTTTATCAGGTAAGATTTATGAACGGTGTGAATCAGCATGCGCTAAGATATGCTAATACAGCAGGTCTGATAGAATTGCCTGCTCCTCCGACATTAGAAGGGAATACGTTTAAGAGATGGGTTACAATGGCAGGTGAAGAATTCGTCACCGGTTCACCGTTAACAGACGATATGACTTTGATAGCGGAATTTGTAAATGCAGGTGCTCTCATACCAGGCGATGTGAATCAGGATAGGAAGGTTACAGCAGTGGATGCATTGATTTGTATGTTGCACTCAGAAATGGTCGAATTAGAGCGTGGAGATATGGATGGAAACAGTATCATTGATCAAAATGACGCGGAATTGATCCTGGAAATTGCGACAAAGTAATAATGTTTCATATGAGTACCAAATAAAAAAGTGCAGGAATTATGGTTTTCATGATTCCTGCACTTTTAATAATATATGTATTAGTCTTCGTATGCTCCCTGCTTCATAGCACGAACCTTCATAGACAAGCCAAATAGATTAATAAATCCGGCTGCATCTGTGTGGTCATAAAGCTCACCGGTAGTAAAGCTAGCCAAAGATTCACTGTATAAGGAATATGGAGAAGTAGTACCGGCTTTGATGATATTTCCTTTGTAAAGCTTGAATTTTACTTCACCTGTTACATATTTCTGAGTGGATGTGACAAATGCCTGTAATGCTTCACGAAGAGGACAGAACCATTTACCTTCATAAACAAGATTTGCAAACTGGTTGCTTAATTCTTTCTTCGTTGATAAGGTGTCACGGTCAAGGATCAATTCTTCTAATTGTTCATGAGCTGCCATGAGGATCGTTCCACCCGGAGTCTCATATACGCCTCGGGACTTCATACCTACAACACGGTTCTCAACGATATCAATAATACCAATGCCGTGTTTGCCACCTAGTTTATTTAATGTACGGATAATGTCAGATGGTTTCATTTCTACACCGTTTACACTCTTTGGAACACCCTGTTCGAAAGTCATGGTTACATATTCACCTTCATCAGGAGCTTTTTCCGGAGTAGTACCAAGTACGAGTAAGTGGTCGTAGTTTGGTTCATTACCCGGATCTTCTAGCTCTAAGCCCTCATGGCTGATGTGCCATAAGTTACGGTCACGGCTGTAGCTGTTATCAGGAGAGAATGGTAAATCGATACCATGCTGTTTGCAGTATTCAATTTCATCCTCGCGGGATTCCATTTTCCACGTGTCTTTGCATCTCCAAGCAGCGATGATCTTGATATCAGGAGCAAGTGCTTTTATGGATAATTCGAAACGAACCTGGTCATTTCCTTTACCGGTAGCACCATGGCAGATGGCAACGGCACCTTCTTTACGAGCGATTTCTACTAATTTCTTAGCGATAACCGGACGCGCAAAAGAAGTTCCCAATAAGTATTTATTTTCATATACAGAACCAAACTGAACAGTAGGTACTACATAATCATCGATGAATTCATCAACGACATCTTCAATATATAATTTGGAAGCACCGGATAATTTTGCTCTTTCTTCCAAACCGTCTAATTCACTTTCCTGGCCTACGTCGATGCAGGCGCAGATTACTTCATAATCATAGTTTTCTTTCAGCCATGGGATGATGGCAGTAGTATCAAGACCGCCGGAGTAGGCTAATACAACTTTTTCTTTCATAGTTTCTTTCCTCCAAGATATTATTCCTTGTTACTATACTACCAGTATGAATAATATGCAAGCTGTTTTTACAAAAAATATCAAAGATGAGTGAATTTTTATAAAAAATACTTGCATAAATATTGTATACGATGTATATTTATGCATATTGAGATGCGTATAAATTTATGCTTGTGTAACCGAAGTATTCTCACTATAATGAAAAGAAGTGTTATTCAAAGGAGATAAGGAAATGATAAAGGTAGGAATCATTGGTTCTACCGGATATGCCGGTCAGGAACTGGTGCGTATATTATTACAGCATAAGGAAGCAGAAATCGTCTGGTACGGTTCCCGCAGTTACATTGATAAAAAGTTTTATGAAGTGTTTCATAATATGTTTCAGCTGGTTGATGCCACATGTCTGGATGATAATATGGAAGCATTAATGAAACAGGCGGATGTTGTCTTTACAGCAACGCCGCAGGGACTCTGTTCCTCTCTTATTAATGAAGAAGTTCTGATGAATACCAAGGTGATTGACTTAAGTGCCGACTTCCGTATAAAGGATGTAGATCGATATGAAGAATGGTATGGAATCAAACATCAGTCACCGGAATATATTGCAGAAGCGGTATATGGTTTACCGGAGATTAATCGTAAGGATGTTGTGAATGCACGTTTAATTGCCAATCCGGGTTGTTATCCGACCTGTTCTACATTATCAATTTACCCATTGGCAAAAGAGGGACTGATTGATATGAATACCGTTATTATTGATGCCAAATCAGGAACCGCCGGTGCAGGTCGTGGAGCCAAGGTGGCAAATCTGTATTGCGAAGTGAATGAAAGCATCAAAGCATATGGAGTTGCAACACATCGGCATACACCTGAGATTGAGGATCAGCTGACTTATGCTTCCGGTGTGGAAACGAAGATTAATTTCACACCTCATCTGGTGCCGATGAATCGAGGAATCCTGATTACTGCTTATGCGACATTAATAAAGCAGGTATCTTATGATGAAATAAAAGCGATTTATGACAGATATTATGATCAGGAGCAATTTGTCCGTGTATTGGAGAAAGATGTTTGTCCGGAAACCCGTTGGGTAGAAGGAAGTAATTATGTAGATGTGAATTTTAAAATCGATGAGAGAACCAATCGTATTATCATGATGGGTGCAATGGATAATCTGGTAAAGGGTGCTGCCGGTCAGGCGGTACAGAATATGAATATCATGTTTGGATTGCCTGAGAATACAGGACTGCAAATGGTACCTTTATTTCCATAAGTTTAGTTCTATAAGAAAGAAGGATGAAAAATGAGCAAGTTTACAATGACAGACGGTGGCGTTACGGCTCCGAAAGGATACATGGCAGCCGGTTTGCGAGCAGGTATTAAACCGGGAAAGAGCAATAAAGACATGGCTATGATTTACAGTACGGTTCCGGCGAAAACAGCAGGTGTGTTTACGAGAAATAAGGTAAAAGCGGCACCGGTATTGTGGGGAATGGAAATTACAGAAAAGTTTGAGACGGCACAGGCAATTGTGGTAAATTCCGGAGTTGCAAATGCCTGTACGGGTGCACTTGGTTTACATAATGTCATGCTGGAGGCGGAAAAGACTGCTGATTTGTTAGAAATTAACAAGGAATCGGTATTGGTTGGTTCTACCGGAGTGATTGGTGCCCAGTTGCCTATGGACGTGATACTGGGCGGAATAGAGATGCTGGTACCTGCCCTGTCTGATTCAAAAGAGGCGGCAACGGATGCGGCGACTGCTATTTTAACAACGGATACGCATAAAAAAGAATTGGCATTTACCTTTGAAATCGATGGTAAGACGGTTACCATTGGAGGAATGTGTAAAGGCTCCGGCATGATTCATCCAAACATGGGAACCATGCTGGGTTATATTACAACTGACCTTGCAATTTCCAAGGAATTGCTGGTAAAGGCTTTGAAACAGGATGTTGAGGATACCTTCAATATGGTTTCTGTGGATGGTGATACTTCTACAAACGATACCGTTTATGTCCTGGCCAATGGTCTTGCGGGTAATGAAGAAATTACGGAAGAAAATGAAGATTATCAGATCTTTTATGAGGCACTTCATGAGATGAATACCTTTCTGGCAAAGCAGATTGCCGGTGACGGCGAAGGTTGTACCAGGTTATTGGAAGTGACTGTCGACCATGCAGCTTCCAAGGAGGATGCAGTGACACTGAGTAAATCCGTCGTTACCTCCAGTTTAACGAAAGCGGCAGTTTACGGTATGGATGCGAACTGGGGAAGAATCTTATGTGCATTGGGTTATTCCGGTGCAGAACTGAATCCTGAGACAGTTGACATCATGATTGAAAGTGAACATGGAGCTGTCTGTCTGGTTAAGGATGGATTTGCAGCGGACTACAGTGAAGAAGAGGCAACAAAGATATTATCCGGTAATCCGGTCAAAGTATATGCGGATGTTCACATGGGTGCAGCATCAGCAACGGCATGGGGGTGTGACTTAACTTACGATTATGTTAAGATCAATGCCGACTACCGTTCATAAGGAGGAAAAAGAAATGGCAATTATGCGTACGATGAATGAGAATCATGATATGGGAGATGTGTTGGTAAAAGCTCAGACACTGATTGAAGCATTACCATATATTCAAAAATTTAACGGAAAGAAGATTGTAGTCAAATATGGTGGCAGTGCCATGTTAGATGAGGAATTAAAATACAATGTCATTCGTGATGTTGCTTTATTAAAGCTGGTTGGTTTAAAGCCGATTATCGTTCATGGCGGTGGGAAAGAGATCAGTAAGTGGCTGAATAAAGTCGGTAAAGAATCAGAATTTGTAAACGGTCTGCGTGTAACGGATGATGAAACAATGGAAATTGCCGAGATGGTGCTGAATAAGATTAACAAAGAGCTTGTTAACATGATGGATAAGCTGGGTGTGAAGGCTGTAGGCTTAAGTGGCAAGGATGCCGGTATGATCATGTGCGAGAAAAAATATGCTGATGGTAAGGATATCGGATTGGTAGGTAATGTCATCGGCGTGGATGATAAATTGCTGGATACGTTAATCGATAATGATTTCATTCCGGTTATTTGTCCGATCGGTATTGGTGAAAATTTTGAGACTTACAATATTAATGCCGATGATGCTGCTTGTGGTGTAGCACGTGCAATCGGTGCTGAGAAGCTGGTATTCTTAACTGACATTGAAGGAGTTTATCTTGATCCGGAGGATAAATCTACACTTGTTTCAGAGATGGATCTGGAGCAGGCACACGATTTTGTCAATCGCGGTGTTGTTGGCGGTGGTATGATGCCGAAGCTGAAGAACTGTATTGAAGCGATTGAACATGGTGTTTCCCGTGTCCACATTCTGGATGGCAGACTTCCTCATTGCCTGCTGCTGGAGTTTTACACGGAAAAAGGTATTGGTACGGCGATTTTAAAAGATCCGATTTTCTAGAGGAGTTATAGGAATGATGTTAGAGCAGATAAAAGAAGCAGAACAGGTAATTATGAAAACATACAACCGTTTTCCTGTCATCCTGGATCACGGTGAAGGCGTTCATCTATATGATACGGACGGAAAAGAATATTTGGATTTTGGTGCGGGAATTGCTGTTTGTGCGTTGGGTTATTCTAATGAGACACTTATCAATGGAATGAAGAATCAGATGGATAAGCTGATGCACACATCGAATCTTTTCTATCATGAACCTATGATAGCAGCGGCAAAACAGGTGATTCGCCATACCGGGTTGGATAAAGTATTTTTTACAAACAGTGGTACAGAGGCAATTGAAGGGGCTTTAAAGGTTGCGAGAAAGTATGCTTATCAGAAGGATAGCACGAAAGACTATGAGTTTATTGCGATGAACCATTCCTTTCACGGCAGGAGTCAGGGTGCATTGGCCGTAACAGGAAATACGCATTATCAGGAAGGCTTTGTTCCGGAAGGACTGCGTGCAGTTTTTGCCGAATATAACAATCTTGAAGATGTTGCTTCTAAGATTACTGATAAGACATGCGGTATTATATTGGAAACAGTACAGGGCGAAGGGGGAATCTATCCTGCAACTCAGGAATTCATGGAAGGAATCCGTGCGTTATGTGACAAATATGATGTTCTGATGATTGTGGATGAGATCCAATGCGGCATGGGCAGAACCGGGACGATGTTTGCTTATCAGCAATATGGCGTAATGCCGGATGTCCTTACTTGTGCCAAAGCTCTGGGATGTGGTGTTCCGGTAGGAGCTTTTGTAACAGCGGAAAAATGTAGTCATACATTAGTTCCGGGAGATCATGGTACGACATATGGCGGCAATCCGTTTGCAACGGCTGCCGTGAATCTTGTTTTTGATATCTATGAAGAGAAAGAGATTCTCAGTCATGTCTGCGAGGTTGGTGCTTATCTTACACAGGAATTGGAGAAACTGGTTTCCGAATATGACTGTATCGTAGAACGCAGAGGAATGAATCTGATGCAGGGACTTCAGTTTACGATTCCGGTTGGACCGATTGTTTCAAAATCGATTGAAAACGGACTGATTGTGATATCAGCAGGCAATCATACGATTCGTCTGGTACCACCGCTGGTAATTACGAAAGATGATGTGGATGACATGATGGTACGTCTGAAAAAATCTATTTCAGAAATTTAAAATAATGTATTGTATTCGTGAAACAGATTAGGTAGAATATAACTTGTACTAATGATTATGAGGGATATCGTTCGACATACAGAAATGGAGGTCGAATGTTTAAAAAGTTAGTAGTAGTTTTGATATGTTTCCTATTTGCTTTCATTGGAGTGTTGTCAGGATGCAGTAAGTCATCGGACGAGAGAATATATCAAACGACGGAGAACCTTGTATCGCAAGGTTCTTCTGTTGTTATGGATGAAAACAGTATGGAACAGGAAGTGGTAGTTTACGTCTGTGGGCGGGTCAGAAACCCGGGTGTCTATACGCTGACAGAGGGTGACAGAGTATATCATGCGATTGAAGCAGCAGGCGGATTTTGTAAAAATGCAGCAGTGGACGATTGGAATCTGGCGGATCGTCTGACAGACGGACAGAAAATTGACGTTTTCTCGAAAAAGCAGGCTCGGCGAAAACGGAAAAAGGAGAAACAACAGTCCCAGATGACACCGGGAACGGTCAATCTGAACAATGCATCAAAAGAAGAGCTGATGACATTGCCCGGGATAGGAGAATCGAAAGCAGATAGTATTCTTGCCTATCGGACAGAGCATGGATTGTTTTCTTCCGTTGAAGATATTATGAAGATATCCGGAATCAAAGAAGGAGTCTTTCATCAAATAAAAGATAAAATAGCGGTAGGCTAACTGAGGTGAAAAAATGGGTAAGAGAGTATTAGTGGTAGATGATGAGCGTTTAATCGTAAAAGGACTGAAGTTTTCCCTGGAACAGGATGATATGCAGGTGGATTGTGCTTATGATGGAAAAGAAGCACTCGAAATGGCAAAGGCTACAGAATATGACGTTGTGCTGCTGGATGTTATGTTACCGGAATATACCGGCTTTGAAGTATGTCAGATGATTCGTGAGTTTTCTGATATGCCGATTATTATGCTGACGGCCAAGGGAGATGATATGGATAAGATTCTTGGGCTGGATTACGGTGCGGATGATTATATCACGAAACCATTTAATATTCTTGAGGTAAAGGCTAGAATCAAAGCAATTACCCGAAGAACGGCAAAACGGGCACCACAGGAAACAGAACAGGATAAGAAGGTTACAATCCGTGGCTTATCCATTGACTGCGGAAGCCGTATTGTTACAATAGACGGAGTTGAGGTCAATCTTACCGCAAAAGAATTTGATCTGCTAGAGCTTTTGATTTTCAATCCGAATAAGGTTTATAGCCGTGAAAAACTCCTGAATACGGTCTGGGGTACTGCTTATCCGGGTGATGTGCGTACGGTGGATGTCCATATCCGGAGACTGCGTGAGAAGATTGAGAAAAATCCTGGTGAGCCAACCTATATCTATACAAAATGGGGAGTAGGTTACTATTTTAAAGCATAATCGTAAACACAGGAGATTCTTTCACAGTATCCGCTTTATTGTGTTCTTTCTGTTCACTGCGCTCACCATTTTGTTTCTTTATCTGTTTAATATGTTTGGCAGTTATACTTATGAATCAAAAATGTTTGAACAGAAGATAAACTCCGCACAAGTTCAGTGTAATATGCTGGCGAATCAGGTGCTTACGGTAGGGTTTGAATTAGAGAGTGTTTCTCATCTAAATGAAGATATTGATCAGCTGGCCAATATCCTGGATGGCAGGATTATCATTGTTGATTCTGATTTTCAAATTGTTAAGGATACTTATTCCTTAGAAACAGGCAAATATTTGATTACCGAGGAAGTTTTGCAGCTCATGAATGGCAAATCGGTTGAAAAGGTTGTACATGGGGCTTCTTCTGTAGAATTATTCTTGCCGATTCAAGGCGAGGAAGGTGTCGTAGGAGCAATTGTTGTTACGTTGTCGGTAAAGGATTTAACAGAAATTGCAACACAGGCCCGCTCTCAGAACAGACTATTATTCTATCTCTTTATCTTTTTGGTAGTAGTCGTTGCCGTTTTGCTGGCTTATTATATTTCCAAAGATTTTCGTAAAATCCGGACGAATATTGAGCATGTGGCGAATGGCGTGGCGATTGATACCTTAGACGTAAAGGGGTATGCTGAAATTGAGGATTTGGCAGAAACATTTAATGAAGTGATAGAGAAAACGCAGATTCTGGAGAATTCACGTCAGGAATTTGTGTCAAATGTGTCACATGAATTAAAAACTCCGATTACATCGATGAAGATACTGGCCGATTCTCTGGTATCGAATCCGGATACACCGTTAGAATTGTATCAGGAGTTTATGAAGGATATTATCGATGAGATAGACAGAGAAAATAAGATTATCAATGATTTGTTGTCACTGGTTAAGATGGATAAAAAGGCCTCGGAGATGAATATCGAGATGGTAAGCATTAATGATTTGTTAGAGATTTTATTAAAGAGGCTGCGTCCTTTGGCGGAAAAAAAGAAGGTAGAGCTTGTATTTGAGAGTTTTCGTGTGATTGCAGCTGAGATTGATGAAGTAAAACTGTCATTGGCAATTTCCAATATTGTTGAGAATGCAATCAAATATAACGTAGAAGGTGGATGGGTTCATGTATCGTTGAATTCCGATCACAAATACTTTTATGTAAGTGTAGCGGATTCCGGAATCGGAATACCGGAAGAGAGCCAGAAACAGGTCTTTGAGCGCTTTTATCGTGTTGATAAATCCAGAAATCAGGAAACCGGTGGTACCGGTCTGGGATTAGCGATTACCAGAAATGCGATATTGATGCATAATGGAGCGATTAAGATGCACAGTGAAGAGGGAAAGGGAACGACCTTTACGATCCGTATTCCTTTGACCCATACGGTATAGGAGGATGGTTATGAAAAAATGGTTTTCCTTCTTTCTCATGATCACACTTCTGTTAACCGGATGTGCAAAGCAGAACGGGAAAGAAGAACAAAATACGAGAAAAACAGAAAATGATATTACTATTTATTATCTTGATTTAGAGAACAATAAACTGGTAGAAGAGGTGTATACACTCAAAAGAAAAGATTTGGACGGACAGCTTCGTGAAGTGATTGCAAAGATGTCCAATTCTGATTCTATACACAAAATGTCACCCATCAGGAAAGAGATATTTGAAGGATATACAGTCTCAAAATTCTATTTGAAATTGAAATTTCAGGAGAATTATTATAATATGGATGCATCAACGGAGATTCTATGCCGTGCAGCAATTGTAAAAAGCTTTACACAGCTCCAGGGAATTAAGAATGTCATGATTTATGTTGATGAGAGACCTCTGATTAATCGCAAGGGTGAAGAGGTTGGCATTTTGAATGAACGCAGCTTTGTTGACAATAACGAAGGTACTTACTATGGCGAAACTTTTTTATATTTCTCCAATGTTTATGGTAATAAGCTGAGAATGTATCCTGTATTACTTGAGAGCAGTGATTCTGCTTCTATAGAACAGGTGATTATTCAGAAACTCTTGGAAGGACCTAACCGTGAAGGTTACCTGCGAACCATGCCGGAGGGGACGACATTGATATCGGTCTCTGTGAAGGATGGGGTTTGTTATGTGGACTTTAATGACAAGTTTTTGAATAAAGTGGAAGATGTCAATAGTGATATCACAATCTATTCGATTGTAAACTCCCTTGTTGAATTATCAAATGTGAATAAAGTTCAGTTTACCATTAATGGAGAAAAAATAGAGAAGTATCAGGATTCGATTCCTTTCGATGGTTTGTTTGAACGTAATTATGATATGATAGATATGGATTAACAGAGTGGCAGACAGGAGGTACTTTGATGAAAGCGTTATTTGTCGTGAATCCATCTTCCGGAAAACAGAATTTTCATGAAAAAATAGAGAAACTGATTGGCAGACTGGTTATGAAACAACTGGTTACTGCGGTAGATGTATCTTATACAGAAAAGAAAGATGATGCAAGGAAGGCAGTCTGCAATATAAAATCAGGAGATTATGATTTTATTACGGCAATCGGAGGAGACGGAACATTGAATGAAGTCATTAATGGTGTGATTGAGAGTGGCTCTATGACACCCGTAGCGGTAATTTCGGCAGGAACTGTCAATGATTTTGCCTCTGTCCTTCATCTTCCGCAGGATATTGATGAGTTCTGTGATATGATTGAGCGGTTTCATGTCGTTCCGGTTGATGCCGGCAAGGTTGGAGAACACTATTTTATCAATGTCGTAGCGGCAGGATTGTTAACCGATGTTGCTTATAAGGTTCCAAAGGAAGCGAAAGCGATGTTTGGTAAGATGGCATATTATCTGGAAGGCGCCAAAGATTTGCCGGCCAATATGTTTAAGACCATACCATTTAAGTTTGAGTCAGAAGAATATAATAACGAATGTGACTGCTTATTGTTTATGGTTACGAATACCAAGAGCGTCGGAGGATTCAAAAACATGGCAACGGAAGCCAGTGTCTCTGATGGTCTGTTGGATGTTATTGTGATACGTAAGGTTGAGTTTATGCAAGTTACCAATTTGTTATTAAAATTATTAGCAGGAGATCATATTAACCATCCGAGCGTGGATTATTTCCAGACAAAGCATCTGAAGGTTAGCTGCATGGATGATAGTGAGATTACAGTGGATTATGACGGAGAGTATTATGGAGCCTTGCCGGTATCCATTGAGGTAGTTCCGAAAGCTCTCAATTTATTAGTGTAATGTAAGGAGAAAAATTGCGAATACTGATATGGTTTATGTTGTGCTTTGTACTTGGAGAGGTCACAAGCTGGCAGGGAAATCATGGTTGGATATTTGTTCTTCTTTTTGTTGTGTTGCAGACATCGTTATGGATATGGCAACGAAAGAATGGTAAAAAGAATGGAAATCAGAAGAAATGGTGGCTTGTTTGTCTGCCATTTCTTTTTTTCGTTGGGATGCTTCGCATGCATCAGGTGTCAGGTACAGGAGAAGCAGAACTTCTGCTGGCAGAGAAAAGAAAAGCTGCGGTACAGGGGAGCGTTTCTAAAATTGAATACCAGTCTTATGATACAGTTTATTACCTGAAACATGTCACGTTTCAGACGGATGAATATGCAGGTTCACTTCGAGGACTAACGAAAATAACAGGAGTAAAACAGGTATATGATGTTCCTTTGCGTATCGGACAAAAAGTGGAAGTGTATGGAACCATCTCTCTTCCGGAAAGGCCAACCAATGATGGACAGTTTAACAGCATCATATACGATCATGCCAGGAATGTGTATTATCATTGTAGAGCAGATTCCGTCAGGCATATTGATATCCGGTATCATCCTTATCTTGATGGGCTTTCACGTCTTCATCTGACAATGTTTTCGCAATACCAGCGCTTTCTAAAGAGACAGCAGTGTGGAATACTTTCTACGATGCTTCTGGGAAATAAGAGTATGCTTGAACGTGAGGATAAAGATCTGTATCAAAAGAGCGGGATTTCTCATGTCCTGGCGATTTCCGGATTGCATATCGGATTCATAGGCCAGTGGATGTACAGGCGCCTTAGACGATTTCAAATTCCCATATGGGGAATGATTCCTTTATGGCTTGCTTCGTTTATTAGCATATTGTTCGTTGTTTCCTATGGATTTATGACCGGAATGGGGATGTCCGCATTTCGTGCATTGCTTATGCTTGCCATGAATATATGCGCAGATTTATTTCAAAGGACATATGATATGTCATCCGCTTCCGGATGTGTTTGCATGCTAATGTTAATAGAGAATCCGATTCGTATGATGGATGCCGGTTTTTTATTGAGTTTTGGCGCTATTTTTGCAATCGCATATCTCTATCCCTGCCTACAGGAAATTTTTAAACCTTGTTTTTCCAATGAATTGATACATAAGATATGCGGAGGAGGCATAATGACGTTGTCCATTCAAATCGTAACGTTGCCTGTCATTCTCTGGTTTTATTATGAGATAAATATCTATTCTGTTTTATTGAATATGCTTGTAATTCCGATGATGTCCCTGCTATTGCCGTGCGCAATGTTGCTTCCGGTGATAGGCTTTTTACATCCGATGCTTGGTCATGGTATGGGAACGATTCTTGAATGGATGCTGAATATTGTTCGCTGGATGGCAGCCGCTTCTTTAAAATTGCCATATTCTGTGATTACGATAGGAAAACCGCCATGGTATTGGATTGCCTGCTATTATATGTTAGTGATATTGCTGATTTTCATGATAAAATACCATAAATATATGTTTGTGGGATTGCTTGCATTTTGTTTATGTCTTCTTCCCGGTATGGTGTGTATGCCGAAGAATCGGATCTGTTTTCTGGATGTTGGTCAGGGAGACTGTGCTTTTATCCAGACAAAGGAAGGTGTACAGATGCTGATTGATGGTGGAAGCAGTGATGTAAAAAATGTTGGAAAATATCGTATGATTCCTTTTCTGAAATCTCAGGGGGTCAGGAAACTGGATGCCGTATGGTTATCTCACCCGGATGAAGATCATTGTAATGGTATTATAGAATTACTGGAAGAAAAGTTTTACATTGATCGGCTCTATCTGGCAAAGGCACAGCAGACAGATGACATGCTTCAGGAAATAGTACAGATAGCTGCCGCTAATCAGACAGAGATCGTCTGGATTCAGTCAGGAGATTCCTTTTACGTGAAACAGGATAGATGGAAGATAACCTGTCTGTATCCGGAATTTCAGGGGTCAGATCAGTCTTTTGCTGTGTCAGAACAGGAAGAGAGAAATGAGCTTTCACAGGTATTGTTGTTTGAAATGGATGATGTAACGGTATTGTTTAGCGGAGATATGGGTGAGAAAACAGAGAGAAAAATATTTGCTTATGATACGTGGCAGAGCGGACAACTGCCGGATTTCGGGATTCTTGTTCTGAAGGTAGCCCATCATGGTTCGAATGATAGCAGCTGCAAGGAATTTCTGGACAGGATACAGCCTGACCTGGGAATCATATCATGCGGCAGGATGAACCGGTATGGGCACCCGGGAGAAGAAACGGTAGCAAGACTTGAAGGCGTAGGTACAGAACTGTATTACACGATGAGGGATGGACAGATTACGTTAGAAATTCAGAAAACTCCTTGTATCACCACTTATCATTGATTATAATAAAAATAGTGCAGGGAGGACAAGCAATGAGTACGATAAAACAGCAATTACAATCAGGTGAATACAGTCAGGTATATCTTCTTTATGGAGTCGAGACCTATTTGCGGAATCAGGCAGTTGATGAGTTAAAAAAGGCGTTGGTTTCGGAAGATGATTCTATGAATCTGTCTGTCTTTGTGGAACAACAGGCACAGGAAGAAGAGGTGATTCGCTTATCGCAGACACTTCCATTTTTTAGTGAGAAACGTTTGATTCTTTTACAGAATACGGATTTGTGTAAAAAAGCATCGGATGAGTTTCTACAAAATTTATCTGAGTTGCCGGATTCAACGGTTATTGTGTTTGTTGAAGATACGATTGATAAAAGGACAAAACTATATAAATGGATTCAAAAACAGGGACATATAGAAGAATTTGACTACCTTGAGGAAAAATCTTTAATAGCATGGATTCAGAATCAGCTGGAACAATATGATAAAACAATCGAGCGCTCAGGTGCAGAGGAACTGATGGAGCGTTGTGGTGCAGAGATGACTGCGATTCTAAAAGAATTAGAAAAACTGATATCATATGTAGGAGAGCGGACAGCGATTATGATAGAGGATGTTAAAATGCTTGTTCCTATAAGAGTTTCCAATCAGATTTTTAAAATGATTTCAGCAATTTCTGAAGGGAAAAGAAATACAGCGTTACAGTATTATTATGATTTGCTGTATCTAAAAGAATCTCCACTTCGTATCCTGTATCTGATAGCAAGAGAGTATACGATTTTGTTTCGTACAAAGAACTTTGTCCAGAAGAATGTCGGCAAAGCAGAGATGTCTAAGGCATTGGGGGTGCCGCCGTTTGCAGTTGCAAAATATATGGCGACATCAAAACGTTATCGATTTGCTGAATTAAAACAGAAAATGGACTTTTGTGCCA
Source organism: Lachnospiraceae bacterium (assembly GCA_051878935.1). Taxonomy (GTDB): domain Bacteria; phylum Bacillota; class Clostridia; order Lachnospirales; family Lachnospiraceae; genus CANQDT01. Next base: position 28,184 of record JBJELB010000040.1, on the reverse strand, counting down.
CTATGGAACGAAAATGCAAAAGTGGAGAAATGGATCCGCAGATAGCAGTAGAAATTGTGATTCAATCGGAATAATATAATAAAAACATGTAGTGGTTGCAAACATGATAAACCGTTATGGACCGAAAGGGAGACATTTAACCGGTTCTACTGTTGGGGTAGCCGTTTTAGATACAGGGATTTATCCGCATATCGATTTCCTGCGATATGGAAATCGGATTATTGCCTTTCAGGATTTTGTGAATCATATGGAACAGCCATATGACGATAATGGACATGGAACACATGTTGCAGGCATTATCGCTTCCAATGGAATACATGACAGACACACAATAGGAATTGCTCCGGGGGCAAAGCTGATTATCTGTAAAGTACTGGATAGAAATGGAAACGGCAAAGTCGACGCTGTTCTAAGTGCCTTGGAATGGATTAAGAGAAATCATAAGAAATATAATATTCGTATTGTTAATATTTCTGTTGGAACTCCGGCAAAAGGTGTTGAGGATGAGAATTCCATTTTAGTTAGAAAGGTAAATGAAATATGGGATTGTGGGTTGGTAGTTGTCGTTGCAGCCGGTAATTATGGTCCCAAAAGTATGAGTGTTACAACACCGGGTATCAGCCGGAAAGTGATAACAGTCGGCTCTTATGATAAGGAAATGTATAAAGTCGGACAAAACAGTTCTTCCGTTACATTTTCCGGCACAGGACCAACGGTTTCCTGTATAAGAAAACCGGATCTGGTGGCGCCTGGTGCGGATATTTATTCCTGTCTGAATGCACCGAATGCTCATGGGAAAAAGAGCGGTACCAGTATGTCTACGCCGATGGTATCCGGAGCTGTTGCGTTGCTGCTGGAGGATCAGCCACATCTGTCGAACCGTCTGGTGAAGCTGCGATTAAGAGACAGCTGCCGAGATATGGGTCTTTTGAGAAACCAACAGGGATGGGGAATGCTGGATGTGGAACGCCTGCTATTATCAAGAGCTACTATATAAATGCCAGAAAGTATTTGCCATTTTAGGTGTTCTGTAATATAATGAACTTTAATTATCATCTTGCAGGAGGATAAAACATGGATAGAAGAGCAGTGATAAAGAATGAGAATACTAATTTGTTAGAATTGGAAGAACATTTCTATCATCTGGTAGATGTTGACCAACCCAATACATTTCGTAACCTTTTCCCATATGATGAAGTTCCTAAAATTGCATTTAACGATCGTATCGTTCCTCATAATATGCCAAAAAATATATGGATAACGGATACCACGTTCCGTGACGGACAGCAGTCAAGAGCTCCTTATCTGACGGAGCAGATTGTTCGTATGTATGATTATATGCATGAACTGGGAGGACCGAATGGTATTATCCGTCAAAGTGAATTCTTTTTATATAGTAAGAAGGACCGTGATGCCGTATATAAATGTCTGGAAAGGGGATATCAGTTCCCTGAGGTAACCAGCTGGATTCGTGCAAGTAAAAAGGATTTTGAGTTAGTAAAGGATATCGGATTAAAAGAAACAGGAATCTTAGTAAGCTGCTCTGATTTCCATATTTTCTATAAAATGAAGATGAACCGGCGCCAGGTTATGGAACATTATCTTGGAGTTGTGCGTGAATGTCTGGAAACCGGAGTTTCTCCTCGTTGTCATCTGGAAGATATTACGAGAGCTGATATTTACGGTTTTGTTATTCCATTTTGTCTGGAACTGATGAAATTAAGCAAAGAATATCAGATTCCGGTCAAGATTCGTGCATGCGATACGATGGGATATGGTGTCAACTTTGCCGGCTCTGTGATTCCCCGTTCTGTTCAGGGTATCATCTATGGTTTAACAAAGCATGCAGGTGTACCGTCAGAGATGCTGGAATGGCATGGACATAATGATTTCTATAAAGCAGTGACAAATTCTACAACAGCATGGCTGTATGGAGCCTGCGGTGTTAACTGTTCATTGTTTGGAATAGGGGAGCGTACCGGAAATACACCACTGGAAGCGATGGTGTTTGAGTATGCACAGCTCAAAGGTTCGTTTGATGGTATGCGACCGGAGGTTATTACAGAATTATCAGATTACTATCAGAAAGAAGTCGGATACAATCTGCCATCCAGAACACCGTTTGTCGGACGAAACTTCAATGTGACCAGAGCCGGTATTCATGCAGATGGACTTCTGAAGAATGAAGAGATTTATAATATCTTTGATACCGGTAAAATCTTAAACCGTCCACCATTGGTAGCAGTATCGAACACCTCAGGTCTGGCAGGAATTGCCCATTGGATTAATTCTTATTTCCGGTTGAAGGATGATGCCATGATTACAAAGGATCATCCGGTTGTAATCAAAGTAAAGGAATGGGTTGATAAACAGTATGAAGAAGGCCGTGTGACGGTCATTACAGATAATGAATTACTGGAAGAGATATATAAAGCATGTGATGAACTGGATGTCCAGATTGGAAACTAATTTAGCCGGTCAGGGCAATGTGAGGTGTTTTTATGCTCGAAAATAAATTGGGAATTACAAGTTCTGCAGATCTTGCCCGTGAAGAAGAACGCATCAGTAAGAAAAAGGCTGTGATGCTTTTTGAAAAAGGTGTTTTAGATAATTTGCCTGTTGGTACATTTTCTGCTTTACAGGTGATTCATAAATTCTTGTTTGATGATATTTACGATTTTGCCGGTAAAATTCGAACGGTAAATATAGCAAAGGGAAATTTTCGTTTTGTTCCGCTTATCTATATTGATACCGCACTTGAAAACATTGATAAAATGCCGCAGTCAAGCTTTGATGAGATAGTAGAAAAGTATGTTGAAATGAATATTGCCCACCCGTTTAGAGAGGGCAACGGACGCAGCACCCGCATTTGGCTTGACCATATTTTGAAAACAGAAATTGGCAAAGTGGTTGATTGGAGTAAGGTTGATAAAGAAGATTATCTGCTTGCAATGGAACGCAGTCCTATCAGAGATATAGAAATCAAATACCTCTTGAAAGCGGCATTAACCGACGATATCAATAGCAGAGAACTTTATATGAAAGGCATAGATCATAGCTATTATTACGAAGGTTATACAACATTTAAAACGGAAGAACTATAAACTTCTCATTTGTGATAAAAGAGGAGGCACTGCACAGGAACGATTCTGTGGCAGTGCCTTACCTGATTTATAGGAAATCCTGTGTGTGGTTCGTGCATCCAAGTCAGGGTGGCCTTTCTACTGGTATCATGCAGAATGTCGTGCATCTTTTCCAGAACTATGGTAAAATCATATCAGATGTCACAAGAATGCTTGTAAGATGTGATGCAGATGGAAAACTTTATCTATATGATTTGGTAAGAACAAAAAAAGAAACGAGCAAGCCGCATGAGCAATAGCTGTACGGTAGTAAACTTCGTTTCTTTCTAACGTCTATAATATAGGTATATGTATTGTTTGTCAAGAAGAAAAGTGTCTTTCTAAAAACTGAGAAGCTGGTTAGGCGAGAGATTCCCACTGTTCATATAAGGCGGTAAGGTGTTCGTTTACTTCGTTTTGTTGGTCTGTGATCTCTAGCAGCCGTGCCGCGTCAGATGCAATTGACGGATCAGATAACCGGGCTTGCAGCTCTTCTAAAGTATTTTCTAATTCTTCAATCTCATGTTCCACTTTTGCCAGATCATTTTCCCGTTTTCGTTGTTTTGCCTGCTCTTCTTTCTGTTGTTTCCAGTCAAGTTTAGCGGTAGAAGTTTCTTTAGGCTGGTTCGTGACAGCCTGAGCTGTGATGCGGCTTGCCTGTTTTTCTTTTTCATGAAGATAATTGTCGTAATTACCAAGATAGCTGTGTAAAGATTCGTTCTCTAATTCCAGTATGCGGGTAGCAGTGCGATTGATAAAATAGCGGTCATGTGATACATAAAAGACAGTGCCGGTATAGTCCTGCAATGCCTGTTCCAATATTTCTTTTGAATGGATGTCCAGATGGTTCGTAGGCTCATCCAGAATTAAAAAGTTCGCGTTTGATAACATGAGCTTTGCCAGTGAAACACGACCGCGCTCTCCACCGCTTAAATCACAGATGCGTTTAAATACATCATCTCCGGTAAATAAAAATGCTCCAAGTGTATTACGGATTTTCGTATTAGTAAGGGCGGGGTAAGAATCTGATATTTCATCAAAAATTGTTTTGGCAGAGGACAGAACCTGGTGTTCCTGGTCGTAATAGCCAATGTGAACATTGGAGCCGAGTAATACTTTTCCGGAATCTTTTGGACAGTATTTATTAATGATTTTCAATATCGTAGTCTTACCGGTTCCGTTTTGTCCGATGAGTGCCACCTTTTCTCCTTTTTTGATATCAAAGTCGATATCGGAGAAAAGAGTATGTGTGCCAAACGATTTGGAAAGTCCCTCGACGGTTAATACATCATTCCCGCTTTCTGTCTGCGGAGTCAATGTGATACGCATATCGGTTCTTGCTTCCGTTGGCTTTTCTATCCGTTCCAGTTTGTTTAACATTTTTTCGCGGCTTTCGGCACGCTTGATGCTTTTTTCCCGGTTGAAGGATTTTAGTTTTGTGATTACTTCTTGCTGATGACGGATTTCTCTTTGCTGTGCTTCATATTCCCGTTGCATGACATGTCTAAGCTGTGCTCGCTTTTCCATATAAGCGGAATAATTACCCTGATAGCTTCTGGCATGTCCCTGATCCAGTTCAATTACCTTTGTTACGACTTTATCCAGAAAATAACGGTCGTGGCATACAATGATGACACTGCCGTCATAGTTTAACAGATAATTTTCCAACCATTGAATGGAATTCATGTCCAAATGGTTCGTAGGCTCGTCTAAAAGAATGATATCCGGTCTGGATAATAAGAGACGACCGAGTGCAACACGAGTTTTCTGTCCGCCGGATAGAGTAGAGATAGGATGGGACCACATAGATTCTTCAAAGCCGAGTCCTTTTAATACTCCGGCAATCTCGCTCTTGTACCGATAACCTTCGGCCATCTCAAATTCATGTTGCAGGCGGTTATAGAGAGTATACAGATCTTCCAGTTCTTCATCCTTAGCATGCTTCATTTGTTGTTCTGTTTCTCTCATGCGTTTGTCAAGAGCAATGATTTCTTTTTTTACATCCAGCATTTCTTCATAAATCGTTTCACAGAAATGGTTTTCATGATTTTGAGCCAGATAGCCTATGGTTTTTCCTTTTGCCAGAATTACCTGACCGTCATCCGGCAAAAGTTCGCCTGTGATGATTTTTAACAGGGTGGATTTTCCTGCTCCGTTTATGCCGACGATAGCAGCTTTTTCTTTGTCTTCTATATGAAAACTGATCTCTTTTATGATTTCGTCAGTACCAAAAGCTTTTGATACAGACTGACATGATAATATCATAAAAATCTCCTTTTTTACAAAATTACCCCGTTATTTTAACATAACCGAACTGCGGTGACAATATGTGAGTGCACAGCTTGTATTTTTGTATGAACACAGTTATAATGACAATAATTTATGAGATGGAAACGTTGATCTTGTTTTGTGTTTGAAGAATGAAAAGAAGGAAGAAGCTGAGATATGAAACGAATGACAAAGATTTTATTAATCATAATTGGTGTAGTAGTCTTATTGGGAGCAGCACTTATTCTGGCGGCAATGATTGCTATCCATCTGGGGGCAAAAGGACATGTTGTGTCAGATAAAACCCCTGTGATTGTGCTAGGGTGTCAAGTGAAGGATGGACGCCCAAGCCTTATTTTAGGTAATCGAATCGATGTTGCTTATGAATATCTTATAAGCCATCCAGAGGCGATTGCGGTACTTTCCGGCGGACAGGGTGCAGATGAGGCAATCTCTGAGGCAGAGTGCATGTACCGAGAACTAACAGAACGAGGCATTGATGGTAGTCGTTTATATAAAGAGGAGTCATTCGTCAATACGCCGACAAACCTGCGTCACTCTAAAGAAATCTTAGACGAGTTGCTCTGCACAGACATTTTGTGGGAAGAGAAACACGAAATTGCGCTAATCACGAGTGAGTTTCACTGTTATAGGAGCTGTTTTCATGCAAAACAGGAAGGATTAAACCCAGTGGCATTTGCCTCAAAGACAGCGATGCCTTATGTGATTCCGTTTTATCTTCGTGAGATAGTAGCTGTGATATATACTTGGTTTTTTAGGTAAGAATTTATAAGCAACCCGGTAGATTGAAACAGATTGACATTTTTTTGACATTCTATTATAATTTTTTTAATAGAAATATAGGGGTGAGTTCATGAGTGAAAAAGAAATATCCCAGGCGGTAATTAAGCGTTTACCACGCTATTACCGCTATTTAACTGAATTGTTATCCAATCATGTTGTCCGCATTTCGTCACGCGAGCTGAGTGAACGGATGAAGGTCACTGCATCACAGATTCGTCAGGATTTAAATAATTTCGGAGGATTTGGACAGCAGGGATATGGATACAATGTTGAATATCTTCATCAGGAGATTGGGAAAATATTGGGTATTGATAAAGGAAACCGAATGGTGATTATAGGAGCAGGACATTTAGGACAGGCCTTAGCAGGTTATACTTCTTTTAAGAAAAGAGGATTTCATGTTATGGCTGTTTTTGATGTGAATCCATCCATTATAGGAACTACCATCGGAGAATTACCTGTATATGACATGGCGGAAGCAGAGGAGTTTATTAAAAAGAACCATATAGATATTGCGGCTTTAACTGTTCCGAAAGAGGTGGCACATGATGTTGCTTCCGATTTGGTGAACTATGGGATTAAGGCAATATGGAATTTCGTTCCACGGGATTTGAATTTGCCGGAGTCGGTTGTCGTGGAGAATGTCCACTTGATTGAAGGCTTAATGACATTGTCGTATAAGCTGCACAATCAGGAAAAGAGGGAATCATGAAATATCTTGTTGACTCGAAACAGATGAAACAGATCGATACTTATACGATTGATTCTATCGGGATACCATCCTGTGTATTAATGGAGCGTGCGGCATTGGCTGTTACGCACGTGATAAGCAGCAAAATTAACCAGGATTTACCTATTCTCATAGCTGTCGGTACCGGAAACAATGGTGCAGATGGTCTGGCGGTTGCCAGACAGCTACTGTCCGAGGGGTATCAGGTTCATGTTGTAGTAGTCGGTGATAAAACATCTGCCAGCGACATGTTTTTGCTTCAATATCAAATACTGGAGAAGTTATCGGTTCCCTGTATTCCGTTTTGTGATTTTTCAAGAAAAGAGAATTCGTATGGTGCAGTGGTTGACGCAATCTTTGGTGTAGGACTTTCCCGTCCGATAGAAGGAGAATATGCGGATGCGATATTATTTATGAATCAGCAAAGCGGCTGTAAGATTGCCGTAGATATACCATCCGGTGTCAATGGGACGACGGGTGCCATCCTGGGATGTGCCTTTCGTGCCGATATCACAGTGACTTTTGCTTATCATAAGCTCGGATTATTTTTTGCACCGGGATATGAGTATTGCGGTGAGATTCTTTGCGAGGATATCGGAATACCGCCTCAGGTGCCGGGGCAGCTCGGTATGGATACGGTGTTCTATACATCCGAAGATATGGAACGTTTACCGATGAGAACACCACATTCAAATAAAGGAACTTACGGAAGGGTTGCTGTGATTGCAGGAACTAAAAATATGGCAGGAGCTGCATGCCTGGCAGGCCGGGCAGCTTATTATACCGGATGTGGTCTCGTTGAAATCGTAACGGAAGAGGTGAACCGGACGATTGTACAAAGTACGCTTCCGGAGGCTGTCCTGCAGACGTATGAAACGGAAGCAGAAGCGGATGCCGTTTTGGAGAAAGTGTGTCGGCATGCAAACGCCATTGTCATTGGTCCCGGTTTAGGGGATACCGATATGACTCTTCATTTACTGGAATATGTGTTGTGTCATGCACACGTTCCGCTATTAATCGATGCAGACGGACTAAATGTGCTGGCAAGACATATGGATTTACTGGGAAAGAAGCAAGCGCCGGTGATTGTAACACCTCATGTAAAGGAAATGTCACGGATGCTGGGTGAGGAAGTATCCAGGGTGTCGGAAGAACTCTTACCATTGGCAAAGATGTTTGCCGCACGGTATGACTGCATTTGTGTATTAAAAGATTTTCATACAGTGATTGCAAATCCGCAGAAAGAAGCATATATTAATATGAGCGGAAATCATGGTATGGCGAAAGCCGGAAGCGGAGATGTTCTTGCCGGTATGATTGGTGCACTTCTGGCACAGGGTATGGAGCCATACGAAGCAGCCAGACTGGGAGTGTTTTTACATGGATGTGCCGGAGATGATGCGGTGAAGACGACAGGGACATACAGTTTGACTGCAATGCGACTGATTGAGTCTATCCGCACGGTGACAGGAGGAAATTAGAATGGAAGACTACTATCGAACACGAGTGGAGATTAATCTGGATCATATATGTGACAATTATCGTGAGATATACAAAAGACTGGGCGACGACACAAAACTGTTGGCTGTGATTAAAGCGGATGGATATGGCCATGGCGCGATTCCTATTGCAAAGGTGCTGACGGATCAGGTGTATGCCTTTGGAGTTGCAATCGTAGAAGAAGCAATCGAACTGCGAAAAGCGGGAATTACGAATCCGATATTAATCTTAGGCTATTGTGATGAATCTGAATATCAAATGTTGTTGGATTATGACATTATGCCTGCTGTGTTTACCTATCCTATGGCAGAACGCCTTTCACAACTTGCGGCAGGACAGGGAAAAAGGGCAAAGATACACATTAAAATCGATACGTCGATGAACCGTATTGGTTTCAAACCGACAGATGAGAGTTTTGAAGTGATACAACAGATTGCCGGTCTGGACGGAATTATGATTGATGGGATTTTTTCTCATTTTGCCAGAGCGGATGAAACCCTAAAAGGTCCGGCATTAAAGGCTTTGGATGAATTTACCCGTTTTTGCCAACGACTCTCTGATGCAGGTATTCAGATTCCGCTTCGTCATATTTCAAACAGTGCAGCTATCATTGATTTTGAACAGTCTCATTTTGATATGTGCAGAGTAGGAATTATTACCTATGGTTTGTATCCGTCCGTGGAAGTGAATCAGTCCCTTCTCCCGATTAAATCGGCTCTTGAATGGAAAACTCATATCATTTACATAAAAGAAGTTCCGGCAGGAGAAGGAGTCAGTTACAATTCCACTTATGTGACGGACAGACAGACGAAGATTGCTACGATTCCGGTAGGTTACGCTGATGGCTATGCCAGAACACTGTCCAATAAGGGATGTGTTCTGATTCGTGGACAAAGGGCACCAATTATCGGCAGAATCTGTATGGACCAGTTTATGGTGGATGTTACCGAGATTGACCATGTACAGGTGGGGGATACGGTTACCTTAATTGGCAGAGATGGTGAGGAGTTTTTACCTGTGGAAGAGTTAGGAGAGTTATCCGGACGGTTTAACTATGAATTTGTCTGCGATATCAGCAAGCGTGTTCCGCGGATTTATATACAGAATAATCAGAAATAACAGAGTATACGAACGATTTTATTGGTAATACTGTAACTAACATTACGATATGGAGTGTAAGTTATGATTATTAAACGTGGAGATATCTATTATGCTGATTTAAGACCGGTTGTTGGTTCTGAACAGGGAGGTGTCCGTCCTGTCCTGGTTATTCAGAATGATGCCGGGAACAAGCACAGTCCTACAATCATCTGTGCAGCGATTACCAGTAAGATGAACAAAGCAAAACTGCCAACCCATGTGGAATTGGATAGTCATAAATATGCACTTGTGAAAGATTCCGTGATTCTATTAGAACAGGTACGAACGATTGATAAGAAACGTTTAAAAGAAAAGGTTTGTGTGTTGGATCAGGAAATTATGAAAAAGGTCAATCAGGCGTTACTGGTTAGTCTTGATTTAACTACATAACAGGCTTAATTATTGACTATTCGACCGTAACATGGTATTTTATCATAGAAATTAATATACAAAAGGTATGTATGGAAAGGATGTTAAAACAGATTTATGGACGATGATAATCATTCTGTGTTTCGTTTCTTAAAACCGAGAAATAAGAAACAGGAAGAAGCAGTGATTGAAGAAGAGATTATGAGCATGGTAAATGATGGACATGAGCATGGTTATATTCAGTCAGATGAAGTCGAGATGATTAGCAACATTTTTACTTTTGGTGAAAAAGAAGCAAAAGAGATTATGACATTTCGTCAGAAAATCATAGGTGTGGATGTTTCCATGCCTTTGGAAGAGGCAATCTTGTTTATGCTGGAACAGAGTTATTCCCGATTTCCTCTCTATGAGGAAGATTTGGATCATATCGTGGGTGTCCTTCATTTAAAGGATGCAGTCAGATATTATATTCAGAAACAGGATGTTAGCCTCAAAGAAATTGCACGGCCTGCTTATTTTGTGCATGATACGATTCATATCAGTGATTTGCTCAAGAAGATGCAGGCGGAGAAGATTCATATGGCACTTGTGCTGGATGAATATGGACAGACAGATGGAATAATCGCCATGGAAGATATTCTGGAAGTCATCGTAGGTGAGATTTTTGATGAGTATGATGAGGAAGAAGAAGAGATTACGAAGCTTAGTGAAGCGGATAATTATCTGATTCAGGGCATGACGCGGTTAGATGAGTTAGAGGAATTATTACATATTGAGTTTCCGGAAGATGATTTTGAAACCGTGAATGGATTCTTGTTATACAAGCTGGGACACTTGCCGGAAGATGATGAGGAGATTGATATTCATTATGGCGGGTATTCTTTTAAACCGATTGATATTCATGAGAAAATGATAAAACAAATTAAAGTAAGTAAGATAAAAGAGGAGAATTAGTATGTCAGGACATTCCAAATTTGCAAATATTAAACATAAGAAAGAGAAGAACGATTCTGCCCGTGGTAAGGTCTTCACGAAACTCGGAAGAGAGATTGCCGTTGCAGTGAAAGAAGGCGGTCCGGATCCGATGAATAACAGTAAGCTTCGAGATGTTATCGCAAAAGCGAAATCGAATAATATGCCAAATGATACGATTGAACGCAGTATCAAAAAAGCGGCAGGTGATATGGATGGTGTGAATTATGAAACGATTCGTTATGAAGGATATGGTCCAAACGGAACAGCCATTATTGTTGATACTTTGACAGATAATAAGAATCGTACAGCTGCGAATGTAAAGAATGCTTTTACAAAGGGCTCCGGAAGTGTAGGTACTCCCGGCTGTGTATCGTATATGTTTGATCAGAAGGGACAGATTATCATTGACCGGGAAGATTTTGATATGGATGCCGATGAACTGATGGAAATCGTATTAGAAGCCGGTGCAGAAGATTTTATCGAAGAAAATGACAGCTTTGAAATCATTACAGATCCTGATACATTCAGTGAGGTAAGAGAAGAGTTAGAGAAACAGAATATCCCTATGGTAAGTGCTGAAGTGACAATGATTCCACAGACCTATGTGACTCTTACAGACGAAAAGGATATTGCAAATCTTCAGAAAACACTGGATCTGTTAGAGGATGAGGATGATGTGCAGGAGGTATATCATAACTGGGAGGAATAGCCTATGTATTATTATTATGATCCAACGTATCTGTTAGTTTTGATAGGTGCTGTGCTGGTATTGCTCGCATCAACGAAAGTGAATATGACCTACTCGAAGTATTCCAAAGTAAAGAGCGCTTCCGGAATGACCGGTCGGGATGTTGCATTACAGCTTCTGAGAGATGCCGGAATCACGGATGTTACGGTACAGCGAGTTTCCGGAAAGCTGACTGACCATTATGATCCGCGCACTAAGACAGTGCGTTTGTCGGATTCTGTTTATAACAGCAGTTCCGTTGCAGCGATTGGTGTTGCGGCACACGAATGTGGACATGCCATTCAGGATGCAAACGGATATGTCCCATTGCGTCTGCGTGGTGCATTAGTTCCGGTTGCCAATCTCGGTTCGAACCTTGCCTGGCCGATTATCATACTTGGAATCATACTAAGCTTTAATTCTGTATTGATTCATGTTGGTATTATCATGTTTTCCCTTGCAGTTGCTTTTCAATTGGTCACCTTGCCGGTGGAGTTTAACGCCTCAGGTCGTGCTTTGCGTCAGTTAAGGGAATATGGAATACTGGATTCTTCCGAATTAAGAGGAAGTGAAAAGGTTCTGCGTGCAGCAGCTTTGACGTATGTTGCAGCAGCGGCATCATCTATTTTGCAATTGTTACGATTGCTTTTACTCTTCGGAAGAAGAGATGATTAAAAATGAGAGATGAGAAAAGGAGCAGGGGTTTATGAATTATTTAATTGGTGTTGATATCGGTACAAGTGCTACTAAGACGGTGTTGTTTGATGAACAGTGTAATGTGATTGCATCTGCATCAAAGGAATACCCTATGTATCAGCCACAAAACGGCTGGGCAGAGCAGAAGCCGGAAGACTGGCGGGATGCAACGTTAGAGACATTAACAAAGGTGATCAAAGACGCCGGAGCATCCGGTGCTGATATTAAAGGAATCGGCCTTTCCGGTCAGATGCACGGACTGGTTATGCTGGATGAGAACGGTGATGTATTACGTCCATCGATTATCTGGTGTGATCAGAGAACGGCCCGGGAAGTTGATGAGATGAATGAGAAGATTGGACGCGAGCGTCTGATTGAAATTACAGCGAATCCTGCATTAACAGGATGGACAGCTGCAAAAATCCTGTGGGTAAAGAATCATGAGCCTGAAATCTATGCAAAGTGCAAACATATTTTACTTCCGAAAGATTATATCCGTTATATTTTGACCGGTGTATTTGCTACTGAGGTGTCGGATGCAAGCGGTATGCAGTTATTGGATGTTCCGAATCGCTGCTGGTCTGAGGAAGTATGTGAAAAACTGGGTATTGATATGAGTATGCTTGCCACAGTTTATGAATCCTGTGAAGTAACCGGTACGGTGAAAGAGGACATCGCTGCGATGACAGGCTTGTCTGCGGATACGGTTGTTGTGGGTGGTGCCGGTGATAATGCGGCTGCTGCAGTTGGTACCGGTATTGTGCGTGACGGAAAAGCGTTTACTACCATCGGTACTTCCGGTGTTGTATTTGCACATAGCAGTAAAGTAACGATTGATCCGAAAGGACGTGTACATACATGTTGCTGTGCAGTTCCGGGAGCATGGCATGTGATGGGTGTCACCCAGGCAGCAGGCTTGTCTCTGAACTGGTTTCGCAATAATTTCTGTCAGGATTATATGGCAGAGGCACAGAAGCAGGGCTGTGACCCATACGATTTGATGAACCGTGATGCGGCTCAATCACCAGTGGGAAGTAACAAACTGATTTATATGCCATATTTGATGGGTGAGAGAACTCCTCATCTTGATCCGGACTGTCGGGGTGTATTCTTTGGAATTTCGGCGATTCATAAGAAACCGGATTTTGTGCGTGCCGTTATGGAAGGTGTTTCCTACTCATTGAAGGATTGCAATGATATCTTAAACGAGATGGGAATTCATGTTCAGGAGATGATGGCCTGTGGCGGTGGCGGAAAGAGTCCGTTATGGAGACAGATGCTGGCGGATATGTACGATTGTGATGTCAAGACAGTCAGACAGCAGGAAGGACCGGCATTGGGCGTTGCGATTCTTGCCGGTGTCGGAGCAGGTCTGTTTGAAAGTGTAGAATCAGCTTGTGATAAATTTATCAGCCCTGACCAGTCAAATCAACCAATAGAAGAACATACAGTAAAATACAATGATTTCCATCATATTTATAAAAAACTTTATTCGGCTCTGAAAGATCAGTATAAAGAATTGGCAAGATTATAAGAATAGAGAATATAATAGACTAAGAAGGATAACGAGGTTGTCCATGAAGTCTGGAATATTACGAATACAGGTAACAGCGGTTGTGATATTGTTACAGCTTGCTTTTGTTTCCTATGTTTATGGGAACAGTCTGCAGAAGAAAAAGGCTGAGGTCATGCAGCAGATGCAATCCGCTGTGGAAGTGTCCAATGAGAGTCAGCCGAAACGGGCATATTTAACATTTGATGATGGCCCAAGCCTTAACACAGGAGAACTTTTAGATGTACTAAAAGAGAATGGTGTTAAGGCTACTTTTTTTGTTATTGGAAAAACGGATGCCTGTTCGAAGCAGTACTATAAGCGTATCGTGGAAGAAGGACATACACTGGGAATGCATGCCTATCGTCATGATTATGATAAGATCTATGCTTCCAAAGAGGCCTGGATCAAAGATTTAGAGGAGCTGCATCAGCTCTTGTTGGATATCACCGGCGTTGATGTCAAGTACTATCGTTTCCCTGGCGGAAGCAGTAATTCTGTCAGCAAGGTTCCGGTGAAAGAACTGATTTCGTATTTGAATCAGCATGATATTCGTTACTATGACTGGAACGCTTTAAATGAAGATGCGGTTACCTATGGAGTATCTCCGGCTGAATTAAATAAAAAGATAGTAAAGGATACTGCGAACCTTAATACTGCAATGATTCTGATGCATGATTTAAATACGAGTCATAATACCATCGAAGCTTTGCCTGATTTGATCAGACAATTGAAGGAACAGGGCTTTGAACTATTACCGATTGATGAAAATACACCTTTGATTCAGCATGTGAGAGTTGAAAAAGAATAAAAGATAGGATAAACTATGGTCAATACAATGAATGGAGGAAGAGAAATGAGTTACGCTGACGAAGTGTTTATAAGCATGTGTAAGGACATTATAGAAAACGGATGTAGCACGGAGGGAGAAAAGGTTCGTCCCAAATGGGAAGACGGCACGTTTGCATATACGATAAAAAAATTTGGAGTTGTGAACCGTTACGATCTTTCGAAAGAGTTTCCGGCCATAACATTAAGGAAGACAGCAATTAAGACAGCGACAGAAGAAATGCTGTGGATATGGCAGAGAAAGTCTAATAACGTTCACGATTTAAAGGCACATATATGGGACAGCTGGGCAGATGAGAACGGTTCGATCGGAAAAGCGTATGGTTATCAGCTCGGAGTGAAACATCAGTACAAAGAGGGAATGATGGATCAGGTGGATCGTGTTATTTATGATTTGAAGAACAATCCATATAGCCGTAGAATTATGACGAATATTTATGTTCATGCAGATTTGCATGAGATGAATCTCTATCCTTGTGCATACAGTGTAACATTTAATGTTACAAAAGATGGGAAGAGTGATAAACTCCGGTTAAATGCGATTCTGAATCAGCGCTCCCAGGATGTCTTAGCTGCAAATAACTGGAATGTGGTACAATATGCCGTATTAGTTTATATGTTAGCACAGGTGTGCGATATGGTTCCGGGGGAACTGGTTCACGTTATTGCCGATGCGCATATCTATGACCGGCATATCGATATTATCAAGGAGTTAATCAAACGTCCTACTTATCCGGCTCCGAAATTTCATTTAAATCCGGATGTCAAGGATTTCTACCAATTTACTACGGATGATATTACAGTGGAAGATTATGTAACCGGAGAGCAGATAAAGAATATTCCGGTTGCGATTTAAGAAGGAGAAATATAGATATGAATCTGATCGTTGCTGTAGATAAAAACTGGGCCATAGGTCTCGATAATAAACTGTTAGTAAGCATTCCCGAAGATATGAAGTTCTTTCGAACAACAACAACCGGTAAAGTGGTAGTTATGGGACGAAAAACGTTAGAAAGCTTTCCGAACGGGATGCCTCTTGCCAAAAGAACTAATATTGTTCTGACAAGAGACCCGGATTATGAAGTTAAGGGTGCTGTGATTGTTCACAGCGAAGAAGAACTGATGAAAGAATTGGAAAAGTATGATACAGAAGATGTCTATGTGATAGGTGGTGAGAGTATCTATCGCATGCTGTTGCCATATTGTGATGTGGCACATGTGACCAGGATCGATTATGCGTACCGGGCGGATACTTACTTCCCGAATCTGGATGAGATGGATGATTGGGAAGTGACCGCTGACAGTGAGGAACATACCTATTTTGATTTAGAATATTATTTTTATAAATACGAACGCAAAAAATAGGAAAATGCTCTGGGGGTTAATCTGTTAGCGCATGCAAATCATGATAAAAATCAGGATAGGAGATAGTGACGCAGTCAGCATTTCTTATCTCGGTTTCGCCTTCTGCATTGATACCGGCGATAGCAAAGGACATTGCAATACGATGATCCAACTTACTGTCTATCACAGCACTGGACAGAGCTTTGCCGCCTTCAATGATCATACCGTCATCGGTTGCCGTGATAGCAGCGCCCATCAATGACAGATTATGAACCATAACATCAATCCGGTTGGATTCCTTTACCTTCAGTTCCTGTGCATCCTTAATGATGGTAGTTCCCTCAGCGAAGCATGCCAGTACGGCGATGATTGGTATCTCGTCAATCAAACGAGGAATGATGCTGCCTTCGATCGTACATCCGTGGAGATTCGAGGTGCGGACAGTAATATCTGCCACAGGTTCCCCGCCTTCTTCATGGTGATTCGACAGTGTGATGTCAGCACCCATCCTATGGCATACTTCAATGATACCGTCTCTTGTCGGATTAATACCGACATTTTGAATCGTGATGTGCGAATGGGGCGTAATCAGGCCTGCTGCAATAAAATATGCAGCCGAAGAGATGTCTCCCGGTACCATGATATCCTGTGCATACAATTCGTTTCCAGGTGTAATTGTTGCCGTAGTTCCTTCCGATGTAAGATCAGCACCGAATCCTTTTAACATGAGCTCAGTATGATTTCTGGACAGATATGGTTCCGTGACAGATGTTTTTCCTTCTGCATATAATCCGGCCAGAAGAATGGATGATTTTACCTGTGCTGAAGCGACCGGTGAGTCATAGTGTATGCCGTGAAGGACAGATGGCTGAATCTCCAGCGGAGCACATCCGTTATCTTTGAGACTGTGTATCTTTGCACCCATCATCGTCAGAGGTTTGATGATACGGTTCATAGGGCGTGACTGAATCGAAGCATCACCATTTAAGGATGTAGTAAATGACTGACCGCTTAATATGCCGGATATCAGGCGTGTCGTCGTTCCGCTGTTTCCTACGTCTAACTGTTCTGTTGGTGCCGATAAGCCATGAAGCCCTTTTCCGTGAACGATGACTTCCGAACCATGGTTTTCAATGACGATTCCCATTTTTCGAAAACAATCAATGGTCGAGAGACAATCTGCTCCCTGTAAAAAGTTTTGAATGGTGGTCGTTCCTTTCGCAAGGGAACCGAACATAACAGCACGATGGGAGATTGATTTGTCACCGGGTACTGTTACGGTGCCCTGTAAATGAGTAACCTTTGTAAATTTCATAATATCTGCCTTTCTATTCCTGTTTCGTTGAAAATACGTGATAGCCGTTTTCTGTTAATAAATCGATGGTCTGATTCCTGCTGGAATGATCGCGTAGTTCGATGCGTAATGCACCGTTTTGATATTCGCGGTTGTTGACAATACCAATATTGCTGATGCTGATTTCGTCGTGTGCCAGCAAAGCAGTGACTTTCGCCAGCTCGCCGGGTAAATCGGCAATATCCGCATATACTTCGTACACTTTGGAAATCACACCGGTTGTTTTGTTCGGGACGGAATCCCGATAAATGGATGCTTCCTGAAAATAATCAAAAATTACCTGTTCTTCCTTCTGTTCGATTGCTGTTTTGACGCTTGACAGCTCATCAATAAAGTCCTGTATCTGATGACATATGTTTGTTGGATTACTGAAACAGATGTGCTGCCAGACCGTAGGAGAAGAAGAGGCGATGCGTGTGATATCTTTAAAGCCTCCTGCTGCCAGCATTTTCAGTGTACCGTGTTCATCGTCTTTCTTTCGTACCAGATTCACCAGACCGGATGCGATAATATGTGGAATGTGACTGATGGAAGCAGTCATCTGATCATGTTCTTCCGGTGTAAAAATAACCGATATGGCTCCTAATGTTTCGATAAAATGTTTGATATAGTCTAAATGGACAGCATTTGTATTTGCAGTTGGGGTTAGAAAATAATATGCATTTTCTAATAACTGACTGCTCGATGCCCGGTAACCGGACTTCTCAGAACCAACCATGGGATGTCCCCCGACAAAAGTGCCATCCATTCCTAACTGGGTAATTGCTTCGCAAATGTCCGATTTCACACTTCCTACATCGGTTAAAATACAGGTATCCTTTAAAGAAGCTTTCATTCGTGTCAGATATTCAATATTATAATGTACCGGAGTACACAAAAAAACGATATCACAATCGGAAAAGTCCTGTTCAATCGATGTCACAATTTGCGTTATGCATCCGTCACGGAGTGCAGTATGTAAAGCAGCCACATCGGTGTCATATGCAGCAATCATACAATCCGGATATTGTTTGCGAATTGTTTTTGCGATGGATCCTCCAATCAGCCCAAGACCGATAAAACCAATATGCTGTGGTGCCTGAAAGTCTTTCATTGTTTATCCTCCAAAAAACGGATTATCAAGGTGATAATCCGTTTTCGTTCTTATTCCATTTCGTTAAATTCTTCTTCGTCTAATAATTCATCAAAAGCATCAGCAACGATTTCGTATTCTTCATCATCTTCAATGTTCTGTAAGTCAACTTCATCGTTCTCCAGTTCAACAAAACGATATAAGAAAACTTCTCCATCGTCGCTGTCCTGTGGAAGAAGGGCGATATACTGCTTGTCTCCGGCAGGGAAAATTGCGATTACGTCGCAAATAATCTCTGTGTCATCCTCTAATGTTAATGTTACAGTCGGTTCTTCGTGTTCATGGTCGTGTCCACAACCACAACCACATTCATGATCATGATGCATATTGTGTCCCTCATTACTTTCTATTGTGATAAAACCACTATACTAAAATCTGTTTGAAAAAGCAAGGTCTTTCCTTATCTTTTCAGATTAGAATTGCTTTTTTATTTTATATTATGTATAATGTATGAAATCATCGAATCATACGAAAGGAATTGTCATTATGAGTCTAGTTAGAAGAGTGTATGCTGAGAAGAAACCGGAATATGCGGTTAAGGCAAAAGAATTGTTGTCAGAAGTGAAAGATTATTTAGGAATCAGGCTGGATGGTGTCCGTATTCTCATCCGCTATGATGTAGAGAATATTTCTGATGATACTTATCAGAAGGCATTAACAACCATTTTTTCTGAACCTCCTGTTGATACGATCTATGAAGAAACATTTCCAATGTCTGAGCAGGAGCAGGTATTTTATGTAGAGTATTTACCGGGACAGTTTGATCAGAGAGCTGACTCCGCACAGCAGTGTCTTCGTTTGTTGAATGAGAAAGAAGATCCTACGGTTGCATCGGCTACTGTTTATGTTTTAAGAGGAAATCTGAGTGCAGAGGATATGCAGCGGATTATGGATTATTGTATTAATCCAGTGGATTCCCGTGTTGCAGACAGTGCAAAGCCTGAAACGCTGCAGCAAAGATTTGAAGAGCCGGAGGATGTGATGATCTTTGATGGCTTTACTGCTATGAAAGAAGTAGAGTTAAAAGAACTGTATGATTCTTTAGGACTTGCAATGACGTTCCGTGATTTTCTTCATATTCAAAATTATTTTGCAAAGGAAGAAAAACGCGACCCATCTATGACGGAGATTCGAGTGTTGGATACTTATTGGTCCGACCATTGCCGTCATACAACGTTTTCGACAGAGTTAAAATCCATTTCGTTTGAAGATGGATATTATAAAGCACCAATTGAAAAGAGTTATCAGGATTATCTCGCAACACACAAAGAACTGTTTGCCGGACGTGATGATAAATTTGTATGTCTGATGGATTTAGCCCTTATGGCGATGCGTAAGCTGAAAAAAGAAGGCAAGTTAGATGATATGGAAGAGTCTGATGAGATCAATGCCTGCAGTATCGTTGTTCCGGTGGAAATTGATGGAGAGATAGAGGAATGGCTTGTAAGCTTTAAAAATGAAACGCATAATCATCCGACGGAAATTGAGCCGTTCGGTGGTGCGGCTACCTGCTTAGGTGGAGCGATTCGCGATCCATTGTCAGGTCGTTCGTATGTATATCAGGCGATGCGCGTTACCGGTGCGGCAGACCCTACGGTATCCCTGAAAGATACTCTGCCGGGAAAACTGCCACAGAGAAAACTGGTTAACGGAGCAGCAGATGGTTACAGCTCTTATGGTAACCAGATTGGACTTGCTACCGGTAAAGTAGAAGAACTCTATCATCCGAATTATGTGGCAAAACGTATGGAGATCGGTGCCGTTATGGGTGCAGCTCCACGCCGCTGCGTGATTCGTGAGAATTCCGATCCCGGAGATTCCATCATCTTGTTAGGTGGAAGAACAGGACGTGATGGCTGTGGTGGAGCAACCGGTTCTTCCAAGGTTCATACAGAGGAATCTATCCATACGTGTGGTGCTGAGGTACAAAAGGGTAATGCACCAACCGAAAGAAAGATTCAACGTCTGTTCCGTCGCGAGGAAGTAAGTAAATTGATCAAGAAGTGTAATGACTTCGGTGCCGGCGGCGTATCGGTTGCAATCGGTGAGTTGGCAGACGGACTTCGTATCTATATGGATAAAGTACCAAAGAAATATGCCGGTTTGGATGGAACAGAATTAGCGATTTCTGAGTCGCAGGAACGTATGGCTGTGGTAGTTGATCCAAAAGATGTGGATCAGATGCTGGCCTATGCTGCAGAAGAAAACCTGGAAGCAGTGGTTGTTGCAGAAGTAACGAATGAGCCACGTCTTGTAATGATTTGGCGTGATAAAGAGATTGTCAATATCAATCGTGCATTCCTGGATACCAATGGTGCACATCAGGAAACGGACGTTGTAGTAACAATGCCGGATGAGAAAGAGAATTATCTGCAACAGAAACAGGAGATATCGGATGTAAAAGAAACATGGCTGTCAACGTTATCCGATTTGAATGTCTGCTCACAAAAGGGCCTGGTTGAAATGTTCGACAGTTCGATTGGAGCGGGCACGGTTACGATGCCATATGGTGGTAAATACCAGTTGTCTCCGATTCAGACGATGATTGCAAAACTGCCTGTATTGCATGGTAAAACAGATACCGTTACGATGATGAGTTATGGATTTGATCCTTACTTGTCTTCCTGGAGTCCTTATCATGGTTCCGTTTATGCAGTGCTTCACTCTATGGCTAAGATTGTTGCTTCCGGTGGAGATTACAGTAAGATTCGCTTTACTTTCCAGGAGTATTTCAAACGTCTCGGTACGGATGCAAAACGATGGGGTGAACCATTAGCTGCATTACTTGGTGCCTATGACGCACAGATAGGATTTGGTTTACCAAGTATCGGTGGAAAAGACAGTATGTCCGGAACCTTTAATGATATTGATGTTCCGCCTACTTTAGTTTCTTTTGCAGTAGATGTAGCGGATGGGAAAAATGTAGTTACTACGGAATTAAAGAAACCGGGTAATATATTGATTCAGGTTTCCGTTGAACGGGATTCCTATGATTTACCGGTTTATGAACAGGTAAAAGGATTATATGATGCTGTTTATCATATGATGAATCAGCATATCTTTGCTTCTGCCTATGCAGTTGGCTTTGGTGGTTTGATTGAGGCTCTGAGTAAAATGGCATTTGGTAACCAGCTTGGTATTACGGTCGATGATGCGTTAACTGCTGAGGAACTGCTAAAGAAAGCTTATGGTGACATTGTTTTCGAGATTGCACCGGAAGACTTAGAGAAAGTAACCGTTCCTTATCGTGTGATTGGTGTTGTGACAGAGAAACCGGAATTTGTTGCTTGTGGCTCCGTTGTATCAATGGAAGAAGCGTTGCATGCATGGACAGGTAAATTGGAAAAAGTATTCCCTACGAAGTCCGGTGTGGAACAGATTCCAATGGAAACAAAACTGTTTGACACAAAGGAAATCTATATTTGTAAAAATAAAGTGGCAAAACCAAATGTATTTATACCGGTATTCCCTGGTACAAATTGTGAGTATGATAGTACCAAAGCATTCGAGCGGGCAGGTGCAAATGTTCAGACAATTGTATTTAACAATTTATCAGAACAGGGTATCCGTGATTCGGTAGAAGCATTTGAGAAAGCAATCAATCAGGCACAAATCGTTATGTTCCCTGGTGGTTTTAGTGCCGGTGATGAACCGGAAGGATCTGCAAAATTCTTTGCAACAGCATTTCGGAACGAGAAGTTAAAAGAAGCGGTAACGAAACTTTTACAGGAGCGTGATGGATTAGCACTTGGTATTTGTAATGGTTTCCAGGCATTGATTAAACTTGGCCTGGTTCCATATGGTGAAATCACTTCTCTTCAATCAGATTCTCCTACTTTGACGATGAATAGCATTGGTCGTCACATTAGTAAGAGTGTTTATACGAAGGTTGTTACCAATAAATCTCCTTGGTTACAATTAGCAGAATTGGGCGGTGTATATTCTGTTCCTGCTTCTCATGGAGAAGGTCGTTTTGTAGCAAGTAAGGAGTGGATTGATCAGTTGTTTGCCAATGGACAGGTTGCAACTCAATATGTTGATATTAACGGTAACCCTACTATGGATGAGGATTATAATCCAAATGGTTCCTATGCGGCAATTGAGGGTATTACCAGTCCTGATGGACGTGTGCTTGGTAAGATGGCACATTCAGAGCGTATCGGTGATAATGTTGCTATTAATATCAGTGGTAATCAGAACCAGATGATCTTCGAATCCGGTGTTGCTTATTTTAAATAAGATATATGTTCGATTTTCCGAAAGAGAATAAAAATTGAATGATATGGGAAAAATGCTTCTTGAATGAAAATTTAAGAAGCATTTTTTTGGAGGAAAATATGAACGATAGCAAAATCATAAAAGTGATTGGAAGAGAAGTGTTGGATTCGAGAGGAAATCCGACGGTAGAGGCAGAAGTACATCTGGCTGATGGTTCAATCGGCAGAGGAATTGCACCAAGTGGTGCATCCACAGGGGAGTTTGAAGCGCTGGAATTACGTGATGGTGATAAAAAACGATATTTGGGTAAAGGTGTGGAAACAGCAGTCAATCATATCAATCAAACAATCGAAAAGCTGTTGATTGGAAAGGAAGCAGTTAATCTTCATAAAATTGATCATCTCATGCTGACGGAAGACGGAACAAAAGATAAGTCGAAACTAGGAGCGAATGCGATATTGGCGGTATCCATCGCAACAGCGAATGCAGCAGCTTCCTCACAAGGACTTTCACTTTATGAGTTTTTAGGAAATCAGACAGGAAATGTTCTGCCGGTGCCTATGATGAACATTTTAAATGGTGGTGCCCATGCAAAGAACACCGTTGATTTTCAGGAATTTATGATTATGCCGGTAGGTGCCAAATCGTTAAAAGAAGCATTGCGAATGGGAGCAGAAATTTATCATTGCTTAAAGAAAATATTAGAAAACGATGGAAAGGTAACTGCTGTAGGCGACGAAGGAGGATTTGCTCCGAATTTAAAGGATGCGTTTGAAGTATTTGAATATCTGACCAAAGCCGTCAGTGAAGCCGGATATATCTGTGGTAAAGATATTGTGTTTGCTATGGATGCAGCGGCTTCAGAATTATACGAGAAAAATTCGGGAATGTATTATTTTTCCGGCGAAACTGAAGTTTTATCAAAGGATACCAATCGGATTCTGCAACCGGATACAAAGTCATTTGCTGTTATGAGAAACAGCGAAGAAATGATTGCATTATACGAATCTTTATGTGAAAAGTATCCGCTGGTATCCATTGAAGATGGATTGAACGAGGAAGACTGGGAAGGCTGGAAATTGCTGACACTGCGATTGGGTAAGAAAGTACAATTGGTTGGGGATGATTTATTTGTTACCAATACGGAAAGATTAAAGAGAGGAATCGATGAACACTGTGCGAATTCAATCTTGATTAAACTAAATCAAATCGGAACCATTTCAGAGACGATTGATGCTATTATAATGGCTCAAAAGGCCGGATACACAGCCATTGCTTCCCATCGCT
This sequence comes from Lachnospiraceae bacterium, assembly GCA_051878935.1. Classification (GTDB taxonomy): domain Bacteria; phylum Bacillota; class Clostridia; order Lachnospirales; family Lachnospiraceae; genus CANQDT01. The sequence goes on along the minus strand of JBJELB010000040.1, from coordinate 4,117 downwards.
CCGGAGAAACAGAAGATACAACGATTGCTGATTTAGCAGTTGCATTAAACTGCGGACAAATCAAAACCGGAGCACCATGCAGAACAGATCGGGTAGCGAAATATAATCAGCTGTTAAGAATAGAAGAGACATTAGGTGAACAGGCAAACTATTTAGGAATCAACGCACTTTCTAAGAGATGAAAATTTGTCTTGCTTTCAATGTGTGAGTGTGTTATAATCTCCTAAGTGAGTTTAGGAGGTGTGAGGTATGTCAACATTGCAATTAGTTACGACAATTATATACTTGGTCGTTGCAGTTATATTAACAGTGATCGTTTTAATGCAGGAAGGACGTTCTGCCGGTATGCCGGGTGCGATTAGTGGAATTGCAGACACATATTGGGGCAAGAATAAAGGACGCTCTATGGAGGGCAAGCTTGAGATGACTACCAGAATTCTGGGAATTCTCTTTGTAGTGATTGCTGCATTATTGAGCTTTGGAATTATAAAATAAGATTTTATGATAAGCTGTTACGGTACCAATATCTGTGACAGCTTATTTTTTATTGAAAATCTGTTGTTCACCCCGGTGGTGGGCTCTGACTGCGGTGCGTATCTGGTTTTTCTTGCACCGTTTTCCGGTTTAAGAAAGACATGGCACTCCATGTCCATCACGCTTTATTACGCGCCTTATGAGCCAACTTGTCAACCGGAGTGCATGTCTTTCTACAAACCGGGGTGTCAGCGAAAAACCAGATACGCACCGCAGTCAGAGCCACACCACCGGGGAGAACGACAGATTGTTAATAAAAATATGGGAGGTGGATATTTATGGAACCTATTATCATAACTGGTACGTTTGTTTCTAATATCAAAGGTTTTGGGTTTGTAAAATCCGATGAATTGGAGCAGGACGTATATATTGCAGAAGCGAATGTTAATCAGGCATTTCACAATGATATAGTACGTTGTCAGATCGTGTCGGAAGCAACCAATGAGAAACGGATGGAAGGCGTTATTCTGGAGGTGCTGGAACGGGGTTATACTGAGATCGTAGGAACTTTTGATCCATGCAAAAACTATGGTTTTGTTATTCCGGATAATCTGCGTTTCTCCAAGGACATTTATTTACCTGCTGAAGCATGTAAAGGATTGGTTGCCGGACATAAGGTAGTGGTAAATATTGTTGATTATGGTGATGATCATCACAATCCGGTTGGCGAGATTCAGGAGGTCCTGGGGCATATTGATGATCCGGGAGTAGATATCTTATCTGTAGTGAAAGTATATCAGATTCCGATTGCCTTTCCGGATGAAGTGGAAGAACAGTTAAGGTCGATTCCGGATGAGATTGATTCTTCAGAGATTTCTCTGCGCCGTGATTTGCGTGACTGGGATACGGTTACGATTGACGGTGCGGATGCAAAAGATTTGGATGATGCCATTACCATCAGGCGTATAGAAGAGGGATATGAGCTGGGAGTCCATATTGCGGATGTTACCCATTATGTCAGGGAAAATTCTCCATTGGACAGACAGGCAAGAAAACGAGGTACCAGTGTGTATTTGCTGGATCGAGTGATTCCGATGCTCCCGCATCAGCTGTCGAATGGAATCTGTTCTTTAAATGAAGGTGTCGACCGTCTGGCATTAAGCTGTATTATGAGAATCAATGGAAAGGGTGAGGTGTTTGACCATGAGGTGTGTGAAAGTGTCATCCGTGTCAACCGTCGCATGACCTATGATTCTGTCAAAAGGATTATCATTGACCACGATCAGAAGGAGTCGCAAAAATATCTGGAACTGGTTCCGATGTTTGAACTGATGTATGAATTGTCAGGCATTATACGCCAACAGCGACAGAAACGCGGTTCAATCGATTTTGATTTTCCTGAAACGAAGATAGAACTGGATGATTTGGGCTTTCCAACCTATATTGCACCTTATGAACGGAATGCAGCGCATCTCATCATTGAGGATTTTATGTTGCTTGCAAATGAAACGATTGCGGAGGATTACTACTGGCAGGAAGTTCCTTTTCTCTATCGAACGCATGAAGCTCCGGATGAAGAGAAGATTCAGACATTAAAAGTATTGATCCAGAATTTCGGTTATTTTTTAAAGTCCTCAAAAGACGAAATTCATCCGAAAGAGATTCAGAAACTATTAGCGAAAATAGAAGGGACGCCGGAAGAACCATTTATCAGTCGAATTGCTTTGCGTTCTATGAAACAGGCAAAATATACGGTCAATAATATCGGACATTTTGGCTTGTCGGCAAAATTTTATACTCATTTCACATCACCGATTCGGCGGTATCCTGATTTACAGATTCACAGAATCATCAAAGAATTGTTGCATGGTGATTACAGTCAGAAACGGCTGGAACACTATCAGGCAATTCTTCCTAAAGTTGCAGAAGATTCCAGTGCTTTAGAGCGCAGGGCTGAAGAGGCAGAGCGTGAAGTGATAAAAATGAAAAAAGTAGAATACATGTCCGAACGTCTCGGTCAGGTATACAAAGGAATGATATCCGGTGTGACACAATGGGGATTTTTTGTTGAATTACCGAATACAATAGAAGGCATGGTGCATGTCTCCACGCTGGATGATGATTTCTACTTTTATGATCCACAGAGATATGTTATGATAGGAGAACACACTCACAAGGAATATAAAATGGGACAATCGGTGACGATTCGTGTAATCGGAGTTGATATGGAAATGAAGACCATTGATTTTGAAATCTATGAGAGGAAACGGTGATGATATGGCAAAGGAAATGCAGGATCGCTTAATTGCGAACAATAAGAAAGCATATCACGATTATTTTATTGAGGATACGTATGAGGCCGGAATCAGCCTGGCTGGGACGGAAGTCAAGTCATTACGCCAGGGAAAATGCAGCATTAAGGAATCCTTTATATCGATTGATTCGGATAGGAATGTCTGGATTCACCAAATGCATATTAATCCATATGAGCATGGAAATATTTTTAACAAAGACCCGCTGCGTACACGCAGATTACTGCTTCATAAGGGAGAAATCATGAAGCTTTCACAAAAATCAAACATCAAAGGCTATACGATTATGCCTCTGAAAGTCTATTTTAAGGGTCAGTATGTCAAACTTCAAATTGGTCTGGCACGAGGTAAGAAGTTATATGATAAGAGAGCCGATATAGCAAAGAAGGACCAGTTAAGAGAGGCACAAAGAGACTTTAAAGTTAGGAATCTGGATTAATGAAAAAATGTATTCTGATGATGTTCCTGGTTTTGCCTGCGTTGTGCATCAATCCGCTCACTGTCTCAGCGCAACAACTGGGTAGACATCCTGAGCAATTGGTGCAACAGGTAAAAACAAAGGCGAAATCTTATAATACTTGGACACCAACACTTCCACGATTGATAGCCACAGAGGCGATTGATTCGACAACCGCATATTATTATGTACGTCCGAATGAGAATTATAAACCATATCTGAAAAAGATTGTAAAAGAAATTCGTTCAGGTATTCATTCGACGATGTATTAATATGATGTATTTTATTTCCAGTATGCATATGATTATTATGATGATAATAATAAAAAGTATTACGTATTTAAACTTTATCGTTCTAACAAAAAAGAACTTGCAAAAATCTAGAGAATGCTCTATGATATAGCGTGTTTCTTGATAAATCAGGGGCAGTAATGGTTTCGACAGGGGTTTTGCAGCTGGTGAAGCTATCCGCAGGTGATGCGTCAAATCACAAAATTAAATTTAAACGCTAACGATAGTTTAGTTTGCGCTGCCTAATGGCAGCTGTCTGCCTTAAATCGCTCGTTGTTTAAGTAACAGGCATCAAATCAGACGGGGAACATTATCTGTTAAGCTTTGCGCAGGTAATAGATTTATGAAGCTACCGGATCATTCAGGATGTCAGTTTTCGGGATGTGACGGGAATCATAAATAACTGACTATGATAGTAGAAGAACAGGGAATAGATTCTTGGACACGGGTTCGACTCCCGTCTGCTCCACTAAATGAGTCTTATCCGAACACGGTCGGACCGCTTATATATAGCGGGTTCGTGGCTTTTGCGTTTCGGTTGACTTTAGCAGAAAAAACACAATAAAAAAGGCCCGGGGATCTCT
>JBJELB010000039.1:0-2450 GCA_051878935.1 Lachnospiraceae bacterium | reverse complement strand
ATCACTGCAATCACTTTAAATGAATCATATGGCTTTATTATGAATAAAACTCCAATCAATACCGTCATGATTGCATTTATCCACATATCCAACTTTATTTTTTTCAATGCTTTCATGTTTTCACCTCTCGTCTCACATTATCTTTCCAAAATTTCCATAAATTCCTCTCCAGTTATTGTTTCTCTCTCGTACAGGAAGTTCGCCAGTTCATCCAACTTACTGCGATTATCTGTCAAAATCTGTATCGCCTTTTCGTGCTGAGACTTCACAAGTGCTATCACCTGCTCATCAATTTTTGCCTGCACCTGGGCTGAACATGCAAGAGAGGTATCTCCACCCAGATATTGATTAGATACCGTTTCCATTGCAACCATATCAAAGTCGTCACTCATACCATATCTCGTAATCATCGCACGAGCTAATTTCGTGGCCTGCTCGATATCATTGGAAGCACCGGTTGTAACAGAACCAAATACTATTTCTTCTGCAGCCCGTCCTCCGGTAAATGTCGCAATCTTATTCTCGATCTCTTCCTTTGTCATCAGGTAATGATTGCCCTCCTCCACCTGCATCGTATATCCAAGTGCACCAGATGTACGCGGAACAATGGTAATCTTCTGTACCGGTGCAGAATGCGTCTGTTTCGCCGCTACTAAAGCATGGCCAATCTCGTGATAGGAAACAATCAGTTTTTCCTTATCCGTAAGGATTGCATTCTTCTTCTGATAACCTGCAATAACCACTTCGATACTTTCTTCAAGATCTGCCTGGGTTGCATAGCTTTTTCCGTCCCTCACGGCATGTAACGCTGCCTCATTAACAATGTTTGCAAGCTCCGCACCAGATGCACCGGATGCCATGCGGGCAATTTTTGTGAAATCCACATCCTGTCCCAATTTTATCTTTTTCGCATGAACTTTTAGAATTTCTTCCCTGCCTTTTAAATCCGGCAATTCCACAGGGACACGCCTGTCAAATCTGCCAGGACGCAGCAATGCCGGATCCAATGATTCAGGTCTGTTGGTAGCAGCCAGAATAATAACACCATTATTCCCTTCAAAACCATCCATTTCTGTCAAAAGCTGATTTAATGTCTGTTCTCGTTCATCATTTCCGCCGAACTGTCCATCCCTCTTCTTTCCGATTGCGTCAATCTCATCAATAAATACAATACAGGGTGCTTTTTCTTTTGCTTGCTTAAACAGATCCCGGACTTTGGATGCTCCCATACCAACAAACATCTCTACAAACTCTGACCCAGACATGGAAAAGAACGGTACATTTGCTTCTCCAGCCACTGCTTTTGCCAACATCGTTTTTCCTGTTCCTGGAGGGCCTACCAGCAGAATCCCTTTTGGCATGGAAGCACCAATCTCTTTATATTTCCCAGGATTATGGAGGTATTCCACGATCTCCGTCAGGTTTTCTTTTGCTTCATCCTCGCCGGCAACATCAGAAAATCTGATTCCGTTGGAAGATTTCACATAAACTTTGGCATTGCTTTTTCCCATATTGAACATCATGGAGTTTCCCCCTCCAACATTCTTCATCATTCTTTTAGTCATGTATTGCCCAATACCAAAGAATATCAACAGGGGAAGAATCCATGTAAGAAGAAAGCTCAAAAACGGGGATGTGGGTTCAATAATCTGACTGGCAAATTTTGCACCGGATCTATACAGCCTCATCGTAAGCTCCGGATCATTCATAACACCGGTTTTATAGACCTTACTGTCTTCCTTATCCGTAAAAAGGATCTTGTTATCCTGGATTTCCACACGTCCGATATCTTTTTCTTCGATCATGGACATGAACATTCCATAATCTACTTCTTTCACTTGTGTCTGAAGCATATAGGGTATCAGCCAGAAATTGATAAGCATCAGAACCAGTAAAGCAATCACGTAATAAAAGATAATTGGTTTTTTCGGTGTTTTTATTTCATTCATATGAATCCCCCATTCTGTTCCCGTTTTCCATTTTCTTAATCCTTTTCATTAATTCTTCCTGGTTAGTCGAATAAATACTTTCGTTAATTCTACTGCGGCTAACGGGAGTACGGAATACAGTGCCACCACTCCCCATTCTTTTGCAGTAATCATTGTCAGACTAAACACAGTCCGGAAATATGGAACTAGCAAAACTATTGCCAGCACAAGGGCAGAACCTGCAATGGAATAAAACAAGTGTGGATTATGCCCATTTCCGGTCGAGAAAATAGATTCTGTATTCGAGCGCTGGTTCAGTGCGTGAAGCAGCTGTGAAATCGCCAGTACCAGGAATGCCATCGTCATTCCGACCTCATAGCCGTCCATATGTACTCCAGTCTGAAAAGCCCCTATTGTCGCTGCCGAAATGAACACCCCATGCAGGCATACCCTTACTATCAGACCATGCTCAAAAAGGGTTCCCGATCTGACCGGTTTATACTTCATGATATTCTTTTCAGC
>JBJELB010000038.1:0-55681 GCA_051878935.1 Lachnospiraceae bacterium | reverse complement strand
TGCCGTGAGGCGGCTCTTAATTTTTGGAGGTACTCGCTATTCTGCGTTTACTAATTTTACAAGATGTGAAGGTTGATGGAACAAATCTGGATACGAAATTCTCTGATTCTACAACTAAGAATACTCATTTGCAATTTACAAATGATGTAACAATGTCAAACTTCTCAAAACAGATTAAATCAGGTAATGGTTTATACGTAAATAAAAATTCCGTATTACATTTAGTTAATTGTAACACGGAAGATAATCATGTAGTTGAAATCTTAGAGTATGGTCGTGTTTGGGGTACTATTGATATTGTAGATTCATCTGCTAATTTGGGTGTTATTGGATATAATTATCACTCAAATAACTGGTTGGGAAATGTATCTACGGATGGCAATAATAGCTGTGATATTTATGGTCAAGCCGAAAAGGGAAATATGGCTTTAGGTGTTGATGGATATTTCAATGTGACAGGTCCGGTAAAAGCAACATTGAAGGATGGAACATATAAATTCATATTAAATGCTGCACCAACGTTCGTTGATGAGAATAGTTCCTTTACTATTACATATGGTACGAATGGTACTGAATATGCTGACGGAACAGTCGTTGTATATGGTAATAGCAAGCTTTCTGAGGCTAGCATTGCACTTGCCAACGATGGATATAATCTAGTATTGGATGATAATGGTGATTTAGTATTGCAAGATAAGAATATCGTTACTACATTCGAAGGTGCTTCCATTCGTTTAAGTGGTGATGAAGGTTTCCGTTTCGTTTCCCGTATTAATCATAGTGTTGCAGATATCGGGACAGCTGGTGTACAAGAGTATGGTACGTTAATTATACCAACAGTTGTACTTGGATCGAATGAATTAACGATAGCCGCAGCGACCGATGGTGTGGAGTATGGTGATTATACTGTAAAAGCAGCGCAGGTAAAATCAACTGTGAACTATGTAGAAGGTGTTAATACAACGCAATATGCAGCAATGCTCATTGGCATTCCATCCGCTAATGGCAACTTTTATAAGACAAGCTTTACAGTGAGACCATATATGGTTATGTCAGATAGTACCGTTGTATATGGTGATGCTCAGACAAAATCTATGTATGACGTAGCAACGGCGCTCGGTGAAGAGTATGCAACTGAGGAGAACGTTGTTAAGATTCTGAGTGCTACAGCAGAATAAGTGAGGAGGGTAATAAAATATGAAAAAAGTATATGTAACTCCTCAAATGGAGTGCACAATGTTTGAAGTTCAAAATTTAATTACAAGCTCAACAGTCGAAGCGGGAACGATTACTACGTATGATGATGGTGGTATAACGGTTGATGCTGTGGACTTGTCATCTGACAATAATTGGGGAGTGCTCAATATTTGGTAGAGTCCATAGGAAAGGGTCGGAGATTTTCTCCGGCCCTTTTGTTTCATAAAACCAATTCATTAGCGTCTATTGCAACATATTAACCCCTACTGGTAACGATAAATCATGTTCATATTTGTAGATAAATTGTAAACTATTACTGTAAAAGCATAAACATTTGTGATATTTTCACAAATGAACAAAGTAAAATGAATGGAGGAGAAACATGATGAGAAAAGTATGCAAATCTGTCTTGTCTTATATGCTTGCGGTATCGATGTTGTTTTCGAGTATTGTCGGAAGTGTATCAGTCAAAGCAGAGGGAACAGATGATGCAGTTGTCACGTATACACAGTTGGACAATGCATCTGGTACCACCATCACGGATTCGTCAGAAGGGTTGTCCAATGCGGATAAGGCATGGGACGGTAATACTTCAACGTTTCCTGATCTGAAGAAGAATAAAGCGGATGGTAGCGGTACGGAATATGATGGCGGTGCGGGATGGACGATGATCCGGTACCCACAGGCACAAAGAATCGCTAAAATTGAATTCTGTCCGAGATCCGATAAGGATGGACAATATACGAGCAGAATAATTGGTTGTTCTTTTGAAGCCTCAACCGATGGAGAGAACTTTGTGAAGCTTGGTTCTGTAGATGAGAATCCTACGGCAGGTGTCTATACAACGATTCCGGTATATGATAACAACGAATACTCGTATGTCCGCTTTTGTGCAGTAGCTGGTTCTTATATGAATGTTGCAAGTATCCTGGTGTATACATATAACACAGTTCCTGTTGCTGCATTGAATACAGTGTATACAGAACTACAGGAATTAGCTGCAGTGGATGGTTCTGACATTTCTGGCGTAACTGCAGTAGTTGATGCGGCTGTAGAGAGTGAAAATCCAGATGAGATTATTTCAGCGTATATCATGGTTCAAAATGAGATTCAGAAATATCAGATGGCAACGAAATATGATTCCTTTACACCGGATTCCGTATGGACAGATACGGAAGGAGTAACGATTCAGGCTCACGGTGGTGGTGTGATGTGGGATCCGGTATCGGAGAAATACTATTGGTACGGAGAACACAAAGGTACAGAAAACTGGTCGGAAAATGGCAGTACATGGAATGCTACTCCGGTGATAGGTACTTCCGTATATTCATCAACTGACCTGTATAACTGGAAGAATGAAGGCGTCGCACTGCCTGTGTTCAATAATCCGGAATTTCTAGATCCTGACGCAACGATTACTGAGGATACACCTATGTATCTGGAAGAATCATCAGATGCGTATCAGACAGCGTTCGCTTCCGCTAAGAATAATACAGAAGCAGATGGGGAAGAGTTTGTAACATATACAGATTATTATACTTTTGAACAGTATAATAAACATAATTTGGATGAATTAAATAGTTTATATGATGATTTAACAGCACAGGAAAAAATCGATTTATATGGCTTGTTAAGCTTCAATATGGTTATGGAACGACCAAAAGTAGTTTATAATGCGAAGAATAACAACTATGTGATGTGGTTCCATTTAGATGGACAGGATACAGGCATTCGTATTGGCAAATATGCCTGGGCAGATGCCGGTGTTGCTGTCAGTGATTCGCCAACCGGTCCTTTCAAATATATCGGGAAAGCAGATCTCACGGTTGGAAAAGAATTAGTATCTTCCAGCAGTGGCGCGACCGATATGCTTCGTGATATGACATTGTTTGTAGATGATGACGGAACGGGATATGTTCTTCATTCCAATGAAGATAACCAAACACTTTATATTGATGAGTTAACCGATGACTATACTGGCATTACAGGAAACTTTTCAAGAAACTTTATTGGTATTTCTCGTGAAGCACCGGCGATTTTAAAACATAATGGTACATATTATATTATATCATCCGGTTGTTCCGGATGGGCTGCAAATGAAGGTGGAGTAGCCTCTGCTGATTGTCTGATTATTGATTATGAAGATGAAGCATCTGAAGCGGCATTACAACATGTAGGTCCTTTCCAACAGATGAATAATCACTTAACCAACTTTGCAATTGGACCGAATTCATCGAAAACCTTTGGCGGGCAGAGTACTGGTATTTTTCAGGTTCAGGGAAAAGAAGGCTGTTTTATCTATATGGGTGACCGTTGGTCAGCCGGTTCTCTTCGTTATTCCAAATATCATTGGCTGCCAATTATAATTGATGATGAGAATAAAACATTAGCTGCAAACTGGGCATCGGAATGGACGCTAGATGAGTTCGATACGATTGCATCTAATAGAAAAGATTTAAATACATTGATTCAGAAATGTCGTGATATCGATGAATCATTATACTCATCTGATTCTGTTGCTACATTGAACACAGCAATCAGTACAGCAGAAGAAGTAACATACAATGCAGATTATGACACGATCGCAGATGCTATCGCTACATTAAAAAATGTGTATGATGAGTTGGATGAAACAGATGCTGTAGCAGTCTTTAATAGCATTGAATATGACAGTTTCGAAGATGCTTATGATGCATTTGTAGAGTCAGAAGCAACCGGTACGATTACCTTGTTACAGGATTCTGAGATTGCATATGAAACTCATACATTATCCTATGCATTGACTGTTACATCGAATTCTACCGGACCTCATACATTGAGAGTTGCCGGGCAGAATGAAAGTGCTGATATTGATGCTTTATTTGATGTATCGACATCTCAGTTGGAATTGAATAATGTGAATATAGATGGTAACAGTCTCAATGCTATTTTTGCGAAAGGCGATTATAACCTGTATATCGTTAATGATGTAACATTGAGTAACTTTACCAGACAGATTAAAACAGGTAAACGAATGCAGATTGAAAAAGCAGCTCAGTTAACATTGAATAATTGTGTAACAACAGAAGACGATTACTTACTGGAGATGAATCAATATGGACGTTCCTGGGGTACGTTAGAAGTGAAAGACAGTTCTGCAAAAGTTGCTGTTGTTGGTTATACGAGCAGTTCGAATTCCTGGTTCAAAAATATTATCTCTGATGGTAAAAATGATTGTGATATCCATATTACCGGTGGCAGTTGCAGTATGGGTGTAGATAATACCATGATTGTCAATGGTAATGCGAAAGTTGCGATAGCAGATGGTAATAGTATCAATATGAATGGTACACCAATTTTCTCAAAAGATAGTGTATTAAAGATTACATATGGTACAAACGGTAATTTCTATGCCAATGGCACAGTTGTGGTATATGGTAATGGCTATATTACAGAAGAAAATATGAGTGGCTTTACTATAACAAACGAAGGTTATGTATTAGAATTAAATGAAGATGGCAATCTTGTGATGAAATCGGAATCCGAAACGGAATATGCTGCTACCTTTGGCGGCGTTGGATATGAGACCTTTGAAGCAGCTTATGATGCTTTTGTTGCCGGAGCAGCAGATGGCACGATTACATTATTGAAAGATGCAGTACTGGATTATGAAGTTCATTCTGTAACAAGTGTCGGCAATCTGACGATTACATCAGATGCTAACGGACCTTATACATTAACCGTTGCTGACAAAGGCGATGTTGATACGATTGCGAAACTGTTTGATGTTGATAAAAAATATCTTCGTTTGGTGAACGTCAATGTAGATGGTGCCGGCTTGGATGCATATTTTGCTCAGGGTGGTTATCATTTACAGATTGGCGGCGAAGTAACGATGAAGAACTTTACCAGAACCATCAAAAAAGGTAACCGTATGACAGTCGATAGTGGTGCTACCTTGAAAGTGGTCGATTGTGCAGCTACCGATAACTATTTGTTTGAAGTATATTCTTATGCACATTTAACAGGTACCGTGGATATTACGAATTCTTCTGCTGCAAAAGCAGTAATAGGTTATGACTGGTCTAAAAATTCTGAATTGGCAGATGTTCAGAGTATTACATCAGATGGTAAAAACTGTGACCTTTATGTGAGTGCAGAATATAACCGTATCGCATATGCTGCAACAACATATACAGGTACTGTGAATGTTACCGTAGCAAATTATCCATTGAGACTGTTCAAAACTCCAACCTTTGCTGATGGCGCTGTTATGAAGATTACTTATGAGAATCCGACGAATGGTGCAGTTGTTATGACGAGTGCTAACGAGGGAGCAGTAACAGAAGATTTGTTAGAGCATATTGTTCTTACAAACGAAGGCTATCGTTTGGTTATGAATGAAGAGGGGAATCTTGTTTTGAGAGCGATCGTAGAAGGTGACGTAAATGACGATGGTGTTCTTGACATCGCTGATGCTTCAGCTATCCTTGATGTAGCTTCCGGTGTGAAGACGGTGGAAGATAATAGTGCATATGACTATGATGGCGATGGAAAGGTAACAGCAGTCGATGCATTGAAATTATATTTAACGATTCCAACAAGTGAAGAATAAGACAATACCGGAAAGGGTCAGAGAGAATCTCTGGCCCTTTCTTTTGTTAGAAAAATATATTGTTTGCCCCGGTGGGCTGGCACCGCAGTCGGCGGCAGCCCACCGGGCAAACGATATATTTTTTCATCACACTTTGATACATAAAAGCAACAAAAGGTGCTATGTAAACTTGTGCAGAAAAGGTAAAATTATTTCATAGTGACTATGTGTTTTTGTGCTAAATAACTAAAAATGGAGGTGTGAATTCGAGATGGGAATATTTAGCGGGTTGCGTTACTGTTTCCAATGAGGGGGACGCTGTAATCAGAACAGAAACACATAGATGTCGATGATCAAATGACAGGAGGATATTTGAATGAAGAGAAGGATAGGAAAGTCCATATTGTCGATAGTGACAGCGGTGGCGATGGCTTTATCAGGAATCGTTACTTCCATGCCTGTAAAAGCCGAGACTTATATAGCAGAGTATGCAGGTACTCAATATGAAACATTTGAGGAGGCATACGCTGCATTTACCACTGCAGCGACAGACGGAACGATTACCTTGCTGGCAGATGGAGAGATTGCTTACAGCAAACATACAAACGCAGCGGCTTTAACGATTACATCTGATGAGGATGGACCACATACGTTATCAATCGCTGAGCAGAGCTCCAATGCAGCAATCAGTCAATTGTTTGATACATCATCCAAGAAACTGGTGTTAGATGATGTCATCATTGATGGTACGGGACTTGATGCAGTTTTTGCAGAAGGCAACTATCATCTTGAGATTAATGATCAGGTTGTCATGCAGAATTTCAGCAGACAGATTAAAAAAGGAAACCGTATGACCATCAATAAATCGAGTACTTTGAAACTGGATAACTGTCAGTCTACAAAGGATGATTATTTAATTACTCTGTATGCATGGGCACATATGATGGGTAACTTAGAGATTACGAATTCTTCTGCTAAGGTAGCGGTAGTTGGTTATGACTGGGGCAGAGATGACCAGGCGGCTGATATTCGTATGATTACTTCTGACGGAAACAATAACTGTGATTTGTATGTTGGTACAACTGCTAACCGTGTTGGATTAGACAATACGATGCAGTTTGGAGGCAATGTCAGGATTACTGTAAAAGACGGTTGCCCGATTATTCTTGGAGCAACACCAACGTTTGTGAATGAGGAAACAGATGTTGTTACTATTACCTATGGTAACGGCGGTAGTGACTATGACAATGGCACGACTGTTCTTACAGGTAATGGTTATATAACAGAAGAAAATAAAGACAAGTTTGTAATTACCAATACGGATATGGCATTAGCTTTAGATGAGTCGGGTAATTTAGTGTTGCAGAAGACAGTAGATGATTCGGTAGCGCAGTTTGTTCAATTGGATAATACAACAGGAACCGTTACAGACAATACAGGTACAGCCGGAGGCGACGATATCTCAGGGGCAAAAAAAGCTTGGGATGGAAACGTTGCTACATCCCCTGATATGAAGTATTATGTGATAGATTCTGAGACAGGTGAGACTACGGGTACGGCATATGATGGCGGTGCCGGCTGGACGATGATAGAATATCCGCAGGCACAAAAGATTGGTATGATCAGATTCATGCCAAGAACAGACCAGGTGTCCCGCAGTATTGGATGTTATTTTGAAGCTTCTATAGACGGTGAGCATTTTACAAAGCTGGGTATGATTGATCGTACTCCTTCGACGGAGGATTTTACCTCTATGCCGGTATATGATGATACGGAATACAGATTTATCCGTTTCTATGCAGTTCCGGGTTCTTATATGAATATTGCGGAAATCAAAGTTTATACCTATGATTCGGTTTCTGCTACAGCATTGACAAATGCATTAGATGAATTGAAAACAATCGGCTCAGAGTCAGCAAGTGATGTGATAACAAGCACAGAAGCTGTCATTGCTTCAGGAACAGCAGAGGAACGTATTGATGCTTATATCGAGGTAGGAAAAACGATTCAGGCATTAAAGAAAGATACAAAGTATAACGACTTTGCACCGCTTACAGCATGGACAGATACGGATGGTGAGTTAATCCAGGCACATGGCGGCGGTGTGATGTGGGATCCGGTAAGCGAGAAGTATTACTGGTATGGAGAACATCGTGGAACAGATGGATACATCGCGGTAGGTACATCTGTTTATTCGTCTACGGATTTGTATAACTGGACGAATGAAGGTGTGGCTTTGCCGGTGTTTAATAATCCGGTATTTACGGATCCGGAAGGTGTAGTTACAGCAGATACACCATTGTATTTAGAAGAATCCTCAGAGGAGTTCCAGACAGCATTTGCTGCTGCGAAAGCCAATACAGAGGCAACGGGAACTGAAGAGAGTCCGGTTACCTATACTTCTTATACGGACAGATATTCGTTTGAACAGTATAACAAACATGATTTGGATACATTAAATGGTTTGTACAGTGATCTGACGGCAGAACAAAAACAGGCAATGTATGAGAAGTTAAACTGGAACATGGTATTAGAACGTCCGAAAGTAATCTACAATGAGAAAAACAATAATTATGTTATGTGGTTCCATTGGGATGACGGTGGATACGGCTCGGCAGATGGTGGAGTAGCTGTGAGTGATTCACCGGTTGGTCCGTTTAAATTCCTTGGCACAGCGGATTTGACGATTGGAAAGGAAAATATTGTATCAGCTGACCAGCGCCCGAACACATCAAAGGCAACCGATCACTTACGTGATATGACACTCTTTGTTGATGATGACGGAACGGGTTATCTGATTCATTCCAATGAGAATAATCAGACATTGTATATTGAGAAGTTAACGGATGATTACACAGCAATTACAGGTGAGTTTTCCAGAAACTATGTTCGTACGAATGATTATTATCAGGATGCACGTGAAGCTCCGGCTGTTTTCAAATACAACGGTAAGTATTATCTCGTTACATCCGGTTGTACAGGCTGGAAAGAAAATGCGGCAGCAATCAGTGTTGCAGATACTTTAATCATTGATTATGAAGATGAAACATCAGAAGATGCTGTGCAGCATATTGGTCCGTTCCAGCATATCGGAGAGACGGACTTGTTACCAAATCCGATGATGGGACCAAACTCAGCGGTGACGTTTTATGGACAGAGTACCTGTATGTTCCCGGTGCAGGGAAAAGACGGATGCTTTATCTTTATGGCAGATAAATGGTCAGCTGGTAATCTTCGTTATTCAAAATATATCTGGCTGCCGGTTGTAATAGATGAAGAAAATAATACTTTGTCAGTTTTATGGGCAAGTACATGGTCAGTGGATGATTTCGATAAGATAGCATCGAACAGAAAAGAATTAAGTGCATGCATCCAAAGAGCACGTACTTTGGATACAACCAATTATGATGCCGATACAGTAGCGTCATTGAAAGCCACTATCACTGCTGCAGAAGCAGTTGCACTAGATGCAGATGAAACAGTAGTAGCCAATATGATTACGGAATTGAATACGGTTATGGAGAGTGCAGAATTCAGTGTTGTTGAGGTTGCAAAGCAAAAGGCAGATGCGCTTTCTAAATATGACTACACAGCTGCTTCGTGGAAAGTTGTTGAAGATGCATATCAGGTATTGGATGAATTAGATCAGGATACGGCTACCAATGAAGATATTACAGCAGCGGTTGAAGCAATGGATACTGCAATTGGTCAATTAGTTTCGGTGACTTATACAGAAACGGAAATGAATATGAGTGCTATGACGGCAACAGCAAATTCAACATATCAGAGCGATGTTGCGGCCAATGCAATTGATGACAATACGGATACCTATTGGCATTCTACGGCAACGACGTTGAGTTCTAAACAGGATCAGGCATATTTAACACTTGAGATGGATGCGGAAGCGGAAAATGATAGATTAGTGAATCTTAAATATCTTCCAAGACAGGATTCGTCTGATAATGGTGTGATTACCCGGTATGCAATCAAAGTGAGTTCAGATGGATTGGAGTATACTGAGGTGGAAAACGGATTCTGGAATGCTGACAAAGAGTGGAAGAATGTGACATTCTTGATGCCGAAAGGAACGAAATATGTACGTTTGGTTGCACAGGCCTCTATGAATGGAAGTACCTATGCATCCGCAGCGGAAGTTCAATTATATGTTTTATCAGACGCAACGCCGTATGACAGCAAAGATATTAATCGGGATGGATTGGTAAATGCAGGAGATATACAGTATATTCTTAATGTCGCTTCCGGTAATGTTGCTCTTGAAGATGTTACAGGGATAGATTATGATGGTAATGGTACGGTTACATCTGTTGATGCACTAAAATTGTATTTGGATATTGCGGCATAATATAAAGAGAAGGTTTGGAAACGAGAAGAATTCAAACCTTCTCGTTTTTTGTGTAGAAGAATTTACCAAAACAATATCACATTTTAACCCCTGAAAAGCAACGTTTAGACATTCTGTTAATTGTGCACAAATGGTAAAATTACTGTATAAAGACAATGGCTTTTTGTGACTTTTGTAAAGAGCATTGTTATCTTGGGAAAAAAGGAGGAGAAGTAAGATGATGAAAAAGAGCATAGCATTTGCTATGTCAGCAGCATTGGTAGCCGGCAGTTTTACAGCTGTTCCTGCACAAGCGAAGACAGTGAAGAAAGCAAAGAAAATCACGATTACCAATAAGGCTGATTTATCAGAACTTAAAGTGGGGGATACTTTCAAATTGAAAGTAGAACAGAAACCAAAAGGTGCAAAAGATACGATTGCTTATAAGTCATCAGATAAGAAAGTGGTAACGGTGACGAAGAAAGGTAAGATAAAAGCAGTTGCTCCGGGAAAAGCAACGGTGTCAGTAACGGCACAAAAAGGAAAAATAACCAAAAAGGTGAAGGTGAAGGTAGCTGCAGAAGCAATGACAGCACTGCAAACCGGAGGTAAAACGATTACAGTTACCTGTGGCAGTGATATGTTAGAACAGGATATCACGGTGAAACGTGGAGACGTATCCATATCCTTTACAAAAGAATTGTCAGATGATGGTAAGACAGCAATCTTAACAACGAATCAACAGCTTCAGGATGCGGAATATGTAGTGACTGTTGGGGAGGAGAGCGTTACGATTGCAGCTCAGGCGGCAGTTGCAACGACGATCGAATTAGCATCGGATAAGCTGGCTCTGAATGATTATCCGAATGCTGCGACGGGAGCTTTCATTGGCTATCGTGTCCTTGACCAGTTTGGTGGAGATGTGACAGCAAAGACAGAATTGACCGCTAGCTGTGGATACGGCACAACGGTTGTAGATAATAAGAGCGGCTTGATTTCCGTAACGGGTGACGCGTTTAAAAACTACCTGGTGGGTCAGACAACGACGATATCCGTCTATAGTAGTGACTACGCACAGAATTTGCGTTTAACAGCACAGGTTACCGTCAGTGATGCTCCTGTAATTACCGATGTGACGATGCAGTTATATTCTCCTGAAGGTGCTATACTGACCGATGACTTCAAGGGAAATGAAGCTTTTTATATTATCTTTACGTTAAAAGATCAGTATGGCAATATCTATAACGAGAAAAACCGAATTAACGAGAAGGTATTCGATTCTTTAAATGTTTATATGGCAAGTGGTATTACAGATCTGGCATTGAATACCGGCCTTGCTGATGCAACTAAGGGAAGCGATGTTTTAAAAGAAACGCTTACTGTAAACAATGAAAAATATTTAGCAGTGCCACTTACCGTGAAAAATGGTGTCACATATGCAACAAAAGGAACGGCGACCGTACAGGCTTACAGTACCGGTGGAGCGAATGCAAGCTGTGAGGTTGATGTAGAATATGGCACGACAATTGATCAGTTCTTAGTGACCGGCAGTGAGACGGTGACACAAGGAAAGGACATTGAGTTTACTTATGAGGCATTGGATGCTTACGGTAATGAAGTTACGAAATTATCTGCATACCGTGCATTACTGGCAAACAATGAAGAGTTCCGTAAGAATTTCCGTTTCGCAAAGGAAAACAATGAGATTAAGCTCTATCATAGAGAGAATTCAGCAGATGAACTTGGTTATCACAACGTAGTGGTTATCACACCGAAGACAAAAGCGTCTTCCACGTTCCACTATACCGTTATGGCAAAATCCAGACCAACGGAGATTGCAGGACTGACCGGTATTGAAACAGGTGTTGTTGGTAAAGGTACGATTACATTTATGTTAAAACATTTTATCATAAATGACCAATATGGTAATCGTATGACCAATGATGAATTGTATGACTACAATGGTATCTTTACCATCGTTCCGTCTGATCCGGAAGACAAGGATTCCTTTACATACCAGGGCACACATCAGATTGAACTGGATTCTACTGGTAAGATCAAAGTGAAATTAAATTATGAAAATGCGTCCAGAAACATTTCCTTCAAGTTGTGTGGTTCATCCGGACAGGAAATCAAAGATTTGTTAGCTTATAATGCGGCAGGAGTTATCAATACGTCGTATGACAAGATTATAACCAATTTGTCAGATTACAGTGAGTTTACACAGAAGATTGTTTCCGCAAAAGCGAAGAACTTGAATGATTTTTATGCAACCATGATCACGAAGCTGTATTACGGTGCATCTCTAAGCAATAGTTATTCAGAAGAACTCTATGTATATGGTAAGACAGGAAACAGTACTGTTAAGCTTTCGACAGATGAATATTCAGTCGTACTTCCAAGTGAAGGGGATATTCCTTATACAGATGGAAATGGAAAAGTAGGACTTGTATATGATAAGAATAATAATAAATTGTATTGTAATCTGGAAGAAGGAGACTTCATAGTGGATGATGCGTATGTCAACAGTCTTACGAGACAAGCACAGATCATCATTAGTACCGATGCGGAGAATCCAATCACAATGGACATTGAAATCTGTAAAGAAACTCCAAAGGTTGTCAGTGCCAGCCTGAAAACAACGAAAGGTGTGGCTATGAAAGAGTTAACGGTAAGTAAGAGTAAATTGTCTGACTTTGCAGGTTACATGGAAACGGAGTTAGGAGATTGCTTGCGTTATAACGATCAGTATGGTGCATCGGATGGTAGAACCAATGCCAGCAAGCCATCTGAGATTCCTACAGAAAATATGGCTTATACAATGAGTATTAGTGATATCGAAAGTGAAAAAGGAATTGTTAGCGGAAATGGAACAAGAATTTTGTCATTCACGGGATTTGAAGTGAATGATACATTTACCTTAACATTTACATTTCCGGGAGGCGCAACATTAAGCACAACAGTAGTAGTTACAGACTAGAAAGGGGATATAGAGATGAGAAAGAAAATACTTAGCTTTGCACTGGCACTCAGTCTGGTATTTTCCTCAGTACCGCTTACAGTATATGGACAGGTTGAGGAACCTACAAAAGAAACAACAACCGTGGTTGATGTGGAGACGCCTGTATTAAAGACTGCATCAGAAACAGGGATTGTTGATGAGTCTGATGTAGACTTTGCAAAGTTTATCGATGAAGACGATATCGAGTATAAGAAAACAGAATATATGAAGGCTTCTGTTGATACCATAGTAAGAACGGATTATCCGGATCAAGCACGTTGGAGTGCTGAGCATTTAAAGAAATACACGATCAATACAGATGCAGCTTCTGCAGATTCTTATAAGGTTCGTTCCTTATGGCTTCGCTGGGATGATGTCAACGACCTATTGAATGATCCGGAAATGGAAGGCTGGAACTTAGTAGACTCTAACGTGAGAATCTATAAAGGTAAAGGTCAGGCGTCATCAGGTAATTATATTGTTCGATATTTACCGGAGCAGTATGATGATGAAGGTAACCATACACCTTGGGATAATACGACACTTACCTATAATCAAAGTACCGGGATTTATGATAAGGGAAAAGACGTAGGTAATGCTGATTGGAAGACGGATAATAAAAATGAAGTACAACTTCCAATCGAACTTCCTGCAACAGGTTTGGCAGCAATCGTCAATAAAGATACGACTGCGTTGTCAGTATCTGTTCGTATTAAAGAAGTAGATGGACAGGCATTCAGTGTTGATATGATTGGTCTTGATACAACGACAGAGAATAACCGTGGTTATGAGATTGCAGATACAGAGCGACCATCCATTCAATTCGTATACTCTAATGCAACATCTGGTCAGTTGGATTACATGGCAAATGCAGACACAGTAAAGACCAGATTACAGGAAATTGTTGATTATTATGATAATAAGTCATTATCTTCTAATATGAATTTGCCTGCCGGTACAGAAAAGGTTGCTGTCAACTTTGAGATGTCTGAGAATAAATGGGCATCCATTGAAGGTGGCAAATTAAAAATAACAAGACCTACTTCGGAAGAAGGAGATCAGGTTTTAAAACTGAAAGTGACCTGTTCTGCCGGTGTTGCAAAATTCTCCTATAATCTGACCTTAATGTTGGTAGCAGAGCAGGAGATTTCTGGTTCCAATGCAGTGAGCTTATCAAACTTGATTGCTTTCACCAAAGAAGCATTGGAAGAACAGGAAGAAAAAGATAATATTTCAGATTCTGCTACGGCAACAGCCGGTCAATTGGATCAAGATGCTGTTGGTGAAATGTATGCGTTGATTGAAGAATCTGAAGCAGCAATTGCAAGTGAAGATTTGGGGCTTCAGGGTCAATTAATCAATGAGATGATTGATGCCATTTACGATGTATTCAGTTCCGGTAAGATTGACAATACCATAGTATTTGAATCCAAGAATCCATATATGGATTATGGTAATACACTGTTATACTCTAAATATCGTGCCAAGTTAGATGGATTGGTAATGCAGGCGAAAGCATTATTGCTTGTGGATGAAGATATGTATCCTGTGTCTGCAAAGATTGCGATGCAGGAAGAGATTGATCGTGCAGAGCTTGCGTTAGCACGTGACAAGGATGGAAAGAGTAAGATGACTTTCCCATTCACGAAGACACGTATGTTCCACGCATCTTTCGATGATTCCATGATTCAGCTTGCAACCTATTATCCATCTCAGGTTGTGAACTTTAATATGAGTAGTTATGGTCTGGAACCAATGATTGGATGGTATCAGACACAGCATGTGTTATATGAGTCGTATGTCACGACGGAATTAGAACCAACCTATGCGGGCTATGTACATAATTCCACCAGTGCAGATCCAAATAAGTTTTATGATGCAGCTACTAATGACTTCAATTACGGTAAGGCAGAAAATGAGCGTATTGCACTTCTTCAGTTTGATTTATCTGACATACGGGGATTTATTAAAAGTGCGAAAGTTCGTTTAGTATCGAAAAATACAAATCGATATAATGCAAATGTTTATAATGAATATGACTTTGACCGTGATACTCTTAGTTTTAATAAGATGGTGGAAGTGAATGGTGCTTACGAGGAAGCCGGAAAAGGACTTGTGTCCGGTGATTTGATTGGTACCTTTCTCTCGAATGGACAGGATAAGATTTCTTATTTTGATATTACCGGTACAGCGGTTAGTGAAAAAGAGAAAGATGAGCCAATGACCATTTCTTTCCAGCAGATTGTATATGGTAATCCATGTAGTTACTATACAGCCTTCGCTACATCAGATAAGTCCAAACATCCTTGCCTGGAAGTCATATCCAGCGAAGTAAGTTTGAACTCCCTGTATACTTATGTTGATAAGATTATCGCCCAACAGGCAGAACTGATTGATAATGGTGTAGGTTATACGGATATCAAAAAAGCAAAAGTAGGCGCTTATGAACAGACAAAACTGAATGCAGCAAAGCAGGCATTAGCTCAGTTAAGAACACTGCGTGCTGGTTCCACGGATGTATATGCCATTGGTGAAGCATGTGCAGATTATTTAGATGCAGCCTATGAGATGCGTATGAGCATTGCTTTATCGACAGATATTGAAGTGGATGAGAATAGTGAAGCTACCGGTAATATCTTCTATTCAGCAGAAGAAATCGAGCACTTAAAAGAACGTATCAAAACAGATGACAACATGGGTGCTGCTTATGATGCGATGAAAGAAGAATTGCGTTCAATCAATCTGGAAACAACGAAGGATTATTGGGAACGCTGGCAGGCAAATGATATTACACTATGGAGAGAGAACAAGGCATTTGCAACGCCGGGTGCCTCAACCGGTGATAAATATACCACCGGTAGATCTATTAAGAATCAGAATAATAAAGCAATATTTGAAGACTTTACAGATGATCAGAAGGAAACTTATGCAGCAAATGGCAGTAAGGCGTATATTACCTTAACACTGGATTCCGGTGATAATGATACAACGGGTTACTGGTCTAGTGATGGCAAAGTTGGATGTGGCGAGGTTTGGATTGATAACCTTCAGATTACTCCGAATACAGCAGAGAATGTTGAGATTCCAAATGCAAGCTTTGAAACTCCTGCATTGACGAATGACAGACCGGCTCAATGGACCTGTATCACGGAAGGAAACGGCATTGGTAAATGGGATAGTAATCCGGCTAATGTTTCAAGTGGTAGTAAGTCACTCTATTTCCATAACCCGGATGGAACGAGTAAAGTAGTATGGCAATCAGATCCGTTCTATATGCCATATGACACCGGATATGAGATTTACTATAATATCAAGCAGCTTGGTATTTTTGAAGAATGTGGTGTGAGACTTCAGGTTCATCTGATGGTGGATGAGAACACGGTAATCGATTCCAAAGAGAATTTCTACAATGCCAAAACAAAACCGAGTGTAACAGGTGTAGGTGGTTATAACCCTACCAGCCAGAGAGCAGCTGTAATGGCAATGCTGGCTGATAATGGCAAGGACAAAGATTATTATGCTGAATTAGCAAAGCTCTATCTGTATTTATACTTAGATGAGATCAGTCAGGGTATTGAGACCTGGTTGACAGTGAACGCCCGTCCGGACGGTATTGACTCCTATGGTGCCGTTCAGGTAGGTCGTGGTGCGAGTGGGGTAGGTGCTACCTATTCTATCTTGAAATATATGAAATATTCTGATGGTACACCGGTATTTACAGAGAAAGAAAAAGAAGATTTAGCTGAAAAAGTGATGTACGTTATGAGAGATTTAGCGGACATCCGTGACCGATTCACATTAACACGTGCGGAAGTTTCAGCGGGAGCCGGTAACTGGCAGTCCGATATGGCAACAGGTGGTACATTACTGGCATTAGCATTTGATAATGAATTGCCATATGCGAAACAGTTCTTCTATAGCAATATGCGCCAGGCAGAGTCTATGTTACTGGTAAGTATTGGAGAAGATGGAAGCTGGCCGGAATCTGTGCGTTATCATAATTCAGCGGTAGGTAAACTGGCAGTAGTAGGAAAAGCCCTTCGTGCAACAACAGGTATTGACTGGTTTGCTGATAAAGATATCAAATTCTACCGTGCGTTTGAATACTTATGTCAGATTCAGACACCACGCTATGCAAACGGTAATGCATCCACTCCTTGGTTTGGTGACCATACCCTAACAGATGGCTCAGAGTTATACATGTGTGGATTGTATTCTGATGAGGTGGTTGATACCTATCCGGAATTAGCCGCTCGCATGAAAGGTACCTGGGAAAATGCCGGTACACCGACACCAAGCTTAGGTGGTGAGGATGTACAGATTCAGGCATTCTTCGGACATGAAAAAGATGATCAGATTTCCAAAGACCTTGTCCAAGAAGAGATGGCCAAAATTACTTCTACCGATTATGCAAAGGGCTTCGGTACGTATATTTTCCGTAACAACTTCATGGTAAGCGGTAAGGAGTCTTATCTTGCAATGCAGATTCAGGATAAACAAACCGGTCATTGCCATCAGGATCAGTTATCCTTTATCATGTATGCGGATAACATTCCATTAGTCGTTGACCCGGGTGCTTCTCCTTCTTATTGGGGTGCAAATTCCGGTTATTATAAGAATTCTTATAATCACTCTACGGTTGTATATTCACAGGATGCGGGAAGAACTGCTTATCATAACACACCATATTCTTCTAACTTTACATCTTATTATTCATCCGATTCGTTGGATACGGTACGTGGTTGGAAGTATGCTACTACGAAGTTGAATGAAGGGGAAGAACATACAAGAGAGATTGCATTTATTAAGAATGGTTTTGAGGCGTATGTTATCTGGGATCAGATCTCAGGAGCAACTTATGGAACTTCCTTTATGTTACCGCTTTATACTCCGGAGAAGAATACATTCGTAGCGGATGGAAATAAATACACTGCTAAGATGTGGTCAGGAATCAATCTTGATATTAACATTTTACAAGGCGATGTAGATTCTGTGAAATCAGAACGATATGATTTGAATGGTAACTTTAAGAAGAATCGTGATGAAGATTATCCACGCTATGATTTGTTCGAGATTCAGAATCAGGGGAATGATGATTACTTAGTAGTCTTATTCCCACAAACGAATGAGCGCGGAACATTAACTACTAAAGAAATCGTAGCAGGTGAAGTATATCAATTGATTCACAGTTCCGGAAAGAGCGTTTATGTGGCTGTAAATAATACGAATAAACCAAAAACATTTTCTATCGAAGGTGTTTCATTAACAGATTTGAAATCCTTAAATAATGCAACACCGATAGTATATGCTGCAGGTGCTGAGATTACAGTTCCAAAGTATCAGATGGTAGTATTATCAAGTGAAGTTACAACAACACAGGATGAGACAAATGAAACAGATAACTCAAACAATTCCGCGTCTAAACCGCTTCCTTCCATGCCTGGAAGTACAGGTGGTGCAGCTGCCGGCGGTGGTGGAGTATCTGCTACAGATGGACCGGTATATGTAAGTGGTGATAATTCTAAAACTGATGTAAGCTTACCTGGTGTATCGAATGCACCATATGCTAAAGAAACAACAGTAAATGGTACATTTACTCTGAATGTTACCATTGGAAATGACGCTTATTATTCCATTAATAATGGAAAATATGTGAAGTATACCGAACCGGTTACGGTATCAGCCGGTGACACGATTACCTACTTTACGGTTAATCAGATTTCAGGTTTGAAGACACGTGCTATTCAGATCACAGTGGGAGATGATTACGGTAGCGGAGTAGTAACACCGTCTGTTAAGAAAACAATCAAGGTAACCCTTGGCAAGAAGAAAAAGGTTAAAGTTTTGAATGCCGGTGGTGCTAAGATTACTTATATGTCCGGCAATAAGAAAGTTGTCAAGGTAAGTAAGAAAGGCAAGCTGACACCAGTGAAAAAGGGCAAAGCAAAAGTTGCAATCAAGGTAACACTTGGTGAAAAGACCTATAAATTAAAAACAACAGTAAAGGTTACTAAGTAGTAGTGCGTTGAGACTCCAACTGCCGAAAGGCGGTTGGAGTTTTTTCGTATCCATAATCTGTTTCCCCTGCCATCCGAAAACCAACGCCATGCCGGCGGTCCCGCAGTGTCTGGAAATCGGGCTGCACTCAGGGAATGTTTTTTCGATGACGCACAGTTTTTAGAAAGGCACGCCCCCCGGTTGATATCACGAAACGCGCCATTGACATGTCTGAACTAACCGTTAGTGATTTCAATATCTTTTTTAGGCATGCTTGCGCGCGGTTTCCAACGCAGCGGTACGTAAGCTCCCAAAGAACGGGAGCTAAGTACCGGCGTTTTCAAACGGCCTAAAAAAGATATTTGAAACACTTCGGTTGGTGAGTTTTGTCATAAGGCGCGTAATCGAACGTGATAGAAACGGAGGGTGATGCCTTTCTTAAAACTGAAAACGTGCGAGAAAAACACCTCCTGAGTGCAGCCCGATTTCCAGACACTGCGGGTGTGTCGGCATGGTGTTGGTTTTCGGGTGGCGGGGGAAACAGATTCAATTTCTACTAATCACATTTCAACCCCTATAGTCGACAAATAATCATTTGCATCTGCGAATGAATGAAGTATGATAGCTACATAAGATACAGATTATCGGAGGGACGGTCATGATATTACGAAATGGAAGTACCATCCATTTACAAGGAAAAAATATCAGTTATGTTATGTTCCAAACGGAAGAAAAGGAACTGCTTCATTTCTACTTTGGAAAGAAGATTGCTGATAGTGATTATTCAAATATGGAAGAGGAATGGAAAGAGCAATATGGCTTTCCCAGCAATGAGTTTCCTCTTGATGTATACCCGCAGGAGTATCCGGCTTTTGGCTGGAGCGATTTGAGAAATCCTGCTTATCAGGTGTTGAATTCTTCCGGTAATGCAGTGTCGCATTTGCTTGTTAAGGATACGATCATCCATGAATCAATGACGATGGATATTGATGGTATGCCGAGTCTTTTTCAAGGAGACCAGCACGCAGATACATTAGAAGTTGTACTTGTGGATGAGAATATTGGTTTGCAGGTACAATTATTCTATACGGTATATGATGAGTATGATATCATAGCCAGATATAACGTCATTACCAATGTGTCGGATTCGGACAAAAGATTATTAAGTGCATATTCCACCAGTTTGGATTTACCGATTGGGGATTATGATATGATTTATTTCCCAGGTACATGGGCAAAAGAGAGAGAAATGGTTCGTACTCCATTAACTATGGGAATCAAGGCAGAAGCAGAAAACTCACGTGGTATGAGCAGCCATCAGATGAATCCGTTTGTTATGATCGCTTCTCCTAATGCTGATGAACAGTATGGAGAGGTCTATGCTTTCTCACTTATATACAGCGGTAACCATTCGACAGTTGCTAATGTAGATCAGTATGGTAATTTGCGTGTACAGCAGGGCATTAATCCATATCAGTTCCAGTGGGATTTAAAATCCGGAGAATCTTTTGTAACACCACAGTCGGTTATGTGTTACTCGAATCAGGGATTTGCACAGATGTCACTGGAGTATCAGCATCTGTATCATAATAATTTAATGCGCAGCAAATGGAAAGACCGTGTACGTCCTATCCTAATCAACAACTGGGAAGGAACTTACTTTAAGTTCACGGAAGAAAAGTTGTTGGATATGGCGAAACTAGCCAAAGAGACAGGAATCGAATTATTTGTTTTGGATGACGGATGGTTTGGAAAGCGTGATAATGATGCCTGCAGTCTGGGTGACTGGGTAGTACATAAAGAAAAGATGCCTTCGGGTATTGATGGATTTGCGAAGAAGATTAATGATCTGGGTATGAAGTTCGGTTTGTGGTTTGAGCCGGAGATGGTCAGCCCTGACTCTGATTTATATCGTGCTCATCCTGATTGGGCGGTACAGGTACCGGAACGCACTCCGGTCGAGAGTCGTCACCAGTTAATCCTGGATTTGTCAAGAGATGATGTTTGCGATTATATTATTAAAGCAGTTTGCGATATTCTTGCAAGTGCGAATATTGAGTATGTGAAATGGGATATGAACAGACAGATGACAGATATGCCATGTCTTGGTTATAACCATAAGTATACATTAGGCTTTTACAGGATTATGTCTGCCATTACGGAAGCTTTTCCGGATGTTTTATTTGAGGGATGTTGTTCCGGTGGCGGTCGATTTGACGCGGGTGTGCTGGCATATATGCCACAGATTTGGACCAGTGATAATTCGGATGCTCTTTCAAGAATGCAGATTCAGTATTCGACATCCATGTGTTACCCGTCATATTCTATGGCCGCTCATGTGACAGCGTCACCGAATCACCAATTAGGTCGAATTACGACTTTAAAGACCAGAGCTGATGTTGCTTATATTGGAGATTTTGGATATGAGTTAGATATTACGAAATGCTCAGAAGAGGAATTAGAAGAAATCAAAGAGCAGATTGTGTTCCAGAAAAAAATCCGACACCTTATGTGTGAAGGAGATTTCTATAGATTGTCAAATCCATATGAAACAAACTTCTGCGGATGGCAGGTTGTTTCTAAGGATAAGAAGAAAGTATTTGTATTTACCAGTAAGATACTTTCTTATGCAAATGGCAAAAGCCCTTATGTAAAACTCGCAGGATTAGATGAGAATCAACAGTACCGGAATTTACGAACGGGAATTGTTTACAGTGGTGCCTTGTTGATGTACAAAGGTGTGAAAGCCAACTATGCTAAGCAGGACTTTGCGACCGAGGTTATGGAGTTTGAAATGGCATAACATGTCAAACTACGGGTATCAGATGAAACAATTTTTATAATTGAACCCCTTCCTTTTTCTATAGTCTGATGTTCCCATAGACATTCCAAAGTTGCGTCCTATATATGTCCGACATGGAGTTGCCGCTTGTGCCGGACACACTAGCGGGCAGTGGAAACTGCCCGTTCTTTCTATAAAAATCCATATATTTATGATACAATACAAAAAAGTCTTTAGGAGAAGAATAGTATGAAAGCAGATTACAAGATTCAATTAAAACAAGAACCGGGTGTCTCTATTCAACCGCATATGTTTGGTCTCTTTTTTGAAGATATTAATTATGCTGCTGATGGTGGCTTGTATGCAGAAATGATTGAGAATCGTTCCTTTGAGTGCCAGTATTATGACGAGAAGAGCGATACGATTACGGATGGATTTCTGTTTTCCTGGAATCTGAATGAAGAGGCAGCAGATCTTGCAACTATGACGGTATGTGATGCAGAGCCTTTGAATGAAAACAATACGCATTACATGACTTTTACGTCGAAGGATGAGACTGGAAAAGCCGGATTCTATAATCAGGCTTATGAAGGAATTGCATGTAAAGCAGGAGAATCGTATGATTTTTCTATGTATGCAAAAGGACGTTATGGTGCCACTATCAGAGTGACAGTGGAAAAAGATGGGGTTGTATATGCTGAGACCAGTTTTGATGGCGTTCAGGCTGAATGGAATAAATACGAGGCAGTCATGACGGCAAAAGAGGATGTGCGTCATGCTCATTTGGTTATCCGTTTAATGAAACCAGGAACAGTCGATTTTGACGTGATTTCTCTCTTCCCACAGAACACATACAATAACCGTAAGAACGGACTTCGAGCTGATTTGGTTGAAAAACTAAAAGGTATCAAACCCGGATTCTTGCGTTTTCCTGGTGGTTGTATTATCGAAGGTGTAACATTATCAAACCGTTATAACTGGAAAGAGTCAGTTGGTGATGTCGCAGAGAGAAAACAGAATTATAATCGTTGGCAGACACATACAGAGATTAATAAAGACTATTGTCAGACATATGGATTAGGTTACTATGAATATTTCTTATTGTGTGAGGATATTGGTGCGAAACCATTACCGGTTGTGAACTGTACGATTGCATGTCAGTATCAGAGTGGCGAATGTCTGGATATGGATTCGGAAGCCTTTGAGGAATACATCCAGGATGCTCTTGATCTGGTTGAATTTGCGAATGGTGATACTTCTACGAAATGGGGGTCTTTGCGCGCGAGAATGGGACATCCGGAACCATTCCATTTAGAGTATGTGGGAATTGGTAATGAGCAATGGGAAACGGATACGAATCATTTTCATGAGCGTTACGAACGTTTCCAGAAAGCGTTTGCAAAACAATATCCGGAGATTCGTCTGGTTGGAACGGCAGGACCAGATCCGTCAGGTCCTAAATTTGATCGTGCGTGGGATTATCTGCATGCGAAAGCAAAGGAATTAGGCACCCCTGAGGCGATTGAGCAGTTTGCGTCAGTCATTGATGAGCATTATTATAAGAATCCTGACTGGTTCTTTGAGAATGATGGGCGTTATGACAGCTATGATCGTAATGGATTCAAAGTGTTTGCCGGTGAATATGCTTCCCATGATTTGGATCATGAAAAGAAGAATACATGGAGAGCCGCTTTATCAGAAGCAGCCTTTATGACGGGTCTTGAACGAAATGCAGATGTCGTATTCATGGCAAGTTATGCACCTTTATTTGCGAGACAGAATTATGTTCAGTGGACACCGGATATGATCTGGTTTAATGATGTTGAGAGCTTCGGAACACCAAGCTATTATGTACAGAAGCTGTATGGTAATCATACCGGAAGTGTTACGGTTCCATGTGAAATAGAAGTTTTGTGTAATGTGCCGGAGAAGAAAGAAATATACACTACGACATCTTATGACGAAGCTGCTCAGGAATTGATTGTCAAGGTGGTAAATGCAGCAGACAGTGAGAGAACGGTGGAACTGTCCTTGCATCCGTATCATGTCCTATCCGATACTGCTATGTCTTATACGATTCAGTCGGATGATTTGGATGATGTGAATAGTTTTGAAGAACCGGAAAAAATTCAGATTGTGGAAAAAGCAGTGGATGGAATAAAGGAAACCTTTACGTATATCATGCCAAAATACTGTGTAACAGCGTTCCGCATAAAAGCATCCCGTTAGTTGAGAATCTTCTTGCCTTGATTCAGGATATGATTTATACTGAATATGATATCGAATCGGGAGGAAGTGTAGAAGATGAATGCTATGATAAAACTGGAACCTGCATTTAAGGATTATTTGTGGGGCGGAACGAAATTACGCACAGTATATGGGAAAAATTGTGATTTTGATAAGGTCGCAGAGAGCTGGGAATTATCTGATCACAAAGATGGCCAGAGTATCGTTGCATCCGGTAAGATGCAGGGGAAAACATTTCATGAATATTTAGCTGAGATTGGTCGTGAAGGCTTGGGAACTCATTGTGATGCCTTTGAGAATTTTCCGGTATTAATCAAGTTTATTGATGCAAAGCAGTCGTTGTCGATTCAGGTTCATCCGAGCGATGAATATGCCTTGGAGCATGAAGGGCAATATGGAAAGACAGAGATGTGGTATATTTTGGATTGTGAACCGGGTGCTTATCTGTATTATGGTGTCAATCAGGAGGTTTCCGCAGAAGAATTCCGTAAGCGGATTGAAGACAACACTGTGTTAGAAGTATTAAACAAAGTTGAGGTACATAAAGGGGATGTATATTTTATCCCATCCGGTACGATTCACGCAATTGGTGCCGGTATTGTAATATGCGAGATTCAGCAGAATTCGAATTGTACCTACCGTGTTTATGATTTTGACCGTCGTGATGCGAATGGAAATGCGAGAGAACTGCATGTTGATAAAGCGATTGCCGTATCCGATTTTGAGCCGGCAAAGCAGAAACCAGGTGCTTTCGGAGAAGAGGAGCAGTTAGAAGGATATACCGCTCAGTTATTAGGTAAGTGCAAGTATTTTACCACCACCAAATATGTAGTGGAATCTTCTATGGAGATTCCGATTGATGTGACATCATTTACCTCATTCATTGTAGTAGAGGGCAATGTGACAATGACCTTGAATGGTCAGACGTTGGAAGCAGGAAAAGGTGACAGTATCTTTGTTCCGGCTCAGGAAGGAACCATTTCTGTGAACGGAAATGCACAGTTGATCATGACTCGGATTTAAGCAGGATAGAATATCAGGAAGGATGGAGAAACAGATGGCAGTATTAGTAACAGGTGGTGCCGGTTATATTGGTAGCCACACATGTATTGAATTGTTAAATGCAGGATATGAGGTGGTGGTAGTTGATAATTTATGCAACTCCAGTGCGAAATCATTGGACCGTGTAGAAGAGTTAACCGGTAAGAAGGTTACCTTCTATGAATATGATATTTTAAATCGTGACCAGATGGAAGATGTCTTTGAAAAAGAGAAGATTGATTCCGTGATTCATTTTGCCGGATTAAAAGCGGTAGGAGAGTCAGTGGCAAAACCATTGGAGTATTATTGGAATAACGTTGCAGGTACTCTGGTGCTGTGTGATGTTATGAGAAAACATGGATGCAAGAACCTTGTTTTCAGTTCCTCTGCAACGGTATACGGGGATCCTCATACAGTTCCGATTAAAGAGGATTTCCCATTATCAGTAACCAATCCATACGGCAGAACAAAACTGATGCAGGAAGATATTTTCCGTGATTTTTATGTATCGGATCAGGAATGGAATATCGTTTTATTACGCTACTTTAATCCAATCGGTGCTCATGAATCCGGACGTTTAGGTGAGAATCCAAAAGGAATTCCAAATAACGTAATGCCATATATCACACAGGTAGCGGTAGGAAAACTCCCATGCTTAGGTGTCTTTGGTGATGATTATGATACACCGGACGGAAGTGGTGTCCGTGATTATATTCATGTTGTGGACTTGGCTGCCGGTCATGTATGTGCGATTCAGTATATGGAGAAGATGCAAGGTGGTGTGGAAGCAATCAATCTTGGTACAGGAATCGGATACAGTGTTCTTGATATGGTAAAAGCATTTGAAGAAGCAAATGGAGTAAAGATTCCGTATGAGATTAAGCCGCGCCGTGCAGGCGATATTGCAACCTGCTACGCAGACCCAACCTTAGCGAAGGAAAAGCTTGGCTGGTCTGCTAAGAGAGATTTGGTTAAAATGTGTGAAGACTCCTGGAGATGGCAGAAGAATAATCCGAACGGATATGACGATTAATTTTCAAAAGCTCTGTTCCCACTCAATATGGGAATGGAGCTTTCTTCATTGTGTCCTGTACGCTCTGCCCGTCTTACTGCAAATCCGCTCTCTGCCATGGCGCCCGCAGCACTCCGGTGGTTGCTTTTTCGAAGACGCACAGTTTTTTAGAAAGACACGCACTCCGGTGGATATCACGAAACGCGCCGTTGAGTTGTTTGAGTCAACCGCTAGTGATTTCAGTATCTTTTTCAGGACGCTCTCGCTCCTGTTGAAAGCCGTAGCGGTACATAAGGTCCTTGAAAAACAGGACCTAAGTACCGACTGTTTCAAACGGCCTGAAAAAGATACTTGAAACACAGCGTGTTGACGAGTTTTATCATAAGGCGCGTAATCAAACGTGATAGGAACGGAGTGCGATGCCTTTCTTAAAACTGAAAACGCGCGAGAAAAAGCAACCACCGGAGTGCTGCGGGCGCCATGGCAGAGAGCGGATTTGCAGTAAGACGGGCAGACTACACAGACACAATTAATAATATGGTAATATTTAGTTAACAGAAATGTTATACTTTACTATAGGTGTCGAATATGGTAAAATGAGTACAAAATATTGTATTAAGGAGGGCTTATGAACAGAGG
The DNA here is from genome assembly GCA_051878935.1 of Lachnospiraceae bacterium. Lineage (GTDB taxonomy): Bacteria > Bacillota > Clostridia > Lachnospirales > Lachnospiraceae > CANQDT01. The sequence continues at coordinate 28,850 of JBJELB010000038.1, read as the reverse complement.
GAAAAAGGTACTGTCTTTATGCATTGCATTGGTTATACTGTTGACTGCGATTCCGATGGTATCAGCAGCAACATTCTCATACAAATATGTTCAGGATGGTATCACGAAAAAATATTCAGGAAGACAACTAAAGATAAATGTGGCCGGTTCCAATGTCAGCCTCACAAAGACACCAGCATTATTTACAAATGATACATCACTGTTTCCATGTGAAGAAGCGTTTGGAAAGAAGAAACTCAAAGTCAATGTTGCCATTGATTCGGAGAATAAAACAGTTACGTTTACCTATTATGACCAAATGGTTGTCGTTACCGTAAATAGTAAAAATGCCTTTCATAATGGTACCGCTTTTACTCTGCCGGTAGCTCCTATGGAGATTACATATAAGAAGAGTAAGCTGACCAGGATTCTGGTGCCTGCAGAAGCGATTGCATTAAGGCTGGGACTGAACTATCATTATGCGAATATTGATACGAATACGGCAATGATTACCATGACACAAAAAGCCGGTATTGATATTAAGTATGGTGGAACTAAGAGACATTATACCGACGTTCAGGCAGTGATTCATGCTGCTAATAAGACGGTTAGTACAGCAATACCGGGATTGATGTTGAATAACAATGTGATGGTTCCGGCAAAGGCTACCTATGGTACGTCAAAGCTGGGCTCTACGTATACATATGATTCTGCAAAACAACAGATAACGCTGGCAAATGATGAGCACACGGTAGTGATGACAGTGGGCAGTAAAGTTGCAGTTGTGGATGAAAAAGAACAAGAGATGGATTGTACTCCATTAAAAGTGAAATTAGTCTCCAATCAGAAGACGTATGTGATGGTACCATCTGTATATGCCAGCAAGTGGCTGGGATATGAATATTCCTATCAGCCTTCTACGGCGACTGTGGACATCGGAGCGATAAATTCTATTACGCTTCCGTTGCCGGATGGTGTTGATGGAAGTGCTGTTACCGTACAGGATCAGGATACAAGAGCGTTTACGATAACAGTTGCCGGGGATTATGTCGATTATTATATCAATGCAGATATATTGCTTCCGTCAATTGTAACGGAGATGGATGTTTCACTTGATGAGAGTGGAAATACAGCATTGAAATGTACGACATCCACTTATCGTGCAGCAGTTAAGAAAATAAAACAGGGTAAGGTGCAGATTCAGATCATGAATCCACAGGAGGTATATGATAAGATTATTGTTCTGGATGCTGGACATGGCGGAACGGATCCGGGAGCGATAGGAAATGGACTTCAGGAAAAAGATCTTACTTTAAAGATTGTAAAATATGCAAAAGAGTATTTTGATTCCGATGGAAGCGTGAAAGTTTATTATTCCAGATTGTCTGACTGGCTTCCTTCTCTTGTATACCGGCGTGATCTTGCGGCAGAAGTAAATGCAGATATGTTTATCAGTGTACACATAGATTCTTATGGAACGACATCAACTGGTACAAGTGTGTTATATAATGGAACACTCAATCAGACGAAGAACGGATTATCATCGTTGGAGATGGCGAATCGTTATCTGGAAAGTGTAGTGGGGGCTACTGCATTGACGAAGAGAGGAATTAGTAATCGTCCGAATCTGGCCGTATTAAAAGCCATGGTTCCGTGCGTTTTGATTGAAACAGCTTTTATAAGCAATCCGAGTGACTGCAGCAAGGTATTGGCTAAGAATTCTAAACTGAAAGCAGTCGGAAAAGCAATTTACGATACTACGATAGAATTATTTGATGAGTATCCGACAGGAAGATAAGGAGTAGCCATGCCACCAATTACAAATGACTGGAATGATTATTTAAAAGAGGAATACGGAAAAGATTATTACAAAAAGCTTTATCAAAGGGTGAATGAAGAATATCTGCATTATCAGGTCTTTCCTGAAAAGGAGCATTTATTTGATGCATTTCATCTGACCCCTTTGTCGGAAGTGAAGGTTGTGATTCTTGGACAGGATCCATATCATAATGTTGGTCAGGCACATGGCCTTTGCTTTTCTGTGAAGCCGGGAGTGGAGATTCCTCCTTCACTGGTCAACATATACAAAGAACTACAGGATGATTTAGGATACCCGGCGCCGAATCATGGATTTCTGGAAAAGTGGGCCAGACAGGGTGTGCTGCTATTGAATACAGTGCTTACGGTAAGGGCGCATCAGGCGAATTCTCACCGTGAAATCGGTTGGGAAGAGTTTACGGATGCAGTGATTCGGGCAGTGAATCTACAGAATCGTCCGATTGTGTTTATTTTGTGGGGCAGACCTGCACAAATGAAAAAGAAAATGTTGAATAATCCGAATCACCTGATTTTGGAGGCACCCCATCCGAGTCCTCTTTCGGCTTACCGGGGATTCTTTGGAAGCAAACCATTTAGTAAGGCGAACCGCTTTCTGACAGAACACGGAGTTACTCCTGTGGATTGGAAGCTGGAGTCGATATAAAAGTGTACAGCACCGGAAAAAACAAGAATCATTCCGGTGCTGTTTTCATGTTTTTTCGTCGTATCTTGCGTAAAAATAGACTTTTATAATATGAACAGAAATGCTATACTAAACTTATAATAAAGGAAAGAAGGCTGTGATTTTGAAATTACATACGTTACTGGATCATTTAGAATATACATTAGTGAAAGGAAATATCGACACCGAGGTTTCTGACATTATTTATGATTCGAGAAAGTGTATCCCAAATGCGTTGTTTGTGTGCATTAGTGGGACCACGGTAGATGCACATGATTTTATTCCCATGGCAGTGGAAAAGGGTGCTAAGACGATTGTCGTTGAGAAAGAAGACATCGTAGTCGAAGGAGATATTACTGTTCTTTCTGTAGAAAATGCAAGATATGCGCTGGCGGTACTCTCGGCTGCTTATTTTGGATATCCTGCCAGAGAGCTGGTTGCGATTGGACTGACCGGTACCAAGGGGAAGACGACAACCAGCTATATGCTGCAGCATATTCTAGAAACAGCGGGTAAGAAGGTTGGAGTGATTGGAACGAATGGTGTTGTCATTGGAACAGAACATTATGATATTGCCAATACCACACCGGAATCTTATCAGGTTCAGCAATTTTTCCGAATGATGGCTGATGCCGGATGTGAATATGTCATTATGGAGGTTTCCAGTCAGGGACTGATGATGCACCGTGTGGCCGGTTTCCATTTTGATTATGCTGTGTTTACCAACTTGTCGCATGACCATGTCGGACCGAATGAGCATGCCAGCTTTGAAGAGTATCGCTATTATAAGAGTCTGTTGTTTTCCCGGTGCAAAGTGGGCTATGTGAATGGAGATGATGAAAATACTCCGTTCATGATTCAGGATGCTTCCTGTGAAATACATACCTTTGGTTTTCAGGAGGACAATGCTTATCGGGCAGCGAATATTTCTTTGTTGAGACGTCAGGATTTTCTGGGAGTTGCATTTGATGTATATTGTGATGATACGGATAGTGCTGACGCACATGGAAGTGATATCATGCATGTAGATTTGAGTGTTCCGGGAAGATTTAGTATATACAATGCATTGGCAGCATTATCGGTTGCCAGAGGATTAGAGATTGATGCACAGGTCATCTCATCAGCACTATCCGATATTCATGTAAAGGGAAGAGTAGAACATGTACCGACGAACTCCAATTATTCGATGATTATTGATTATGCACATAATGGTGTGAGTACACAAAGTATTCTGTCAACCTTGCGCGAATATGAACCGAAGCGATTGGTCGCTCTGTTTGGATGTGGTGGAAACCGGTCAAAAGAGAGAAGATATGACATGGGTGAGGCAGCATCCAAAATGGCGGATTTTTGTATTGTAACAGCAGATAATAACCGGTTTGAAGCAATTGAAGATATATTTGCAGATATTGAAATCGGTTTAAAACGTGGAACGAGTGAATATGTGATGATTCCGGATCGTGTGGATGCGATTCATTATGCCATGGATCATGCACAGGAGGGGGACATGATTGTATTGCTTGGAAAGGGCCATGAGGAATACAATGATGTCAATGGTGTAAAGACACCGTTTTCGGAAAGAAAGATTATAGAAGAGTATAGAAAGAAGGGGTGCGTATGAAGAATATGACAATTCATGATGTCCTTGAGGCGACAGGAGGCAGATTATTATGCGGAAATGAGAACAAGCTGATTTCAGATATTTCTACTGATTCAAGGGAGATGTCGGAACACACGTTGTTTGTTCCACTTTTGGGTGAGCATGTGGATGCACATAATTATATTCAGACAGCGCTGCAAAATGGTGGTGCGACATTGACCCAGGAACATTCTGAAATGAATGATACGAATCCATGGATTTATGTGAAGGACACGAAGCAGGCTTTGCAGGATATTGCATGTTATTATCGGAATCGTATGACGTTTCCTATCGTTGCTGTTACAGGAAGTGTCGGTAAGACAACGACAAGAGAAATGATTACTTGTGCGTTGGAGGCGAAGTATCATGTGTTCCATACCGAAGGAAACCAGAACTCACAGGTAGGAGTTCCTCTTACTATTGCACGCATGACTGGGACGGAAGATATTGCAGTACTGGAAGCGGGTATTAGCGAATTTGGAGAAATGAAAAATCTGGCCCGTATGATACAGCCTGATATGGTAGCGGTTACGAACATCGGTGTTTCCCATATAGAACAATTAAAGACACGGGAAAACATCTGTATGGAAAAACTGTCTATTGAACAGGGAATGCCGGATACGGGGATTTTGTTCTTAAATGGCGATGATGATATGCTTATGAAGAAAAAGAAGGAATTACAGCACAAAGTTGTCACTTACGGTATGGGTAAAAAATGTGATTTCCGTGCTGAAAACATCCGTATGGAAGAAGGAAAAGTACGATTTGACTGTGTCTGTGAAGAAGGCGTTGTGTCTGTTGCACTTTCTGTACTGGGACAGCATAATGTGTTGAATGCACTGGTGGCCCTGGCGATAGCATCCCAGTATGAGGTTACTCTCACTGATGCGGCAGCACGTCTGGCAACGTTTCAGGGACAGAGACAGAGAATTCATCAAAAACCATTGTATACGATTATTGATGATAGCTATAATGCCAGTCCGGATTCCATGCGTGCAAGTATTTCGGTATTGAGTGATATGCCGGCTTCCGGAAGAAAGATTGCCGTGCTGGCGGATATGCTGGAACTGGGTGAGAAATCCCATGAATATCATTATGAGGTAGGCTGCTTTTTAGCTGAGAAGAAAATTGATGTTCTGGTTTATATGGGCGAGAACGCAGAGTACATCAACCGTGGTGTACGGGATCATAACATTACGACACAGCTTGTTCCGTGCAATACGACAACGGAGATTATCCGTCATCTGAAAAAAACATTGTGTAAAGGTGATGTTGTTCTGTTTAAAGCATCCAATGGTATGCACCTGAGTGAAGCTGTGAAGGAATTCATTTAATCAACATTCTCCTGTTTCTGCATAGTATGAAACAAAAACAAGTGAGGTAAATTTGTGGCAGCAACAGTTTATATAGATGCAGGTCATGGGGGTTATGATAATGGCGCTTCCTTTGAAGGGAGATTGGAAAAAAATGATAATTTGAAACTGGCACTGGCAGTGGGACAGATATTAAAAGACAACGGTGTGGATGTTCATTTTACGCGGACGACGGATGTCTATAATTCTCCATATGAAAAGGCGATGATCGCAAACAACGGCGGTGCAGATCTGCTTGTATCCATTCATCGGAACTCCAGCCCGACACCGGATATGTATGCCGGTGCACAAACACTGGTATTTGATGATACCGGCGAAAAAGCTCAGTTGGCAAGAAGAATCAACGAGGAACTGGCAAAGGTCGGATATAATAATCTGGGCGTAAGCGAACGTCCTAATCTGACCATACTGCGCAGAAGCAGAATGCCGGCTGTTTTAGTGGAGGCTGGTTTTATTAATTCAGAAGAAGATAATATTCTGTTTGACCAGAGATTTGAAGATACGGCGAATGCAATTGCACGGGCAATTCTTGATACCCTGCAGGTAGAGGGACAGTCGATCGCCAGAATCTATGCTGTTCAAGTTGGAGCATTTGAGGATTATTCCCAGGCAATTCATATGGCAAATGACTTGAAGAATGCAGGATATGATGTTAGAATAGGACTGTTATAGTTATTCATGTGGGAGAAAAAGAGGATAGGTACGATGGAATTATTAAAAGAACGAATTCGCAAAGACGGTGTGGTAAAGAATCGAGACGTTTTAAAAGTTGACAGCTTTCTGAATCATCAAATTGATGTTGAGCTGTTTATGGAGATGGGCAGAGAATGGAAACGTCGCTTTGCCGGAGAAGAGATCAATAAAATTGTGACGATAGAGGCATCAGGTATTGGAATTGCATGTATTGTCGCACAGGCCTTTGGTAATATTCCGGTGGTCTTTGCAAAGAAATCGAAATCTTCCAATACCGATGACTCATTCTATTCTACAAAGATTGAATCATTCACTCACGGAAGAGTTTATGATGTTATGATTTCAAAAGAATATATTAAGCCCACCGACCGTATTTTGATCATTGATGATTTTATGGCGAATGGGTGTGCGCTGATGGGACTGTCAAAATTAATCCAGTCAGCGAACGCGACAGTTGTAGGTGCAGGAATTGCAATTGAGAAAGGATTTCAACCGGGGGGAGACAATCTTCGGGCAACCGGACTGAGGGTGGAATCCCTGGCTATCGTGGAAAGCATGGACCCTGAAAATGGCATTGTGTTCCGCGAGTAAACTTAACGACAGACATAATAAAAGAGAAACGAGGAAACAGAGATGAGAAAGACAATCATAACCGGATTTATTGTTCTTACGATGAGTATAGCAACGATATTTACAGGATGCGGTTCTGCGAAGACAGAAGCAACAACACAAACCACGACACAGACGGCAACTTCCTCTCAGACGGAAGCATCCACACAGCAGATGACAGAAGCGACAGTAGAGTCGCAGGCAGTGAAGAAGAGCAGTCAGTTTACGAAACCGAAAAAAGGGGAAACGATTGCTGTGATGCAAATCAAGGGATATGGGAATGTTTCTGTCAAATTTTTTAAAAAAGCTGCTCCAAAAGCTGTAGAAAACTTTGTGACTCATGCCAAAGAAGGTTATTATGACGGATTGACTTTCCACCGTGTCATTGACAGTTTTATGATCCAGGGTGGAGACCCAACAGGAACCGGCATGGGCGGTGAGAGTATCTGGGGAGAAGAATTTGAAAACGAATGTACGGATGATTTACTTGTTGTCCGTGGTTCTTTGTGTATGGCAAATGCGGGACCGGATACGAACGGCAGTCAGTTCTTTATTATGCAGACAAAACCGGAATATATGAATGAACAGTATTTTGGTAGTACTGCTTTGACTGATGACCAGAAGCAGATTTATATGCAGAAGGGTGGAGCACCTTGGCTTCAGGGACAGCATACTGTTTTTGGACAAGTGTATAAAGGAATGAAAGTGATTGATAAAATAGCAGCGACACAGACGGACGGAAATGACAAACCATTAGATGATGTAGTCATCAAAAAGGTTACGATTAAAAAATACAAAGGATAGGAAAAGACATGGAAAACCATAACGACAAGGACTACGAGAGCTTTTGCTATCTGTGTCACAGAAGTGAGAGTCAGGTGGACTCTATGATTCATCTTCAGAATGATATTCATATCTGTTCTGATTGTATGCAGAAAACATTCGATGGAATGAATCACGGTGCTTTTCAGAATATCGACTTTGGAAATCTTCCGATTCAGGGATTCGATTTCTTTCAGCCACAGATGCAGCCATTGAAAAAAGTGAAGCCCAAAGAAAAGAAAGAACCATCCTTTACCATGGATTCGATTCCGGTACCTCATAAAATCAAGGCAATGTTGGATGAATATGTGATTGGTCAGGAATATGCCAAAAAGGCAATCTCGGTAGCAGTTTACAACCATTACAAGAGAGTGCTGACTAATACGATGGATGAGATTGAGATTGATAAATCGAATATGCTGATGATTGGACCGACTGGATGTGGAAAGACGTATCTGGTTAAGACTCTGGCACGTATCCTGGATTTGCCGTTAGCGATTACCGATGCGACATCCTTAACGGAAGCCGGTTATATCGGTGATGACGTTGAAAGTGTGATATCCAAGCTACTGGCAGCAGCAGATAATGATGTTGAGAAAGCAGAGCATGGGATTGTATTTATTGATGAAATTGATAAAATCGCGAAGAAGAAAAATGTCACAAACCGGGATGTCAGTGGAGAGTCTGTTCAGCAGGGATTGTTGAAAATGCTGGAAGGAGCGGACATTGAAGTTCCGGTTGGAGCCACCAGCAAGAATGCTATGGTACCGCTGACTACTGTGAATACTAGAAATATTCTGTTTATCTGTGGCGGCGCTTTTCCGGATTTGGATGAGATTATTAAAACTCGGTTAACGAAGCAGTCTTCCATAGGCTTTCGGGCAGAATTAAAAGATAAATATGACAGTGATCCGGATATTTTATCGAAGGTTACCATGGATGATTTGCGAAAATTTGGTATGATACCGGAATTTATCGGAAGATTACCTGTTATTTATACACTGCAGCCATTATCCAAAGAGATGTATATCCAGATATTGAAAGAACCTAAAAATGCTATTCTGAAACAGTATCAAAAGCTGTTGGCTTTGGATGAAGTTGAGCTGGTATTTGATGATTCAGCACTTGAAGCCATTGCAGAACTGGCAATGGAAAAGCAGACAGGGGCTCGGGCATTGCGCTCCATTATTGAAGAATTCATGATGGATATTATGTATGAGATACCTAAGGATGATGCCATTGGTCGTGTAATTATTCACCGTGACTACATTCTGGGAAATGGTGCACCTACCATTGAAGTCCGGACACAATAGAAGATTGATATCAAGGATAGTATATTGAAACAGCGCTTTTACATATAATGAGGTAATGGTATGTAAGAGGGCTGTTTTTTGATTGAGATTATTGTGGAATACTATGACAACGATTATACATCGCTTATGAAACAGTACAATGCAAGCAACGTTGTCCGCATTAGTGAACGTTACGTGGTAGTATATGGGGAAGATGGAGTCATGGCTCCCTATAGTTATAAGAACTATACCTATTCGCAGATTCCGAATTGTTTTGGACTGATGGCGGAAACCAATATGGATGCGGTTGGGGTGACACGAGTACGGAGTCAGCCGGCATTGGGACTTCGTGGACAGAGAGTCCTGATAGCGGTCCTGGATACAGGAATCGATTATCAGAATCCTTTGTTTCGTTATGCAGATAATACAACCAGGATTATGTCGATCTATGACCAGGAAACAGATAGGGTATATTCCGAAGAAGAAATTAATCTGGCACTGGAGAGTGACGATCCGTTATCCGTTGTACCGGCTACAGATACAAACGGACATGGAACCTTCCTGGCAGGAATTGCAGGAGGGGGTGTGGATGAGGAGAATGATTTTACGGGAGCAGCACCGGATGCACAGTTTATCATTGTGAAGTTGAGAGAAGCATCGAAGAATCTGGTTGATTTCTATCAGATTCATACGGACGGACCGGTATATTCGGAGGCAGATATTCTGTTGGGACTTCGTATGGTTGCTTCGCTGTCTGTATTTAGACAAAGACCGGTTGTTGTATTACTGGGAGTCGGAAGCAATCAGGGAGATCATGATGGTACGGGACCCTTGAATGAATTTTTAGAAGCTTTTGCGGTTTCTACCGGTGCCTGTGCTGTGATTGCAGGAGGCAATGAAGGTCAGGTCCGTCGGCATTATCATGCCTTTGGTATTCCGAATAGGGATGAAGCGGGTGTTTCGGTTGAAAGAAATGAGGAAACCGTTGAGATTGAAGTAGGCAGTAATATTGCAGGCTTCACGATGGAAATGTGGGGAAAATCTCCTAACCGATATCAGATTACGGTACAAAGTCCGGGCGGTGAAGTGATACCTGCTTTGGGAGCCCGAACCAGACTCACGACGGAGTTTCGATTCGTATTGGAGGAGACAAAACTTACGATTCATATTGACACTCAGGAGCTGGCAAGTGGGGAACCTGTCATTGTTCTGCAGTTTCGTCAGCCAACGGAAGGAATCTGGAAATTGACAATCACGGAGGAGGGGTTACCGAATCTGGGCTTTCATATGTGGATGCCGATTACACAATTTCTGAATGAGAATACTTTTTTCTTGAGAAGTAATCCGGATACCACATTAACGTCACCGTCGAATGCAGATAATGTAATTACCGTTGTTGCCTATGACCATCGAAAGGATACGATATATCCTCCAAACAGCAGAGGGTATACGCGTCTGAATTATATTAAACCGGATCTGGTAGCTCCGGGTGTGGAGATAAAAGGGCCGGGGCTGCGCAATCGATATGTAGTCCGTTCCGGGAGCAGCGTAGCTGCGGCACATGTTGCAGGTGTTTCAGCATTATTATTGGAATGGGGGCTGTTAAGAGGAAATCAGACATCAATGAATGGGGTAACAGTACGTAATTATTTGATTCTAGGAGCTACCCGGAAACCGACATTGACGTATCCTAACCGGCAGTGGGGGTATGGAACGGTAGATTTATATAATACCTTTGTAAGAATCAGCAGATAGAAACGAAAAAAGAGGCATTGCCTCAGACAGAATCTGTCATGATGCAGTGCCTCTTCGTAATAATATCGTGATTATTGTGGCTGTTTACCAATGTATGCAAGGATACCACCGTCTACGTAAAGAATATGACCGTTTACGAAGTTCGAAGCATCAGAAGCAAGGAATACAGCAGGACCAGCTAAATCTTCCGGATCACCCCAACGATTTGCAGGTGTCTTAGATAAGATGAAGTTGTTAAATGGATGTCCATCTGTTCTAAGTGGTGCTGTCTGTGGAGTAGCGATGTAACCAGGTCCGATACCGTTACACTGAATATTGAATTCACCATATTCAGAGCAGATATTCTTTGTTAACATTTTCAAACCGCCTTTTGCAGCAGCATAAGCAGATACAGTTTCACGACCTAATTCACTCATCATGGAGCAGATGTTAATAATTTTACCATGCCCTTTTTTGATCATGCTAGGAATAACTGCTTTTGCCATGATGAATGGAGCGTTTAAGTCAACATCAATAACCTTGCGGAAATCATCAGCTGACATCTCGCACATAGGGATTCGTTTGATGATACCTGCATTGTTAACTAAAATATCGATAACGCCAACTTCTTTTTCTACTGTTTCAATCAAAGCAGCAACCTGCTCTTCATTTGTTACGTCACAAACATAACCATGAGCATCAATACCTACTTCTTTATAAGCTGCGATACCTTTGTCAACTAATTCCTGATTAATATCATTGAATACGATAGTAGCACCTACGGAAGCATATGCGCTTGCGATAGCAAAACCAATACCATAAGAAGCACCGGTAACTAATGCAATTTTACCTTCCAATGAAAAACTGTTTAAATTCATTTTGATTCCTCCTATTATTTCTTATTTTTTATTTTTTATTCTTATGTATTTAAGCTAAAACGCTTTTTAAATAAGCAGCCATTTCTTCATCCTTGCAGTTTGCAAAGAATAATTCAGCGAATTTAGGACCACCGATGGTTGTTTTTAAGAAATCCTGATCGATATTCTTCAAAATGGTCATCATATCAACATGAGTGATTTCTTTTAAACCATCTAATACTTTTTTGTTTGCCTGTTCAGGAACAACGCGCTCTTTTGGATAGCCACCGCCTGGTTCGCAGGCAAATAACTGTTCAAATACATATTTTAAGTTTAATTCAGCACCCCAGCCAAATCCTTTTGCGAAAGGCATCGCAATGGCATTACCGGCGTTAATCTGTGTAAACATATAAGCGTCGGAAGCATCTACCACATGTCCGCATAATACATTTGGATAAATGTTTGCTGCGAGCATAGCACCTTCGCCTGTTCCACATCCGGTTACTACAAAATCAGCAGCTCCGGAATTGATTAGGATTGCTGTTAATAAGCCCACCATTGGGTAGGTTAACTGATTGTCCTGGTCAGCAGTATACATGCCATAGTTTACTACTTCATGACCTTTTGCTTCGGCAGCGATTTTTAATTGTTCAAAAATCATGTCGTTTTTAGCTGCCTGGCTGTTTTCATTAATTAAAGCAACTCTCATTTCTTTATCTCCTTCTATATTCATTAGCAAAACCAGCTAATAATATTATAAGCGTTTTTGCTTATTATTTCAATGGTCAAATAAAAAAGAGAAATCAGCTGAATGAATTGATTTGTTTTGACTCATACTAGCAGTGTAATAATCTTTGATAAAGGAGTACAAGATAAAATGAAAAAGAGAATACTATATGGTTTATTAGCAATTTCAGTATTAGCAGCGTCCTTTGTATTTGTCGGCTGTGGTAACAATAATGATATGAATGGAACAGGGACAATGAATAACGGTACAGCCAATACGAATACCAATGCATCCACAGCAGCTCCGGCTGTTGATGATAACACAATGAATGGAAATGCAAATGATAATCTGAATAATTCCAATACCAATACAAATGCCAGAAGCAGTGGTGTTGCTGACAGTGTAGGTAATGGAGTATCGGATGCGGTAAATGGAGTAGGAGATGCAGCAAAAGATATTATTACCGGTGCAGAAAATGGTGTAAATGATATGACAGGGAACGCAAACCGCAATCAGTAGATTATTAAAAAGGGCGCTCATGTTAATTTCAGTATTAGCATGGGTGCCTTTTCTGCAAAAATGTGGGTTTGCCCCGGTGGGCTGTCGCTGAGTGCGGTATGTATCTGATTTTTCTTGCACCGTTTTCCGGTTTAAGAAAGACATTGCACTCCATGTCGGTCACCAAGATTACGCGCCTTATGACCCAACTCGTCAACCGAAGTGTTTCAAATATCTTTTTTAGGCCGTTTTTGGTAACCACTTGCAACGCAAGTGATTGCCTACTTGCCCGCCATCCCGAAGGGATTTTCATGCGGGCAATTCCCGTCGATTTGGAAACCGAACGTAAGTGTGCCTAAAAAAGATATTGAAAGCACTAGCGGTTGACTCAAACAAGTCAAAACGGCGCGTTTCGTGACGCCCATTGGAGTGCTTGTCTTTCTACAAACCGGGGTGTCAGCGAAAAACCAGATACACACCGCACTCAGCGGCAACCCACCGGGGCGAACCCATATTTTGGTGCAGTAAGGGTACAGCATTATATAGGAGTAATTCATACTTATTTCACATTGAAATAGAGAAAAAATGAGCTTATTATATAAACAGAAGGAGGAAGGGGCATGAAACTTGGATTGGTTCAGACGAAACAAAACGAGCTCTATTTTTTTTCTGATTCAGAGATTCGTTTTACGAGATCGGAGGCATTGCAATATCAGTCCGACATGGTGGAACAGACGCTACAGCTTGTTGAAGATGCTATGAAGCAGGGGTGCGATGTAGTCGTGACTCCGGAGGCATTTAATTATCCGGGACAGGCATGGAAACTGGAAGGCGGGCAAGGAGAATATGCATCTTATATACCTGCTTTGGATGATGCCTTGTTCCAAAGGATGGCTGATTTAGCGAAGCAATATCAATCTTATCTGATTGCCGGGGTTTGTTACCGCGATGAGTATGGTTGTTATAATGCAGCGATTACATATGACAAGAGTGGCCATGTCATGGATCGATATCACAAGGTGCATTTGGTTGGAGAGGAAAAAGAAACATTTGTCTGTGGCAAACAGTATTCTGTTCTTGATACGGAGTACGGCAAGATTGGAATTGCGATTTGTTATGATATGCAGTTTCCTGAATCGGTTCGTGAGATGGTGCTTGCAAAAGCCGATTTAGTGGTGTGCCCGACATGGGGCTGGGAACAGATTTATGGTCATGCAAGAGCCTATGAGAATGGCATTTATGTTGCTTCTGCGATGGGGATTCCGTTTGAAGGAGATATTGAAGGGGTTCGTAATCCTTCGGAGGTGATACATCCTGATGGAAGCGTACTTGTAAGTGGAAGTCGTAAGGACGCAGGAGTTGTTATTTGTGAGTTGGATTGTAAAGACTGTGATGGATATCGTTCCGGTCGGTTAGCAGATCGCCATCCTGACACATACGGGAACATTGCAGTTTCATACATAGAACAAAAGAAATAAGAGAAAAGTGAGGAGCGATTATGTTTCAGAATCCAATTTTAAGAGGATTTCATCCGGATGCCAGTTTTTTGAGGGTGGGAGATACCTATTATGTAGCAACTTCAACGTTTGAATGGTTTCCGGGAGTGATGATTTATGAATCAAAAGATTTGATTAACTGGGATTTGGCAGCACGCCCGCTAAATCGACCGGATATGCTGAATATGGTTGGTAACCGTAATTCGGGAAGTATCTGGGCACCGCATTTATCATATGACGGAAAGAAATTCTGGTTAATGATTACGGACGTCAAGACAGATCAGTTGTTTAAAGACACATTGAATTATGTAATGACTTGTGAGAGAATTGATGGCGAATGGTCCAATCCGGTTTATATGAATAGTTCAGGGTTTGATCCGGCTATTTTTCATGATGATGATGGTAAAAAATATTTAATGAATATGTTGTGGGATTATCGTCCATGGAAACCGAATTTCAATGGAGTTATGGCGCAGGAATTTGATTCGGAAACACTGGAATTGATTGGTGAGAGATTTTATTTGTTAGAGAAGGGCAGTGACCTTGGGGTGACGGAAGGCCCTCAGATATTTAAAAAGGACGGTTATTATTATTTATTATGTGCAGAAGGCGGTACGGGATATAATCATGCTTCCACTATTTGGAGAGGAACAGATATCCACGGACCGTATGAAATGTCACCATATTCTCCGTTGATTACGAGCCGCACAACTCCGGAGAGCCCGTTGCAAAAATGCGGGCATGCCAGCTTTGTGGAAACACCGGATCATGAGTGGTATATATCCTTTATTTGTTCCAGGCCATTGCAGCAACTGGGAAATGCTGTGCTGGGTCGGGAAACAGGAATGGCAAAGATAGAATGGGTGGATGGATGGCCTAGACTTGCTTGCGGTGGTAATTTGCCTCAGGTTGAGATAGAGCCGCCGAAAGCAGCTGCAGGAGTAGTGCAAAGAACGGATTTCAGCAGCCACACAGATTTTGATGAGCCGGAATTGCCGGAGTACTTCCATTTCTTACGAACGAATCCGGGAGATAAGGTTTCCCTGACAGAACGTCCGGGCTATTTACGTCTGTATGGAGAACAATGTCTGGCTTCCCTGCATAAGCAGACATTAGTAGCCAGAAGATGGCAAAGCTATACGTTCCGTGCAGAGACAGCAATGCAGTTTCATCCGGCTAATTTTCAGCAGATGGCAGGTATGGTTCTCTATTATACGTCGGAGAACTGGATGTATGCCTATGTTTCTTATGAAGAAGGTGTGGGCAGAATTCTGAATATACTGACATGTGATCTTCGCGTATCGAAAGCACCATTTGAGTATGTCGTGATACCGGAAAATGTGGAAACCATCTATCTTGCGGTTGATGTAGACAGAGAAGACGCACAGTTCAGTTATTCCTTTGATGGTAAGAACTATGAAAACTTAGGTACGGTATTACCGGCAGATCATTTATCCGATGATTATATAGGAAACAAGGATCTGGTATTTACCGGAGCGTTTGTCGGTTTGTGTGCACAGGATATGGATTGCCAGAAATCCTATGCGGATTTTGATTATTTCAATTACATAGAGAAATAGGATAAATTGAACGGCTGTGACTATGGGATGCCATATCACAGCCGTTCTATTTATTTTCCAGATAGAGTATGTAGTCTTGAATGTTCCTTACGATACTGGTTCGGAGTCGTACCGGTATGCTTTTTGAAGAAAGTAAAGAAGTAATTCTTGGTATTGAAACCAAGCTTGTCGCTGATTTCCTGGATGGGCATATCGGTATCGACCAGAAGAGAACAGATATATTCCACCCGCTTGGCTGTAATATAGTTCGTAATCGATTCACCGGTATTCTGTTTGTAAATATTACGTAAGTAATTCACAGACAGATTGACTTCCTGGGCTACCAGTTCAGCAGACAGATTCGTATTGAAAATATTCTCATCTATAAATTCATGAATTCGTTCCACGAGAGACGCTTTGTTTTTGCTGTTTTGCTTTTCTTCCATTGAGATTCTGATGATGACATGTATTCTGTTTTTCAGAATGGAACGAATCTCGTCTAAGGTAAGAGACTCGAATGCGAGCATGTCTAATTTTTCATTTGTAAATGTAGTCATTTTCAATGCGTATTCATGGCGTTCTAGCAGTGCATTTAATTGCAGGACATAGAGAATAATCTGGTTATAATGATATTTTGCCAAAGTGTTGATAAAACTTTCGACACCCTGATGTGCCTCTGCTTCCTGTCCGGTTTTAATGGCATGCAGAATCTCTTTTTCAGCCTCATATGGGTAGTATTGTTTGTCGGTTGCTTCAAAGGTGAGCTCTTCATAGTGGATTAAGGACTGATTTCCCATGACGAGCTTATATTGAATGGCATTTGCTGCCAAACGGTAGGACAGATGAATATCTTCCGGTTTTTCTACAATACTGCCGAAGCTGACGGAAATCGTAACTTGAAAATAGTTTGCCATACGCATTTGCAATTCATGAAACAGGTGTTCCAGGTTATTATCAAATGAAGGATCTATGCTGATAATATAAATGATTCTGTTCGGCGCATAATCGATGGATTCAAATGCATAATCCTTTTCTAACAGCTCATTTCCGATGTTATTGATCGAATATTTCAGTAAATTGATATCATCATTATTCTGATTAATCTTTATCATATCATCAAACGAAATAATGACGGTTTGGTAACATGGTCCGGGCAGATTGATATGTGGTACATTATTACCCTGAATCGGCAAGTTGGTGCTGTGTCCTTCAATTATCCTTTTTAAATATTTAGCGGCATTGGATTTGTCATAGTTTGTTGCCTGTTTCACTAGTTTGTGAACAGGATTATAAGTTAGCCAACTTAGAATGATAGATAATAAAAGTGTAATCAGGATGAATAAGAGAGATAATGACAATGCCATGATTAATAGCGGATTGTTCAAATACAAGAAATATTTTCTTGTCATAGTCAGGTAGGAAAATCCATAGAAGTCATTCTTGATATAGGTAATGTAATAGCGGTCACCCTGAATATTGTGCACCAGATTTCCGTTGTTAGCAGTTTTTGTTTCGATGCTGGTAATAAGGGAATTTTTTGTCAAATTATCAGCATATAATTTAGATTCTGAGTCAGAAATCACTTCGTTTGAGTTGTTTAGTATAATCGTGCGAAAATCTGAATCATGTCCATTGTTGACCATAGAGGAGTAACCAATCTGATCAATGTTAACTACAAAAGCGGAATCCCTGCTTAACACGAAGATCAGAGAGATATATAGTTTGTCATCAACAGAACGAGGTATAAAGAATTGATTGGAATTTCTATCTTTCAATCGTTTCATAATGTCTTTGTCATAGAAGCTGTTAATCGTTGAGATAGGATTATTCGTAGAACATACGAAATCTGCCTTTCTGTTTATAATATAACAGGAACTGATCAGATTATTGTAGTTTGATAAATCTGATAACAACTGACTTGATTGAAAGGAAAGATTGGAATCAAAGCTGTCAGCAGTCATGAGACCAAGGAGGGTAGCATCATCAGTAAAAATTTTATAAGAATAGGCATAAATATTCCCTAATATGTTAGTGGTAACACTAGATGCCTGACTTAGTGCTGTAGTATGCAGACTGATTATATTTTTAAAATAACTTTTGTTGATACTACTCGTATTCAGTATGGAAAACAGGAAAAACATCAGAGAAGATACAATGATATAAAAAGCCAGAACACGCTTGAAAAATGAACTTTCTTTTAGTTGTTTATGATAATGACTGGTAAAGTCTTTGAATGATTTCATATCTGATACCTCAATTTGTGAATATATGCTGATAATACACGAATTGGTACAAAATTGCAACACAGAACTGTTGATATATTGAAGTATAGTATGTTAATAAAAATAGCTGTTGTAAGCTTTTTGTATTGAAAAAATATGCGATGTGTTATAAAATTGAACCGTAATGATTCTATACAGAAAAGGAAGGAAGGTTTTTATGAAAAAAAGAACAAGATTTGTTGCAATGCTGTTAACAGCTACAATGGCATTGTCAACAGCACTTACCGGTTGTGGCGGAACAGATAAGACAACAGACGATAATACAATTCGTGTTATGTTGTTCCAGGACAAACCAACAGGCTTTGATGATGTGTTAGCTGAGTTTCACGAGAGAACGAAGGACACGTTAGGTATTACGTTGGATGTTGAATGGGTTCCTGGGGGAGATTACAAAGATAAGCTGAACTTAAAAATGACAGCCGGCGAGGATTACGACTTAGTGTTTGATGCAACCTTTATCAAATTGCGTCAGATGGCAGCTGATGGTATTTACAAGGATTTATCTCCATATTTTAACAATGATGAATATCCTGGTATCAAAGCAGCATTTAGTGAAACGATTGTTGAGAACAACAAATTCTATGGTACAAACTGTGTTATTCCAATTATGAGAGCATATGGAAATGGTATCCCATCTATCCATTACAGACAAGATTTAGCTGATAAATATGGTATTGGAAAGATTGACAGCTATGAGAAGCTGGAAGAGTTCTTCAAGGCGGTTCAGGAGAATGAAACAGGTATGACACCTTTAGGTGTAGGTAATTCCCGTGGTTTCTATGAGATGTTCAAACATCAGGCTGCTGAGTATCCGGAAAATCATATGGCTTTCGTAGCAGCCGGTATTGGCTGGTATGTATTATTGAATGAAGACAATACAGAAGTTGTTGCAATTGCCGGTGAAGGAGAAGGCGACGAAGCATACAAAGATTTCCCAGCACCATATAACAAAGATTTTGCTATCGAGAGATATGAGAAATATCGCGAATGGCGTAAATATCTTGAAACAGATTCTATGAATCAGACAGATGCGAACACGATGTTCTATAGTGGAAAATGTGCAGCTATCATTGGTACATTAGACGACTGTGAGAACAACCTGACCCAGATGGCTGCATATAACAAGGATGCGAAAATCGGTGAGTTTATCTACGTTGATGCTGTTCGCAATAAAGAAGAGGGAGCTATCGGAGCTACTTACATGGCGAATAACTTCTTAGCAATTCCTGAAACTTCAACAAAAGCTGATTTAACAATGAAGTTCATTGACTGGTTATTCTCCAGTCAGGAGAACAATGATTTGTTTGCATTGGGTATTGAAGGTGTGAACTATGTAAATGAAGAAGATGGTACATATACTTTGACAGAAGATAATAAGTATGTATTCCCTGGTTACACATTAACATGGAATCCAAATTATACACGCTTTGACAGCCGTTTATCGGATGAGGTTGTTGACTACCGTAAGTACGAATTAGAAGAATCTACTTATGTTAAGAACTTATTAGCAGGTTTTGCTTTTGATCAGGAGCCGGTTACGACTGAGATGGCACAGATATCTGCTATTCTGTCTGAGGTAGATACACCACTTGCTCATGGCGCATTGGATAATCCGATTCAGGTTAAACAGGAAAATACAGCAAAATGCTTCGCAAAGGGTGGACTTGAGAAGGTTCGTGAAGAATTGAAGAATCAGATCAATACATTCTTGGCAGAACGTAATCAGTAATATAATATAATCGAAAGTATAGAATTAAAACAGGCGGGCTGTTGTATAATGGCCCGCCTTTATAAAAAAGGAGAAATACATCATGAACGAAAGTAATGCAATTATGAAACTTCAAGAACTGGTTTGTCAGGTAGAGCAATATCTGGAGGATAATCGAGCTTATCTTTCTGAGGGAAATCAGGTAGCTGCATGGGATATGTTGAATAAAGCAAAAAAAGCTTTGAAAGAAAAAGATACGGTTCCATTTCGGAGAAATAGGGAATTCTGTGTTCCGCGTGAAATGGAAGCAGCGAAGTTTGCCTATTCAAGATATTCAATGGTTCCTAGTTTTATTACAGAAGGTGTTCATTGCCGATATGGTTTGAAGGAATGCTTTGAATGGCTGAAGTCATGTAATCTGAAGGAAAAGTCAGAAGATGAAATGATTGCATTGTGCAATAGGATTGAAGGAGAATGTAAGGAATTTCTGGGCTCTGCTGTTGTAGGTAATCAGGTCGGACAGTATCCGTTGGATGAGATAACGAATCTGACGACCTGTTTAAATGAATTAGTAATGTTGCGAAATGAGGTGGTTTTGGACTGGGATGCTACAAAGAAGAAGTTGATAGAAGTTCAAAATGCGCTGCGTGAATTGCGTTTTTCCAGAGTGTTGCGTTCGGATGTTGATTCAGGGGCTTTTCTCTATCTGACAAAGGAAGGGCTTGAGAAACAGAAAGAGATTATTGAACAGGATCCTTTTTTATCTGCGCAGTTAGCTGAGATTAAAAAACAATCTCAATTATATACTTTGGAACAGGTAAAACGTGCCTGGGAAATAGCATCAGTTGAAGATGATTATGAATATTTAAATAACAATTTCTATGTATGGAGTTATAACGATAAGCTGATGAATGTGGTTGCTCCAAGGAATGCAACGCACTGTCGTCTCCGCTTTGTCCTTCCATCAATCGAAAATGAAGAAGAAGGTCTTGGACATGTATGGCTGGATGATGTCCATGTTTTGGGTGCGAATGTGAATAACCTTCCGATAGAGAATACCGGTTTTGAGGAAGGAGAGAATGGAAAGCCTGTTAAATGGCGTGCACTTAAGAAAAAAGGATCACCGGTTGTTCGATGGGAAAGTGAGTATCCGTATTGTGGTATGGAAAAAAACTCGTTATATATGGAGAATCCGACTTCATATGATGAATGTGTGATTGAATATGAAGATTTATTGCCGATTATAGAAGAAGAGGCTTACTCTGTAGCATTTCGCGCGAAATTGGATGGAAAACTAAAAGAAGGTTTACGGGTGGAATTACAGTACTATGATGCGAAAGGCAATGTTTTGGATATCCATACCAGCATGTTTAATCGAAAATCTGCTATTGCGAATGGTGGTTTTATGATAACGGGACAGTCAGATGCCATTATGTATGCAATGACCGGTGATAAGATGTATGCAGAGAAAACAAAATACCAGATTTTATATGCGATGCATGATTTTAGTCAGGGAGCTGAAAACTGGATGGTATATAATCTGAGACCGGAAGGTTGTGATGCCTTTGGTGCTGTACAAGGTGGACGTATTCTGGCGAATATTGGTGTGATGTATTCTATGATAAAGGATGCGGATGTTTTCTCAGCAGATGAAAAAGCATTATTCTATGAAATGGTCGATTATTTATTACCATATATGCTTGATTTACGTGATCGAACAGAGATGACGATAACTGATGTCATGAGAGGTGCGAGCAACTGGCAGACAGATATGTGCGCCGGAACAGTTTATCTAACATTAGCTCTTGATGATGATTATCCAAACAGAAAACAATGGTTATATAACGCAATTAGCGTACTACATTCCCAGTTACTGTTAAATATTAACGAGGATGGTTCCTGGCCGGAATCTATCCGATATCACCACGCAGCTTTGCAACGTTTTGCGGGTGTGGCAAAGGTAGTCAGATTCTGTATGGGAGATGACTGGTTTAGAACGACAAAGCTTGGTTCAATGTTTGATTATAGCCTACATATGCAAACTCCGGCATATGAGTATTTTGGCAACCATGTCAGTACACCGCCATTTGGCGATCATGTTCTTGGCGATGGTAAAGAGTTTGCTGTGTATTTGTCCAATTTAGACGTTATGGAAGAAATTGATAAACAGATTGCTGATAACATGTATGTCACCTGGCAAAATGCCGGTAAGCCTGTCATGAAGCTGGGGACGGAGTTAGTTGCACTGGATACTATTCTGGGAAAAGGCTCCGGATATCAGACTTCGCCTGGATTTGAGTTTCATCTGGAATCAAGCAAAGCTTATAAAAATGCCGGTATTTATGTTTTTCGTAAGAATTTTGGAAGAAGAGATCAGAGCTATTTCGCAATCATGTCCAGTCCAAAGCCGATAGCACACGGCCATCATGACCAGGGAAGCTTTGTATTATATAAAGATTCGGTTCCATTGGTCATGGATTCCGGAATTGAGGGCTATTTTGATTCCAGTGTAAAATGGCATAAGAGTGCATACAGTCATGCTTGTGTATTGTTTGAGACAATGCATAAAAATGTTGAGAAAGATAAAGGTGGTGCAGTAAATCTGTCTGCTGGTACTTTTTGTATAGAACGCGGATGGGCAGAACTGGGAACAACGAGTAAGGTCATATCCTGCGAAGTAGGTTCCGATATTGAAAGTATTGTGATTGAGATTCAGAATGAAGAGAGAAACGGTATTCATCGAAGGAGTGTCTACTATCTGAAAGAAGAAGATTTGTATCTGATTCATGATGAAATTTCTGATTTTGACGGAAAAGTACAGTATAGCGTGCCAATCTGCTCGAAGGATACAGAGATTCATAGTAACGTGACACATTCAACCTGCTATTACGACATGGAACTGGATATTGTGTTCCTGAGCAAGACAGAGTCTATTCGTATAGAAGAGGGAAGAACGTTGGATATTTTCCCATCGAATCAGGAAGTACCAATGCTTCAGTACGTGCGTGCTGTTGCCGATGCGAAAGATGGTTTCTTGACCATGTTGGTTCCTAAACGGAAAGGGGTAAAAAATCCACTTGTGGAACGTAGTGCAGATGGTATTCGACTGGTAACCAATAATGGCCGCGAGTATAATATCACCATTAAGTCGTAATTGAACCAATAACCTATAGAGTGATGCAATATTATAGTTAATATGCGCCAAAAATTCGCTCAAGACATGGTGAAATCAAACAAAAAGATGGGAAAAGTAAACTAATCGTTAAAAATCATACCAGTTAAAAATCATAACAATTCGTAATATAATTATTTATTAGTATTTAACATTGAAGCGATATGGTGTACAATATTACCATGTTATAAGCCGTATAACGAAATGATGAAGAAAGAGGTGTTAGTTTTGGGGAAAACTAAAAAAGTTAAAGCAGAAGTTGTACCAAAGCAGAAGGACGAGCCGTTTTTTAAAGCTTTGCAGTACGACATCAAGAACAACAAATGGCTGTTGATGCTGTGCCTTCCGGCTATCTTGTTCTTTATTGTATTCTCGTACATTCCAATGTGCGGTATCATCATTGCTTTCCAAAAATTCAATATTTCAAAAGGTATTTTTGGAAGTAAATTCATCGGATTTGACAACTTCAAATTCTTTGTAGGCAGTGATGACTTTTTCCGTGTAACATTTAATACGTTGTTCCTGAACATCTTATTTATCTGTTGCACGATGATTTTTGCGATTACCATCGCAATTGTTTTGTCTGAGATTAAGAATAAGTGGTTTAAGAAGATTTCACAGTCTATTGTAATTCTGCCACACTTTATTTCTTGGACAGTTGTTGCTTTGTTATTAGAAGCTTTTATCAGCTCGGATGCCGGTTATATTAACCGCGTGATCGAATCTATGGGTGGAACACCGATACAGTTTTATAATACGGCTGCTGTATGGCCTGTTCTCCTTACAATTTTGAGAATCTGGCATGGTGCAGGTTTCGATTCTATCGTTTACCTTGCGGCCATTACCGGTATTGATCAGGAAGTATATGAAGCTGCCCGTGTGGATGGCGCTTCCAGATTCCAGTGTATCCGTTACATAACCTTGCCATTGCTGAAGAGTACAGCAGTATTACTTCTTATTATGGCTGTTGGTAAGATCTTCAACGGTGACTTCGGTATGATTTATGCGTTAGTAGGAAGTAATACGATTCTGTATTCAACAACAGACGTTATTGATACTTATGTATACCGTCAGTTGATGGAATTGGGTGACCTGGGTATGTCTGCAGCTGTCAGCTTGCTTCAGTCTGTGATCGGATTTACCCTCGTATACTTAACAAACTTAGTAACCCGTAAATTATCTCCGGATTCGGCTATTTTCTAGAAAGGAGGGGAAAACATGGCTAAATTTGAAGAAGGTTCTACAGTTAAGGTTTCTGCCAGTGACAGAGTATTAAGCGTAGTATGTTATTTATTTGTTACGATATTTGCGCTCGCATGTCTCTTTCCTTTCATACTGGTAATCACATCATCCTTTACAGATGAGGTTACTCTCGCAAAAGAAGGATATCGAATTATCGCATCAAAATGGTCGTTGGATGCATATCGTTTGGTGTTCCAGACGGATCAGATTTTTAATGCATACAAAGTTACCATCTTCGTTACGGTTGTTGGTACGGTTTTGAGTATGCTGTGTACCAGCGCAATGTCTTATGCATTGTCTGTTAAGAGTTTGAAGTTAAGAGGAAGATTAGCGTTCTTCGTATACTTTACGATGTTATTCAATGGTGGTTTGGTTCCATCTTACTTGTTGATTTCTAAGTATCTGGGAATGCGTGATACTATTTGGGTATTCATTATCCCTGCTTTAGTAAATGCATGGAATATGTTACTCCTTCGTAACTTCTTTGCAGATATTCCGGAATCACTTGCTGAATCAGCACGTATTGACGGTGCTAATGATATCTATATCTTATTTAAGATCATTTTGCCGATTTCCTTACCGGCTATCGCAACGATTGGATTGTTCTATGCGTTGGCTTACTGGAATGAATGGTATAAAGCATTGTTGTACATAGACAATGAAAAATTGTATACACTTCAGTATTTGATTATGAAGATTTTAAGACAGGCAAACTTTGCTGCCCAGATTGGTGGAAATTATGCAGGTGCTTTGCCTACTTACACAGTTCGTATGGCTACAGTAGTAGTAGCCATCGGTCCTATTATCCTGTTATATCCATTCCTGCAAAAATACTTTGTAGCTGGTCTGACAGTCGGTTCCGTAAAGGGTTGATATTTATTGAAGGGGTTAGTTGTCTAGCCCCTTCATTATGTTGTAATTTTAATAAAAATTGTGGAGGATTATCATGGAAGTAAGAACAGCAGCATCTCCAAAAGATGTGAAACATTACACAACAGAACGTTTAAGAGAAGAATTTTTAATTCAGGATTTGTTCAAAGCAAATGAAATCAAAACAGTATATAGTCATATTGACCGTATTATCGTGGGATCTGCAAAACCGGTTGGTCAAGAATTGGTTTTAACTGCAGGTGATGAGTTGAGAGCTCAATACTTCTTAGAGAGAAGAGAAATGGGTATTATCAATATCGGTGGAAAAGGTACTGTTACAGTTGATGGTACAAAATACGAATTAGAGTACAAAGACGGTCTATATATTGGAATGGGTTCGAAGGATATCAGCTTTACAAGTGCGGATGACAATGAACCGGCAAAATTCTATTTTAACAGTGCTCCGGCACATATGACTTACCCAACAGTACATATCAAACCGGAAGATTGTGTTTATGTAGAATTGGGTTCCTTAGAAGATTGTAATCATCGCATTCTTCGTAAGTATATCCTCCCGGGACAGGTAGAAAGTTGCCAGTTAGAGATGGGTATGACTCAGCTACAGCCTGGTAGCGTGTGGAACACCATGCCTTCTCATACCCATGACAGAAGAATGGAAGTATATTTATACTTCGATATGAAAGAAGATGCATTTGTATCTCACTTTATGGGTGAGCCTCAGGAAACACGCCATATCTTAATGCATAATGAGGAAGCTGTTATTTCTCCAAGCTGGTCCATTCATTCAGGAGCCGGTAGTCGTGCTTATACCTTTATCTGGGGTATGGTTGGTGAGAATCAGGATTTCGATGATATGGATGGAATCGAAATGAAAGATTTAAAATAATATCAATATCAGATGAATTAAAAAACAGTGTTCTGAAAAGGATTCTTTTCAGAACACTGTTTTTATTTGAATAATCGGGTAGATGGTTTCTACATACCTAATTCCATTAAGGCCAATTTGATACATCCCATAATTCCCTGATTATCATTCAGAGAATGAGGAACGATATAGGAATCAATGTCCTCCAACTCTTTTGTTTTGACATATCCATTCAATAGGCGTAAGACTTCTTTTCGTACTAATGGGAAAAGCTGTGTCTGGTGCATCACACCACCACCTAATATGATACGCTTCGGAGAAGCAATCAGGATATAATTTACCAACGCTTTGGCTATGTAATGGGCTTCCAACTCCCAAACAGCCTTATTGTCAGCAAGTTCGTATGCTTTTTTACCCCAGCGTGCCTCAATGGCAGGGCCGGATGCGAGACTTTCTACGCAATTTGGATGGAAAGGACAAATGCCTTCAAAGGTGTCATCCGGATGTTTCTCAATCAAAATGTGTCCGGCTTCCGGATGCATCATACCGTGAAGCAACTGACCGTGAATCATAATACCAACACCAACTCCGGTTCCGATTGTGATATAGATACTGCTATCCACATCTTTTGTACATCCCCAGGTTGCCTCTCCCAGACAGGAGCCGTTTACATCAGTATCAAATCCAACCGGTACACCAAGTGCTTTCTTGAATTCACCTACGATATTGTAATTGGCCCAGGCAAGCTTTGGGGTTGTTGTGATATAACCATAGGTTGGTGAAGTTTTGTCCGGATCAATTGGACCGAAACAACCGATTCCAAGTGCTTCAATTTTGTGTTCCTTAAAATAGGCAATCATCTGTGGCATGGTCTCATCCGGTGTTTTGGTAGGAAGGGAAATACGTTCCAGTATTTCTCCGTTTTCATTGCCAATGGCACATACCATCTTTGTCCCGCCTGCCTCTAATGCTCCGATAATCATAGTTTATAATCTCCTTTATTATATAATCATTCTTCAGTAGTAACAGCGTCCGCAACAGGAACCTTATCCGTGTTGGTTTCCAGTTTTTGAAATAAATCATTAAATATTGTTGATTGGGTATATACGATTCCCGAAACGCCAATTAATACAAATAATAAGCGAAGAATCGGCACCAAATATGCTGCCAATAGGATAATCGCTGCAATGAATAATAAAAATATTGTTTTGAAAATATGGGATAATGCTAATATGAAGGCATTTTTTACAGTGTTGCGTATGGTATTTTCAAAACGCGCCATGAGTGGAAATGTATATTGTGCAACCATAACAACAACGAAAATTGCAACTCCGGTAAAAAGTTTCATGGCTTTGAAAATGAAGGTTGTTCTGGTACGCCAGAACAGGAAGTCAAAACCAAGCAATGCAATGGCAAGAACGAAACAAATCCATACAATCGTCGTTTTCTTAAAATTCTGCTTGTAGGCAGAGAAAAAATTGGACACTACATAACCTTCTTCATTTCGAATCATCCTCATACACACATAGAAAAGAGAGGTGATAGAAGTTCCAATCAAACAAAAACAGATACAAGCTAATAGGATAAAGACTTTCATGTTTGTTTGAAGGTAAAAATAAAACGCAAGAAAAGCAGGAACACAGGTTAAGATAAACACAATATTTAAGAAAAACAAATCAACCAACTTTCCCATGAAACGAAAGAAAGGATTGTTGATATCAAATATACCGCTCATAGTATCCTCCTAAAGTACACAGAATATATGTTGTATTATAGTAGAAATCAGTAAGTTTTTCAACACATATTAATAAAAAACAGAGAAAAAGAAAGGGCTAAAGTTTCCCTGGAGAAACCTTAGCCACAAGCTTTCTGATATCGTGCAAAATTACTGAGGAATTACATTAACCGCACGCATTTTGTCGCTGTTTTTTGGGTCCTGCTCTGTATCAAACTCAACAGACTGACCTTCAGCTAATGTCTTAAAACCGTCGCAGACGATCGCAGAGAAGTGTACAAAGTATTCGTTTGCACCATCCTCACTGGTAATAAAACCGTATCCTTTTTCTGCATTAAACCATTTAACTGTACCTTTCATTTTGGTAACCTCCTAAAAATATATTGTACCTTTGATAGCAAAAAAATCACATACTTTTGTAAAGCATCATAACGAAACAATGATTTACAAAAGTATGTGAGATCAATGAGTCAGATAGAGTACTTGTCAAATCATAACATACGGCCATGATACCGTCAAGTGATATTATGTGAATTTTTCATGAATTAGATACCGGAATCATATATAAATAGAAAGACGAATGGATGTATGTTATGAAGCGTATGCGGCGAAAATTGATTTCGGTTTTCATTATTCTTATATTGGTTTTAGGGATTGGATGCTATTTTCAGGAAAGGACCGGGACGGAAGTGTCAGTCGTTGAACGGAAAGAGGGGTATATCCTCCCAATCTATTGTGTGCAGACAGAGGAACCATGGGTGAGCCTGACTTTTGACAGTGCATGGGGGACGGAGGATCTGGATGATATCTTAAATATATTAAAAGATAATGAAGTGCCTGCTTGCTTTTTCGTAACCGGGGAGTGGGTTGATACCTATCCGGGAGCAGTAAAAAAGATTGTATCAGCCGGTCACGAGATTGGTTCACACGGAGATAAGCATAAACATATGTCTGCACTTTCAGTTGAGGAGAACCGTCAGGAACTGGAACAATGCAATCGAAAAATTGAGAACGTGACAGGGAGCAGGACAAAATTATTCCGTGCTCCGTATGGTGATTATGACGAAGAACTGATAAAAACAGTAACGGCAGAAGGGTACTATACGATTCAATGGGATGTCGATTCCTTGGACTGGAAGGATTATGGTGTTGATGCAATCATCAAAAGAGTATCCGA
>JBJELB010000037.1:0-56950 GCA_051878935.1 Lachnospiraceae bacterium | reverse complement strand
TAAGCACCGACGTTTTCAAACGCCCCCAAAAAGATACATGAAACACTGCTGGTTGCTGAGTTTGTTGAGAAGCGCGTTAAACAGACATGCTGGAAGTGGAGTGCGTAGTCTTTCTTAAACCTGAAAACGGTGCAAGAAAAACTACATGGGCACGGTGGCAAGCGCCAGGTGACAGGGCGGACAGTGGCAAATCCGACAGTAGACATCGTATGGCACAGGAGGGAACGATATATGCAAGGGAGCAGAACGGATCTGGCTTTAGAATTGCAGGAAGATTTGTGCGATAAGCCGGTAAAAGGTGTGCATGTCAGAAAAAGAGAAGACAAATCCAGAAACATACGGGAAACGACGATAACAATTGAAACTGAAGCTGCTGCAAATGAGATGGGAAAACCGGTTGGAATGTATGTCACATTAGAGAGTGAGGAATTGGGACAGCCGGATGAATCCTTTCATGAGGAAATGAGTTGTGCTTTACTGGATACCCTTGAAAGGATGATTCCCAAGTGCCACAGTATTCTTTTTGTTGGCCTTGGTAACCGTGGGGTAACCCCTGATTCGTTGGGACCGCGTGTTGGTGACCAGCTTTGTATTACAAGACATCTGATTCAGAATAAAATAGAAGATGAGGGAATCGAGCTTGCTGCGATATCCCCCGGAGTGATGGCACAGACAGGGATTGAGACAGCATGTATCATTAAAAGTGTCGCACGGGAAATCAAAGCAGATGTTATTCTTGTTGTGGATGCATTGGCGGCACGTTGTCCTGATCGTATGGGAACAACCATTCAAATCAGCGATACCGGAATCGTACCGGGATCAGGGGTAGGAAATCACCGATTTGCTCTGTGTAAGGATACGGTGGGATGCCCGGTAATAGCCATCGGTGTTCCTATGGTAATCTCTGTTCCTGCTCTGGTTGAGTCGGCATTAACACACTTTCTACAGGCAATGGGGAAAAATACCATGCAAAAAGCATTCTTTACGCTAACAGAGGAAGAACGCTATCAATTATCCGGTGAAGTAGTAACCCCGTTGCTGGCGGAAATGTACGTGACACCGAAAACGGTGGATGACATGGTGAGAAGAATCAGTTTTACGATTTCTGAGGCAATGAACCAATTCGTTCATAGAAGGTAATGAGCCTGAATATACTATCATGAGGTGGTGGTAAAGAGTGAAACGGTTGCGCTTTTTACTTAAAGAAAAAAGTGTTGTGATCTGTGTCATGCTCTGCCTGATTTTGTATTTTGTCATCAGCTTGTTTGATTATGATGAAATGGTTGACCGTATGTATCAGTATTTGTTTCCAACTCTTTATTATAATAATCTGCAGTTACAAGGAGAAGAGTTTGTAGAACGTGGGGAGTGGTTACCGACATCATTAATGGAGTGTCTGTTTTCGAAGAGGGATCAAAGTGTTGCTGTGGCAAAAAAAACGGCACAGACGAAAGAGAAGGCACAGGAACAGGATGGGTTTACAGATGCACAGTTGTCCAGTCATGATTATCTTTTAAAGTATGTATATAATGTGGATTCTTCTACAGTTATGACAGGAGATTTGTTAGATGCTCCGAATTTAATGAAAATGAACCTGGGGATTCCATGTACGAAGAAGAAGCCTAAGGTTTTGATCTATCACACACACGGCAGTGAGGAGTACCGTTCTTCTTCCGGAAAGAAGACGGTAATCGATGTAGGGGAAACATTGGCAGCGACTCTGGAAGAAGATTATGGAATAGGAGTATATCACGACAAAAGAATCTATGATGTTGTGGATGGGAAACTGGACCGGAGCAGGGCATATACACAGGCTGCACTTCAGGTTGGAAAATTGCTGGAAAAATATCCAAGTATTGATGTAGTGATTGATTTACACCGTGATGGTGTGGCAGAAGGGACAAGGCTGGTGACGGAGGTGGATGGAAAACCGACGGCCCAGCTTATGTTTTTTAATGGTATCAGCCGCTTAAGTGATGGAAGTCCGATTGCTTATCTGGATAATCCCTACATAAAAGAAAATCTTGCATTCTCATTACAGTTACAAAATGCAGCATTGCAATATTATGATGGATTGACAAGAAGAATCTATGTGAGGGGATATCGTTATAATCTGCATTTGAAACCAAGAACTCTGTTAGTTGAGGTGGGGGCACAGACCAATACGATAGAAGAAGCAGAGAATGCGATGAAGCCATTCGCACATATTTTATCTATTGTCTTAGATAAGTGAGATGTGATATACTTCTCATATGTATGTACGTAAATGGAGGATTTGGAATGGCGAGAATTGACCAAAGCAAAATACGGAATTTTTGCATTGTAGCACATATTGATCATGGCAAGTCGACACTTGCGGATCGCATTATTGAGAAGACGGGTTTGCTGACGAGCAGAGAGATGCAGGCGCAGGTTTTGGATAATATGGATCTGGAGCGCGAGCGGGGTATTACCATTAAGGCGCAGACAGTGCGTGTAGTGTACAAAGCAAAAGATGGAAATGAATATATATTTAATTTGATTGACACACCGGGGCATGTTGATTTTAATTATGAGGTGTCTCGAAGTCTGGCAGCATGTGAAGGCGCGATTCTGGTGGTTGATGCAGCACAGGGAATTGAAGCACAGACGCTGGCTAATGTATATTTGGCACTGGATCATGATCTGGAGGTGTTTCCGGTTATCAATAAAATCGATTTGCCAAGCGCGGATCCGGAACGTGTTATCAATGAAATAGAAGATGTTATTGGCATCGAGGCGCAGGATGCACCGTTAATCTCTGCCAAAAGCGGCTTAAATATTGAAGAGGTTCTGGAGCAGATTGTAACGAAGATTCCGGCTCCGGAGGGCGATCCGGATGGACCGTTAAAGGCGTTGATTTTTGATAGTTTATACGATCCTTACAAAGGAGTCATCGTATTTGTACGTATCAAAGAAGGAACAGTCAAAAAGGGCACTATGATGCGTATGATGGCGACGAAAGCAGAGGCGGAAGTAGTAGAAGTCGGAACGTTTGGTGCAGGTCAGTTTATCCCTTGTGATGAATTGTCTGCAGGCATGGTTGGATATATTACTGCAAGTCTGAAAAATGTAAAAGATACCACTGTTGGAGATACGATAACGGATGCCAATCATCCATGTTCTGAACCGTTGCCTGGATATAAAAAAGTAAATCCTATGGTGTATTGTGGATTATATCCGGCGGATGGGGCCAAATATCCGGACTTACGGGATGCGTTGGAAAAATTACAATTAAATGATGCCTCCCTCCAGTTCGAGCCGGAGACGTCCATAGCATTGGGCTTTGGTTTCCGGTGTGGTTTCCTGGGACTTCTTCATTTGGAAATCATTCAGGAGCGTCTGGAGCGGGAATATAATCTTGACCTCGTAACAACAGCACCGGGTGTAGTGTATAAAGTACACCAGACGGATGGAACTGTGATAGAACTGACCAATCCGTCGAATCTGCCGGATCCGTCTATGATTGATTATATGGAGGAACCGGTTGTTGCTGCTGAGATTATGGTAACGACAGAGTTCGTCGGTTCGATTATGAAATTGTGTCAGGAACGTCGTGGGGAATATGTGGGAATGGAATATATGGAGGAAACCAGGGCATTGCTGAAATATAATTTACCGCTGAACGAAATTATTTATGACTTTTTTGATGCCTTGAAATCGCGTTCACGAGGTTATGCTTCCTTTGATTATGAGATGAAAGGTTATGTTCGTTCGGACTTAGTAAAGCTGGATATCCTGATCAACAAAGAAGAAGTGGATGCTTTATCTTTTATTGTCCATGCTTCAACAGCATATGAACGTGGACGAAAGATGTGTGAGAAACTGAAGACGGAAATCCCGAGACATCTGTTTGAGATTCCGATTCAGGCAGCCATCGGCAGTAAAGTCATTGCGCGTGAAACAGTAAAAGCGATGCGCAAGGATGTTTTAGCGAAATGCTATGGTGGAGATATTTCCCGTAAGAGAAAGCTGTTGGAGAAACAGAAGGAAGGAAAGAAACGTATGCGCCAGATTGGTAATGTGGAAATTCCGCAGAAGGCGTTTATGAGTGTTTTAAAATTAGATGAAGAATAGGAAAGAAGAATTAAGTATTTATATTCATATCCCCTTTTGTGTCCGTAAATGTAATTACTGTGATTTTCTGTCTTTTTCTTCGACGGAAGAGAAAAGAGCATCTTATGTGGATGCTCTTTTGCTTGAAATAGACAGGATGACACCAGTATACCGGGTAAAGCAGGAGGTCGTAACGATATACTTTGGTGGTGGTACGCCGTCTCTGTTATCACCGGAACAAATCAAAAGAGTGCTGGAGAAGCTGAGTTCGGAATATGTTCTTTCTGATGATTGTGAGATTACCTTAGAGGTAAATCCGGGAACAGCAACAAAAGAAACATTATGCGGTTATCGGGAAGCCGGAGTGAATCGGCTGAGCATTGGATTGCAAAGTGCGAAAAATACAGAATTACAACGGCTTGGGCGAATCCATACCTTTGAAGAATTTCTGGACACTTATCAGAGCGCGCGAAAGACCGGTTATCGAAACATCAATATTGACCTGATGTCTGCGATTCCGGGACAGAATCTGGAATCTTATATGGAAAGTGTAGAAAGAATTATTGAATTGCAGCCGGAACATATTTCATCGTACAGTCTGATAGTAGAACCGGGAACTCCATTTGCCTCAGACATGCATCTCGAGGAAGAACTGCCGGATGAGGAGACGGAACGGGAGATGTATGAATGGACCAATATTCGTTTGATTGAGGCAGGATATCATCGTTATGAGATATCCAATTATAGCAAGACCGGATTTGAAAGCCGCCACAATTGCGGCTACTGGACCGGGAGGGATTATCTGGGGTTTGGACTAGGCGCTTCTTCCTACTACCGGGGTGAGCGTTGGAAAAATGAAGAGAATCTGGAATATTATCTGTCCCATTGGCTGAAAGAAAAGACTGGTGATGTGCGGGTGGAGAAAAACTTGCTGACAGTCATGGAACAGATGGAGGAATTCATGTTTTTGGGCCTGCGTATGATGCAGGGAATTTCAACGGTGCAATTTCAGGAAACCTTTCATGTAGCTTTTTCACAGGTATATGGTGATGTGACAGAAAAACTCGTGCAGCAAAAGCTTTTGGAGCAGGAAGGAGAATATGTTCGGCTGACGGCAAGAGGCATTGATGTCAGTAACCGTGTTCTATGCGAGTTTTTGATAAAAAACACTTGATTTTTGGGTGTAAACAGTTGATAATAAAATAGGTTTATTGTTGTTTAGAAAGGATGCTACATATGAAAGAAAAAATCAATGTATCAGAGATATTTGGTTCGAATGTATTTAATGATGCAGAAATGCGTGCCCGTTTACCAAAGGCCGTTTACAAAGAATTAAAACATACGATTGAGAATGGTACGGAATTAAATCCTTCTATCGCTGATGTAGTTGCAAATGAGATGAAGGAGTGGGCGATTGAAAAAGGTGCCACTCATTATACGCACTGGTTTCAGCCGATGACAGGTGTGACAGCTGAGAAACATGACGCATTTATTAATCCAACTTCTGATGGCAAGGTATTGCTGGAGTTTTCCGGTAAAGAATTAATCAAAGGTGAGCCGGATGCATCTTCGTTTCCGTCAGGCGGGCTTCGTGCTACATTTGAGGCAAGAGGATATACAGCTTGGGATTGTACTTCGCCTGCTTTTATAAAAGAGACACCAAATTCTACGATTTTATGTATTCCTACAGCATTCTGTTCCTATAAAGGAGAAGCTCTGGACAAAAAGACACCGCTTCTTCGTTCCATGCAGGCAATTGATATTCAGGCAGTCCGTGTGCTGCGTGCAATTGGTAATACGACGGTAACAAAGGTAAATGTATCAGTTGGACCTGAACAGGAATATTTTCTTGTTGATAAAGAAAAATATTTAAAGAGAAAAGATTTAATCTTTACCGGCCGCACTCTGTTTGGTGCGATGCCGCCGAAAGGCCAGGAGATGGATGACCATTATTTTGGCAGTATTAAAGAACGTATTGCAGGCTTTATGTCTGAATTGAATGTGGAGCTATGGAAACTGGGTATTTCAGCTAAGACACAGCACAATGAAGTGGCTCCGGCTCAGCATGAACTGGCACCGATTTATGCCCAGAATAATATTGCTACGGACCATAATCAGGTCATTATGGAAACTATGAAAAAAGTGGCAGATCGTCAGGGATTGGTTTGTTTGCTGCACGAGAAGCCGTTTGCGGGAATCAATGGATCCGGTAAGCACAATAACTGGTCACTTGTGACAAATGATGGACAGAATTTGCTTGATCCGGGCAAGACACCACATGAAAATACGCAGTTTTTATTATTCCTTGCAGCTGTGATGAAAGCAGTGGATGTACATGCAGATTTGCTGCGTGTCTCAGCGGCAGCAGTTGGAAATGATCATCGTCTGGGTGCAGATGAGGCACCACCGGCTATTATTTCCATGTTTTTAGGAGAGCAGCTGGATGATGTATTAAAGCAGCTGATAACAACCGGTACCGCAACTACCTCGAAACAAGGCTCCCCATTATTATCCGGGGTACATACATTGCCCGATTTTATGAAGGATGCAACCGATCGTAACCGAACATCGCCGTTTGCATTTACGGGAAATAAATTTGAGTTCCGTATGGTTGGTTCGACACAGTCGATTTCCGATCCAAACGTAATACTCAATACAATTGTAGCAGATGTATTATCAGAATT
Source organism: Lachnospiraceae bacterium (assembly GCA_051878935.1). Classification (GTDB taxonomy): domain Bacteria; phylum Bacillota; class Clostridia; order Lachnospirales; family Lachnospiraceae; genus CANQDT01. The sequence goes on along the minus strand of JBJELB010000037.1, from coordinate 50,192 downwards.
TGCCGATATCCTGGAGGCTTCCGATCATATTGAACTGACGGTACATGATCTGATCAAGAATACGATGTCGGAGCACCAGAGAATTATCTTTAATGGAAATGGTTATTCGGAAGAATGGGTGGAAGAAGCAGAAAGACGTGGACTGCCAAACTTGAGAAGTATGGTAGACGCTATTCCGGCATTAACAACAGAAAAAGCCATTCGCTTATTTGAACGTCACGGAGTATATACCAGGGCAGAGTTGGAATCCAGAGAAGAGATTCTCTTTGAGCAGTATTCAAAAACGATTAATATTGAAGCATTGACCATGATTGATGTGGCGAAAAAACAGATCGTTCCTGCAGTTATCAAATATCAGGGAGAATTGGCAGAGTCCATCAATACGATCAGAGCGGCGGCCGATGTTGATACATCCGTTCAGGCAACTATCTTAAATGAAGTTGCCATGAACTTAAAAGAGTTATATGCAGCGGTTGGTAAACTGGAAGAAGTGACAGAAAAAGCAGAGCAGACGGTTGGCGTACAGGAGCAGGCCAATGTATATCATAATGAGGTATGTGAGGCAATGGCGGCTGTCCGTAAACCGGCAGACCGTTTGGAGATGCTGGTAGCGAAAGAAGACTGGCCATTCCCAAGCTATGGAGACTTGCTGTTCGAAGTTTAATATGGAAATAAAAGAGGTGTTGCAATGACAGATAATTTAGATTTGTCTGAGCAACACCTTTTTATGTTGAAAAAATGATACTTTCTATTGGTTTGCGTGTTGAAAAACTATATCTCGAGAAGCATGTGGCTGAACTATTCACCTGAAACGGCAAAAAAAAGAAGAATGTCATATGTATAATAGTTTGATATATTGCCGATAATGTGATAAACTATATCATAATAAAGTTTCAATATTGATTCGATTGATAACGGAGGAGAGCAGATGCGATACCTTTCAGTTACTGAAATAGCGAAAAAGTGGAATGTGTCGGAACGTAGTGTTAGAAACTACTGTGCGCAGGGGCGTGTGTTTGGTGCATTCCTTACCGGCAAGACTTGGAACATTCCTGAAAATGCAGAAAAACCGGAGCGCTCTAATAAACGGAAAGAGCATCCGACAACCTTACTGGATATTCTGCAGGAGCAGAAGGCAAGCAAGTATTCCGGTGGCATTTACCATAAAACACAGATTGATTTAACATACAATTCCAATCATATCGAAGGCAGTAGACTGACCCACGATCAGACCAGATATATTTTTGAAACCAATACCATCGGCGTAGAAAATGAAGTTCTCAATGTGGATGATGTAATTGAGACTGCAAACCATTTTCGTTGTATCGACATGATTATTGATAATGCGAAAGCGGTGCTTACTGAGAAGTTTATCAAGGAGCTGCATCTGACTTTGAAAAACGGCACCAGCGACTCCAGAAAAGATTGGTTCGCCGTTGGTGATTATAAGAAGATGCCGAATGAAGTGGGTGGCATGGATACCGCACTTCCGGAAGAAGTTACCGACAAGATGAAAGAGTTGCTGGCAGAGTACAATGCCAAGGGAAAAAAGACTTTTGAAGATGTTCTGGACTTTCATGTGAAGTTTGAACGAATCCATCCGTTTCAGGATGGCAATGGTCGTGTTGGCAGATTGATTATGTTCAAGGAGTGCCTGAAATATAATATCGTTCCGTTTATTATCGAGGATAATTTGAAGTTATTTTATTATCGTGGATTGAAAGAGTGGAATAATGAAAAAGGATATCTGACAGATACTTGCCTAACCGCACAGGATGAATATAAAACGTATTTGGATTATTTTCGAATTGAATATTAAGTAGGAAATGAGGTAAAGATGTGTCATCAGAAAAAAACTGGCAATTTGAGCTTGAAGAATATATCAAACAGGGAGAACCCGGTCAAATTGAAAAAAGTGAAGCATGGCAGACTGCAATTGGTTTGCAGGCGGTTGATGGCCTGAAAACATCCGAGTATCTGCTTGATACTGCTAAGGAACATATTGAAGGTAAAATCAGTATTGATGAAGCGCAGAAGCGTATTCAGAGCTATTACGAGCAACGCGCGGATCGTATCGAAGTAGAAAATGATACCAAAGAAGCGGATATTGTATCGGCTAGAATTGCAAAACTATTAGGAGAGAAAACATTTCAGTTTTCACCGGCTGAATGGATGACCATTCACCGCAGGTTATTTGAAGGCCTGTTTTCTCATGCGGGTCAAATCAGACAGTACAATATCACGAAGAAAGAATGGGTGTTAAAAGGTGAAACCGTCATCTACGCAGCGTGGAACAGTATTAAGGATACCCTCGATTATGATTTCGCTACTGAGAAACAGTATTCTTATGAGGGGTTATCTGTGGATGCTTCTGTAAAGCATTGGTAAGAGCAAACTATAATAATTTGCAGAATGGTGTTCACGCTACAACGAAGTTCTTAGAAATGTTCTTCAGCAACCTGATTCTGGGAACGGGATATGACTTAAAAAATAGATATATGCACATCGACTATGTGGATGACAGTGCCCAAAGTGTCAGCCTTAAGCTTCAAAGTCTCAATTTGACACTTTAGAATGCACTTTAGAGGAACTGGCGGTCTTGGAATTGCTCTCTAAGAATCCATCCATTAAACAGAAAGAACTGGTGACAGAAACCGGGAAATCTCTTAGTACCGTTAAACGTATTATGGGATCTTTACAGAAAAAAGAATATATCCGTAGAGTGGGCGGAAAGAGATACGGTGAATGGGAAGCTTTGGTGTAACAACATCGTAATATAAAAAGGGTAGAGTGTTATGATAGTATATTCAGGATTGAAAAGTGATTTTTTGACAGCAGTGGAGCAAGATACGATTGCGTCAGAAATAGAAGAAAAAATATATTGCAAAATGCATAAACGAACGGCTCAAAATGAGTTCCGTTCATGGGAGAATTCTTTAGAATACATGTATAAAGTTTTGAATGACAATGCGATTCCGGAAAATTCCGGAGTTGCTATCGAATATAATATTCCGCAAACATCAAAACGAGTAGATTTCATTATTTCCGGCTATGGAGAAAAACAGGAGCCCAATGTGGTAATTATCGAATTAAAACAATGGGATAAGGTTGAAGCGGTAGAAGGACAAGACGCATTGGTTGAAACTTTTACCGGTGGAGCTGTACGCAAGGTGGTGCATCCATCTTATCAGGCATGGTCTTATGCAGCCATGATTTGTGACTATAATCAGAATGTACAAATGGGAAATATTATGCTTCATCCATGTGTATATATGCATAATTATAGAAAGAGTAATCCTGAGAAACTAGAACAAAAGCAATATAAGGAATATGTTGAAGATGCTCCTGTTTTTGCAAGAGGAGAAGTTTCGAAGCTGCGTGATTTTATAAAGAAATCTGTAAAGATAGGCGATAACAAACAACTTCTCTACGATATTGAAACGGAAAAATTAAACCATCCAAAAGCTTACAGAATTCTATAAAAAGTATGATTGAGGGCAATCAAGAATTTATCATGCTTGATGACCAAAAGGTCATATATGAAGATATTTTTAAGATGGCGCAGGCGTGTATGAACGATCAGAAAAAACGTACGATTATTGTAAAGGGCGGACCGGGGACCGGAAAAACAGTTGTAGCAATTAATCTATTGGTTAAGCTTACAAACGAAGGATTATTTGTACAATATACATCGAAAAATAGTGCACCTAGAAATGTTTATACTAAGAAATTAACCGGTCACAAAAAGAGTAGTATCAACAATATGTTTAAGGGTTCAGGTTCCTATGTAGATGCCGAACGGAATATTGTCGATGTAATTATCTGTGATGAGGCTCACCGATTAAATGACAAGTCAGGTATGTTCCATAATCTTGGAGAGAATCAGATGAAGGAAATTATTGATGCAAGTTTATGTAGCGTATTTTTTATTGACGAGAGCCAGAGAGTTACTTTAAGAGATATAGGAACGATTGCAGAGATTAGGAAATGGGCTAAGGAACTTGATTCGGAAGTGCTTGAGATGGAATTGATTTCACAGTTCAGGTGTAATGGTTCGGATGGATACCTGGCCTGGCTTGATGACGTCCTTGAAATTCGAGAAACGGCAAACTATGATTTGAAGGATGTAGATTATGATATCCGAATCGTTGATTCACCTTGCGAAGTTAGAGATTTAATCATCGAACGAAACAGAGCACATAATCAATCGCGTATCCTTGCCGGATATTGTTGGGAATGGTTGAAAGAGGGGAAGAACAATTCATCTGTTCATGATATCAAAATTGGTGATTTTGAGATGAGCTGGAATCTTGCTAATAGTACAACATTTGCGATAGATGAAACCTCAGTGAATGAAATTGGATGTATTCATACTTCACAGGGACTAGAATTTGATTATGCTGGTGTTATCATTGGTGATGATATGAGATATGAGAATGGCCATATTGTTACAGATTTTACAAAACGTGCGAAAACAGATCAGTCGTTAAAGGGAATAAAGAAGTTATATAAAGAGAATCCCCAATTGGCTGTGAAAGAAGCGGATGAAATAATCAAAAATACATATCGTACGCTTATGACAAGAGGTATGAAGGGATGCTACGTCTATTGCACTGATAAAAAGTTGGCAGATTACTTAAGAGAATGTTTAGAATAAAGGGGATGTCTATGAAATCGGAAACGATAAATCGAATTCGAAAATTTACAGAAGATCGTGATTGGGACCAGTTCCATTCACCGGCTAACCTTGCGAAATCAATAGTAATTGAGGCGGCGGAATTATTAGAATGTTTCCAGTGGTCGGAGGAAGATTATGATTTGCAACACATTAAAGAGGAACTGGCGGATGTAATGGTATATAGCCAGAACTTATTGGATAAGCTGGGTCTTGATGCAGATGAAATCATTAATATGAAAATGGATCAAAATGAAGCGAAATATCCGGTGGAAAAAGCAAAAGGGAAAGCGGATAAGTATAATGAGCTTTAGGTGTGTGATAAAAGTAATGTTTATTTGCCACGGCAAAATCTGCCGTTTTATCTCCAAACCCTTAGAAATCAAAGGATAAATGGAATCAAAGTACTTTAAATCATGTCAACGATACTTACATTTATGAAAAAAATATTGGCATAGCCGAACGGCATATTATGGAGGGCTTATGAAGATTATTGATTCAAAGTCATTAGGTATGGCATTAGAATGAGAAGAAAAGAGTTGAATTATACACAAGCATATTTATCAGAATTTACAAGATTTTCTGTAACATTCATTTCTGATTTGGAGAGAGGAAAGCCAACGGCGAAATATCTTGGGATTTTTGAAGAGTATTCGTCTGGTTCCTGCATATGATATTGTCAGTACAACGATCTATAAAAGTAGTACAGATAATAGGGCCTTAAGCATTAATGGAATTTCCTCTTTACACAAACTTATTTAATTCCTGATTATATTCATAACCGATTTCCGTCAGTTTACCTGATAAGGATTCTTTATCGAGCTGGATATCGTCACATAGTTCATCCAGGTTTTGATAATAATCACGTAATTTCATATTAATGAAACTTAATAAGATCATAGGGTCGGTTGGTAATTTATAGCTTTGATTCATAACATTCACTCCTTTGATTCATTCTTGGTATTATAAAACAAAGTACGACAGGATACAAGAGAAAATTATTTACAGTCTTTTATAAAAAGGATATACTGAAAAAAGAAAATGATACAGAAAGTATTGAGGAAAATTATGGATCTGTTTGATTATATGAGAGAAAGCCATCAGGAGAAGGAAGCTCCTTTAGCGGGACGTATGCGGCCGTCTACACTGGATGAAGTGGTAGGGCAGCAGCATATCATCGGAAAAGACAAGCTGTTATACCGGGCGATTCAGGCAGATAAGCTGAGATCGATTATTCTATATGGACCTCCGGGAACCGGAAAAACAACGCTGGCAAGGGTGATAGCGAATACTACGAGTGCTTTTTTTGTACAGATGAATGCGACCACTTCCGGTAAAAAAGAAATGGAAGCTGCAACAACGAAGGCAAAAGAAAATCTGGGAATGTACCAGAAAAAGACAATTCTGTTTATTGATGAGATTCACAGGTTTAACAAAGCACAACAGGATTATTTACTGCCATTTGTGGAAGAGGGAACCATTGTCTTGATTGGGGCAACAACAGAGAATCCTTACTTTGAGGTCAACGGGGCTTTAATTTCCCGTTCTAATGTATTTGAATTAAAGCCATTGTCCTGTTCCGATATTGAAACACTGTTATGCCGTGCTGTATCCGATGTGGGAAAAGGAATGGGAGCATATGATGCTGTTTTAGATGAAGATGCAAGAGCATTTATCGCAGATATGGCGGAAGGAGATGCCAGAAGTGCTTTAAATGCCATTGAATTGGGAATCCTGACTACGGAACGAAGTGACGACGGGAAAATTCATATCACCTTGGAAGTAGCAGAAGAGTGTATTCAGAAACGAGCATTTCAGTATGATAAGAATGGTGATAATCATTATGATATTATTTCTGCTTTTATAAAAAGTATGCGTGGTTCCAATCCTGATGCAGCTGTTTTTTATCTGGCGAAGATGTTGGATGCGGGAGAAAGTGTGACATTTATCGCACGAAGAATTATAATTTGTGCATGTGAAGATGTTGGAATGGCAGATCCGCAGGCAATCTGTGTCGCTGTGGCATGTTCCCAGGCGGTAGAAAGAGTCGGTATGCCGGAAGCACGCATTATTTTATCAGAAGCGACTATCTATGTTGCAACTGCGCCAAAGAGCAATACAGCTTATCTGGCGGTGGATCGTGCATTATCAATGATTCATAACAGACAAACCGGAGCTCCGCCAAATCATCTGAAAGATGCGCATTATAAAGGAGCAGCGAAGCTCGGGCATGGAATCGGATATCAGTATGCTCATGATTTTCCGAATCACTATGTGAAACAACAATACCTGTCGGATGAGATAAAGGATGAAACTTTCTATCATCCAACCGAACAGGGATATGAACAGCAGGTAAAAGCTTATTTATCGTTTTTGGAAAAGAATTCATAGAAGTGCATAAATGCCCATAGTACAATTGGTGCAATGATGGTAATGAATAGCATTGGCATAAATTTATCACTGCCCATAATAGCCAGAACTAATGTTGCTATGACCAGGGCTGCTAATACAACAATTGTCAGAATCGCAAAAATAGATCTTAATTTCTGTCTCATAGGAGTATCCTTTCTTTATATATTAAATATTTTTCATTGATATCTTCGCATAGAATGAAAGAAATGTCAATGAACCGGAAACCGTCCAATCATTTGGGCGGTTTTTTAAATAAATCGTTTTCCCCGGTGGGCTGCCGCTAACTGCGGTGCATATCTGTTTCTTCTTGTACCATTTTCCGGTTTAAGAAAGACAGAGTGCTCCGCTTCCAGCATGTTTGATTGACGCGCTTCTCAACAAACTCATCAACCGAAAGTGTGCCTCAAAAAGATACTGAAATCACTAGCGGTTGATTCAAACAGTGTTTTCAGCGCATCGTCATGCTGTCCGCGAAGTACTTGTCTTTCTAAAACCGGGGTGTCAGCAAAAAAACAGATATGCACCGCAGTTAGCGGCAGCCCAACGGGGAAAACGATTTATTTAAAAATATGGGTTGACATTTATTTCCATATCTGATACTATGTGTCTACGAATTGGAAATAAATGTATGAAAAGGGGAAAAATGAAAAATAGAAAGATTAGAAATTATCAAAGTCAAAAGAGAGTGTCACGAGTCTTTCTGGTGTTGGGAGTGTGTATCGTATTTTGTGGCGTGGTACTGGGTTATCGTACACAGCGTACGGAGAAACGAAGGCGAAATGAATTGGAAACACAGCTAGAAGAGAATCGTAAAAAGGTTTATGTTGCAAAGGATTCGATTGAGGCAGGTGAGCTCATCGAACAGGACAAGGTTGAGTATCGGGAAGTTCTGGCCGACTTACCGGAAGGCTTCTTCCTGCAGTCGGAGGATATCGGTCGGACATGTGCTGTGGATGTCATGGCAAATAGTTATTTACTCAAATCCATGATTTTAGAAGAAAGCTTATATGATGATCAGCGGGAAGAGGAATTTTCTATGTTCTATCTGAATCGGAATCTGGATGAAAATGATTATGTTGATTTACGTATTCTATACCCGAATGGTGAGAACTACATTGTCGTATCGAAAGCCAAGTTAAGACAATTATCATTAGCAGAAAATACTTGTTATCTGTGGTTATCAGAAGAGGAGATTCTCATGCTTCATAGTGCCATTGTCGATACTTATTTACAGGATGGGACGAAACTGTATACCGCAAAATATTTGTCGCCTTCGGTGCAGGAGCCTTCATTGGTGAATTATCAGCCGAATTCTTCGGTGCAGAAGCTGATGAAAGAAGACCCCAATATTGTTTCTGTTGCCTCAGCAAAATTAAGTGAACGGGTACGGGCAGAAATGGAGTCACGATTGGAACAGTATTATCTTGATCATGGAGAGGTGGATTATAACAACCGGTCTGATAGAGAATACGCAGGAGACAATTCTCAGGATACCTTGGATACTGTGGATGAAGAGGAGGAAATCATATATGTCGAATAGAATCATGGGGTTTGTCGGTATTGAGAAATATGACATTATGCTTTATTTATCCAGAATTCTTTATCACTTAGGACAAAGGGTTTTGCTGTTAGATCAGTCCATGGAGCATGGATTGAGATACAGTATACCTGAGACTGGTTTTTGTGAGGGGCGGATTGTAGATTACAGGGGGATTGATTTTGGTATGAATCTGCCGATGGAGGTCTACATTTCGGAATATGATTATATACTTGCCGATTTTGGTTTCAATCTGGAACATCAGGATATTGTGCTGTGTACAGAGATTTATATTGTTTCGGATATGCAGCTCCATCACATCAAGAGTTTATCACAGCTTCATTTAATGAACACGCAGAATCGATATTTGATATTAAAGGATCGCATTCCGTATAAGGTTAGAGATGAATACGTTTATGAGGAATTGGGACCTCTTATGTTGAATGAGAATAACAGCTACTCCGTTTATATGAATGAACGGGATTATCAGAGTCGCCTGAATTGTCAATATGATGATTCGGTTCCTTTAAAAAATGTATCAAAACATATTAAGAATCTGCTTTACGATATATTACTGCTCGATTTTGATAAGAGCAAGATTGATATTGCATATTATCTGGCGGAAAGGGGGAAGTAGGTGAAAATAGCATGTTGGAGTCCATATTCTTTCGCCGGAGCTGTATCATCGAATCTTCTGTCACTGGCATGTTCTCTTGCTCTGAACGAAGAACGCTGCTGGATAATGGATATGAATTGCGGTCATTTGTCAGTCGCCGGATACATAGATAAAAATGAATTTCATGGAGAGACTTCCTTTCGACAAACGGTCGGGTTAGATGCACTAATTCGATATGTGAAGTCACAGGAATTGGATGCCGGACTTTTAAGGAGTTGTGCATTTTCTTATCTTCGTGAATATTGTCTGGTTATTCCCGGTGAGAATGGAGCTGAGAGACTGCATTATGATGAAGAGAAACAAAGAGTATGTGATGTGATAAGAGAAATACCAATAGAAGAGGATGAATGGCTGTTTTTAGATTTGCCATCCGGGAAGCATTCTATCTTGTTTTCCTGTATAGAGTATCTTGATCTCATAGTGGTATGTCTGCCTCAGAATCCGAATTTGATACGAGAGTTTTTTCAGGTAAATTCGATTCCACTCAGCAAGCTGCTATTCCTGATTTCATCTTATCAGAAGGACTCCTGTTACAGTATCAGGAATATGCTTCATCGTTTTCGGGCTTTTCGTTCCTATAATGTTGGTGTGATACCATACTCCATTCAATGGCATGATGCATTGTGTAACCGTAATGCTCTCTCTTTTTTTCTGAAAAACAACGAATGCAATAATCACCGGGATGGGAATTATGATTTTATTCATGAAGTGCATAGGTCAGCTGGCTTGTTAAAACGAAAGCAGAAAATATTATTGGGTGGGAGGGAAAACTAAGATGATTGGAAATACACTTCTGATTCTGCTGATACTGAGCTCGTTAGGGATCGGAATTTACCGTTTTATGCAGGAATCTGCAAAGATAGAAGACCAACAGGAAACAGTAGGTAATACATTGGAAGAGTATTGTGTACAGATAGCCGGAATCTTTAATGAGATTTTAAAAACGAATGTAAAGGAGTTAAATCTCAATAAAGAAGATTCTGAGCATTACGAACAGAACAAGAAGTATCTGAGAAACGCGTTGAGAAATTGCTGTTATGGGAATGATTCTGCGAAGCAGTATGTGAAAGAGTATATGAAGGATTTGTTGCTTCGCCGCTTTAAAATATCATTGGATCAGATGGAATCCATCATTCCTTTTCATAAGACGGAGCTTATGACATCTCAGGATAAATTTGAGGTGCTTCTGTATTACTACAAAAAAGCCTATGGGAGGAGGGGTCTGGAACGTTTCATTATAGAAAATCATCTGTTTATTCCCAAACAGAAGGAAAAGGGAGAATGCTACGAAATCACAGGATTTGATATAGAGCGAATATACCGACAGCATGAAAAAGCATTAGAAGAACTTGATACGGATGATTATTTATCCATCATTGTCCAAAGAATCTATCAGGCATACCGCGGACACGGCGTGATCGATGAGATACGGGATATGAATATTGATGGAGTAAGCGGAGGGGTATCAGGGGAAAATGCTTATGAAAGCGTCTGGATTTTTTTTCAGGGAAAAACGATGGCATTGCCATTCTTAAGTTTTGGCACACAGCAGGAGTTAGAGCGTGTTTGTAAGAATATCTATCGATATGGTAGTCCGGGTCAGCTATCGGCGGCGAAAGGCTATATTGTGAATGAAATGGCAGATGGTTCTCGTGTTATTGTAACAAGACCTCCGTTTGCAGAGAGTTGGGCATTTTTTATTCGAAAGTTTGACAGTGTCAGAAAGGCACAGGTAGAAGAACTGATTACGGATGAAGGAATGGAACTGCCGATACAGACTATGAAGTGGATGATAAAGGGATGCCAGGTGGCAGGTATTACGGGAGCACAGGGAAGTGGGAAAACCACGCTACTCATGTCACTGGTCCAATATATCCATCCAACATTCAATCTGCGTATTCAGGAATTAACGTTTGAATTGAATTTAAGAAAGCTGTATCCGGAGCGCAATATTCTTAGTTTCAGGGAAACCTCACAGGTGAGTGGACAGGAAGGATTGGATTTGCAGAAAAAAACAGATGGTACCGTTAATATTCTGGGGGAAGTTGCTACCGCTCCGGTAGCGGCATGGTTGGTTCAGATTGCACAGGTAGCATCGCTGTTTACATTGTTTACTCATCATGCAAAAACAACCGAAGATCTGGTTCGAGCATTACGAAATGCACTACTGCAAACAGGAGCATTTTCTAATGAGCGTGTAGCGGAGGAGCAGGTAGCGGATGTCATTCGCTTTGATATCCACATGAATAAGGATATGAATGGACACCGCTACATAGAGAGGATAACGGAAATAATTCAGGATACTAAGAAGGAAACCGTATTTCATACAGTAGATATTATCCGGTATCAGAATGGACAATATCAGTATCTTCATCCAATCAGCCGGAAGGTTCAGGAAGAAATTAAAGTATATTTAACAGAAAGTGAAAGGGAAGAATTTGAAAAGTACAATCAAATGGCAATATCGGTGTTATGATTTTTTGTCGCAGTGGTTTGTTACACGACGCATGGTGCAAAAGCTGCTTTTGGAATATCAATTGCTGATGCCCAATGATCTGGCTGAAGCAAAAAGAAAGACACTGTATCAGGTTTTGAAAGTAGTATGTGTCATGAGTGGAGTGACCGTTCTGTTTTTGTCCCAACAGATGGATGTATTTATCATTTGTATGATGCTGGCTCTGCTGTTTATCCTTTTTCAGCAATTATGGTACCGCACACTGGAACGTGAAGAACAGGGGTTGTTAAAGGAATTAGAAGAATTCCTTAGTGATATCCGTCATGAGTATTTCGTACACCATATGGTGGATGAAGCTGTTTATATGGCAACACAGCGGGCTGGAAAACGAATGAGTTTACATGGGGAAGCAATCTACGAGGCGCTGATTCATCCTGATATGGAAGGGGCGGTAGCACATTATGAGGCCATGGCACCCAATGCCTTTTTGAAAACCTTCATCGCAATCTGTTTAACGACGATACAATTCGGTGACAAGATTGTAGAAGAACAATCTTTATTTTTGATGAATATTCAAAACCTGAAACAGGAAGTTGCGATTGAGTTATTAAAGCGTGAGCGCATTCAATATGCTTTCAGTGGTTTTGTCTGTGTTGCAGTTGCTCCAATGTGCTGTTTGAAGTGGATAGCACATTGGGGAATCACAAATCTTCCTGAATTGGCAGCTTTTTATTATGGAACAGCCGGAAGTGTTCTGTTTATTTTAATTGTTGTTATTACGCTGATTGCATATGAAATGATTATCGCTTTGAGAGAACAGGTTGTGATAAGGAAAAAAGACTATCCTTTATTGGAGTGGATGGAAAGCAAGTGGGGGATAAAAAAAGCACTTGAGATATTGTTGCACCGGAATTATGGAAGAACATTGCGTATACGGGATTGTCTAAAGAAAACCGGAAGCAGTATGACAGTATCACAGTTTATACTTCAAAGATGTCTGACAGGGTTGCTTATGGGGATTTTGACGTGGATATTGGCACTGACGATACATAGTCAAAATCGGACAAGGCTGTTGTGTGATACCGGCTATATTCAACAGATAGCAACAGGAATCACCAGTGCAGAACAGAAGAAAGCGGAAGAATTTGTCTTATCCTATATGCAGGAACTGAAAAGAAGTAAAACAGATGGTGAATATCTGGCAGGGCAGATGCTGGAGCAGGGAGTGGTATCTCAGAAAGAAACTGCCGGGATATTGGGAGATGCCATGGCGGACCGTCTGTACCGATATAACAGGGAATACTTTAAATGGTATGAGTTGGTAATCATTCTTTTTGTAATGGTAATCGGATATTATTTGCCATGGTTCTTATTGGTATACCGAAGGAAAATACTGCAGATGAGAATGGACGATGAAGTGATTCAGTTTCAATCAGTGATTCTGATGCTCGTGTATCTGGAACAGATTGGTACGGATACGATTCTACAATGGATGGAAAGATTTGCTGCAATCTTCTATGCCTCTTTGGAAAAGTGTATCAATAATTATAGTGCCAGTGATACGAAAGCGTTGCAGCAATTAAAGGAGGACGAGCCGTATGAACCGTTTGTACGAATAGTAGAGAATTTAGAGATGGCAGATCAAATTGGTGTTCAAAAAGCATTTGAAGAAATTGTTGCAGATCGCAACCAGTTTCAGGAGAAACGGAAACAGGAAAATGATATTTATGTTCACAAGAAATCGGTGTGGGGCAGGATTGTGGCGTATATTCCCATGATACTGACGATTGGCTGCTACCTCATTATACCGTTTATGGTGGAAAGTATCGGTCAGCTGTTGAACTATATGCAGCAGATGCAACAAATGTAAGGAGGTGATTGGAAAGAAGAAACACATTTTATGTAACAGGAAATCAGTAGAGTAGTAAGAAGAACAGAAAGGAGAACATATGGAGAATAGTTTAAAAGGATTAATTCTTGCGGCAGGTATTGTTATTACCTGTCTGGTAATTGGAGTTGGGTTTTATGTATCGAGGGAAGCGAAGGCTTCGTCTGCAAATGCATCCGGTCAGATCAATGAAATGACGGGAGAATTTGATGAGCCGGGTAAAATTCTGTATGACGGAATTGTAGTATCTGGAAGAGAAGTGTTGGAAGTGCTACAGAAATATGCGTCCGATCAAAGTATGACAATTACCGTAAAAACACTGGCTGGAACCAGTAACGTAGAATATGGAATATCCAAAACATTGTTTACCGGGAATAACAAAGCGGATGTGAATACCTATATCAATCCAAGTGGAAAATTCCTGGGCACTGTAAACCGAAATGACAGTGACGTTATCAACAATATAACGTTTGTACAACAATAACATGAAGTTTGAAATAGTGGAAAATTTTCTGCAGGTTGCCGAGGTAGTTCTATTTCTGATGGCAATGATTCTGTTTTTCTATCAATATGGAAAAATGAATCAATTCATAGAATTGTGCAGAGACCAGTGGCAGCAACATACGATTGTTTACGAAAATGAGGAGTGACCGGTGTGGATGTATTTGGAAGAATCATGACTATGATTGCGTCAATCGTGATTTTATTCTGGTTGCCGGTAGTCTTTTTCGGAAATCAGCAGAAGCATCTCATGGAGGTGCAGGCAGAATACAGTACGGTTCGCTTTGTCGATTCCGTTCGGACGAGTGGGAGAATTACTCCGGAAATGTATCAGGAATATCAGGAACAACTGGGACTGACCAGACAATTCTGTCAAAGTTCTATGGAGCATGAACGCAATATCTATCTGCAGTCAGAAAATGGTGATATCGCAGAATACCCGGAACGTATTTATCATGATGATATCGTTGAGACACTGTATGGAGCAAAGACCAGTTATGATCTGGAGACGGGAGATTTCTTTTCCGTGTCTTTATCAAATGGATATCGCTATGGAGGATTAGTGCGTGATGAGAATTACGAAACTTAGCCTGATATTTCTTTTAATTGTGATACCGTTTCTTATGGTGCAATCGGCACAGCTTTCTATCCTGATAGAACAACGTCAGGAAGCGATAAAGCATCAGCGGTGGGTAGAAGAAGCAGTAGATGCAGCCTTGTTTGAGAGTGTGGATGCCAATATTCGGGAGAATCCTGTTTTGGATCGTGAGGAGTGTGTCAGCCGTTTTTTTAGATCCTTATGGGGGAATACGGGTATTGTCGATGAAACACAGCGCATACAGTGGCGAATAAAAAACATACCAATGATTGCTTTGATTGAAAAAGAGCAAATGACGGTGTTATATCCGGTATGGGAAGGAGAAGAGTATGTATGGGAATGGTCTGATTCCATTCCATACCGATTTGTATGTCAGAATCGTATCTATTATTTTACTTTATCAAATGACCTCAGGATTGAGCTGGAAGACGGAAACGTGGTAGAGGGCGATTATAGGGATTTACAGATACAGTATCCGGATGAGTTAGTGCTTAACCATTCTTTTCATAGGATTCGCAAAACGCAGATTATAAGGATTATTACAAAAAGTTTGGAAGAATACTGCGAATCCTATAATCTTATGGCAAAACAAAATGGAGATTCATACTTCATTCAGCTTCCCTATTGTGAGGAAGACGAATGGTTTCGGACCATTGATGATATCAGTTTTTTGGCATTGTATACCGGAAATACAGGGCAGTATATTTTTGGAGGTTCCAGACTTAAGAAAGGCGGGAGATAGTTGGAGAATAGTTTAACCGGATTAATGATGGCAGCAGGCACTATCGTTACCTGCATGATTATCAGTATTGGTTTCTTTTTAGCAAGACAGGGGCAGCGGATGGCAACAAGTACTTATCAGCAGATGGAAGAGATTCAGACAGACATCGAAGAACAGCAGCAGATGCAATATCATCAGGCGTATGTGATTGGAAGTGAAGTCATAAATTGTATCAGGCACTATCAGGAAGAGTATGAAATTGTTGTTGTGACGAAAACACAGACCAATCGTTTTCCTGTTTCTGATTTTTCGGTAGTGTATCAGATAGATAACAGATATTATATCAATCCGGCCGGAAAATATTATGGGATCGTACTGCGGGATGCCAATCAAAGTATAACTGGATTTCAATTTACAAAGGTAGAGGAGGAAGAGAATGGAGAATAGTCTTAAAGGGTTAATATTGGCTGCCGGTATTGTGATCACATGTCTGGTAGTAGGAGTAGGCTTTTATGTAAGCCGGGAAGCGAAGACGCTGGCAGGAGAGGCGTCTGGGGAGATAAGCAATATGCTGGAGGATACGGATGATATGAGATTGCAGATCTATCATAATACCGTAGTATCCGGAAAAGAAGTTGTGGCGGCAATCCGTAAATATACGCAGGAAGGATATACGATTGCGGTCAAAACTTCGGCAGGAACGTTAGTTTCATACACGGAAAGTCATCCATATTCGATAGAACAGGAAAGGAAGAATGTAAACTACATCAATCCATCCGGTAATTTTACGGGTAGCCTGGTTCGGGATACAAGTAATGTAATACGGGGAGTTGAATTTTATCAGGATGATAAGAGTGGGAAAACAAAGGTTTGGTTGCCACTTGATGTTAAGATTGCGAATCTGCAGGAATTTAGCAATGTATCATGCCAGGGAAATAAAGCATTGCTGCAAAATACCATCCTGGATCCTTCCGTTGGCAATAGTCAGGCTCATGTTTCTTTCAGTTTCCCAAATCTGGACCCGAATAAAGATCTGATTGTAAAGGGTCATTTAACACTAACACCGGAGGTAGAAGTACCGAAGACGGGGGCAGTTTTTTATGCCACGGTATATAGCAATACTAATTATAATTATACGCCGATCCTGCGTGAATTTGATGGAGATATCTCTATGATCATAGAGAAGGAAAATCTGATATCGGATACGACAGTGGAGTTTGAGATCATGGTAGAGGATTACTATTATGACAATGCGCGTTATAATCTGTATGAATCAGTAGTCTCCGGACATCTGTCTTTTTATCAATAAAGGAGCTTGGACAGATTGAAAAAACATATTATTTTAGTCCTGTGTATCGTTCTGGGTGTAGTGGGATGTATCCAAGGGGTGATGGCAAAGAAAAAGAATATTGTTACGAAATATGATGTAGTGAAAGAACTGGTCGTTGCTGCCGAAGATGAAAAGAAACCTGCATCACAGCAGGAAGTAACAGATGCAGCCATAAGAATGAATATTACAACAAAGGAAGAACTGAATGCTATGAATCAGCCGGTTCGTCTGGCGGATGTAGCGGGAATGATATGTAAGGCGTATGAGTATCGACATGGAAAGAAGTCAGATACGGGTTTATATGAAAATATCAAGCGGTATCATCGGATTGCAGATGAGTCTAAGGTAGAAAAATCCAAAAGAAAACAATTACGAAAATGCTATGCTTATGGAATCGTAACAGGAAAATCAGCGGGAGATTATAGCGGGAAACGAATCTTAAAACCTCAAGAATATATAACAAGACCATTATTGAAACACATAGTACTTTGTATAAAAAATCAAAATCAGTGTGCCTCCCTAACACAAGATGGTCAGGTGATTCGAACGTATCATCTCCCGAAAAACTATAAAAAGTATCCTTATATCCTGGAGGGCGTTCCAAATGAATATTACGAAAAACCGTTTCGTTATCAAAATACGGCATATCATTATCAACCAACAGAAGGGGTTGATTATATGTCTCCTGTCAGAATGGATGCTGATGAGTACCGTTTCATATGGACAGATAAGGTTTTGAAAAACCTGAGACTGAGACTGAGAGCTTCCTCTCAAAATTGTAATCATCATTGGATATCAGAATTAAGAAACACATACACAAGTCAAAATAGGAAACATGATAATTTGACAAGTGTATTGGAAGACTATGTCGATAGAGTGAAAGACGAACAGACATTCTTTCATAATGTCAGGATCTATGCAGATCCTGGATCTGTTTATTTTTGTTCCAATATGTATTTTGTGAGATGTTATGTGGAATTAACTGTTGAAACCAAAGGGAATATCCCATCAGCAGAGAGTCTGGAACAAAAGAATTTACTATTTGCCAAAGACTATATACAGATTAAGAACTGGAAGAAGAATCAGACGATTCACGGTATAGTAGATATTGGGATGGGGGGTACTGCATATGGCGAAGACAAAGCGGACTATTCTATTGTGGATGACAACATTACTATTGGCTTTGCTGATGCTTCCCATTAGGACACATGCGGAAACAAGGGCTTTGATGAATGAAGACGGAACAATTACCTTTACGGTGGATGCCGTTACTGCGACAACGAAACTGACTTACAAAACAGAAGGATTCACAGTGAAGAATAAGCCGTGTCTTCCGGAAGGCAACCCGAGAAAAAAGCCGTATGGTGAAATCTATTTATCGGAAGGACAGAGTGAATCTTATGAAAATGGTAGTATAACAACAACTGTTTTTACGATTCCTGAGACATTGGTGCGGAAGCAGTTTCGCTATGCAGATATTGATACAGAAACTCTGGCAACAGAGGGAGGTTGTGTTTTTCTTAATGGAATTTTTCAGACATATGTGAATGGAAAAGGAACAGGTAACTATTATAAAACTCTAAGCAGTATCCGGAATGCCGCTGGCTGGGATCAGGGAACGATGCTAAGCTTTAAGAACAAATTTGATGTCACTCTTACTTACGTACCAACGGTATATCCGGTTAAAATACGATTCTATGAGAAACAAAGCGGAACGTGGGTGCGCATATCCGAAAAAGAATATGAAAAGCAACAGGAAGGAAATACCTTTCGCACTAATGCAAGTAGAATTCCTATGACTTCTGCCAACGGGTATTATTTATATAAAACGTGCTATCAGTACATAGGCAGTGAAAAGAAACGAGATGTCAGAATCGTGAGCGTAAATCCATATCTGGATTATGGGGTGTATCAGCAGGAATATAAGGAATTGTGTGACAGATCAATTAAAATGAAACCATCGGGAATTCTGGTGAAATGCTATTATAAGAAATTTGCGAAAACAACCACAGGTGGGAGCGTCAGTATGAGCAATGATCTGTTATTGCCGGATGTGGAAGCTGTGATAGCTGCAGACGAACGGGGAGCAGAAAAGTTTGATAGTGAGATGGGAATTCCGACCGGAGAAACACAATATGTCAATATCCAAACGGATAATGCACTGGTAACATATCGTTTTGTAAAGTATCAGGGAATCCGGAACTATCCCTACGAGACAGAAGAAGGGATACAACAACTGATCCGTCCCTATTCTTATTGGAGAATCCAGTCCTTTGCTTCTTACAGCATTAAACAGGCTGTAGTGGAAAATGGTTCTCTGCCCGGAACGACCATCTTATATCCGCAAAATTATGAGAAACTTACTATCGATTGTAAACGATATTCCAATCATCTGATAGAGGGCAGTCTGACATCACCGGTCTATGTAAGAAACGATTTTCTGTCGATTAATGGAGAACTCATTATGGATGGAGACTGGTATGCCACGTCAACACCGGAACCGAATGAGAAACAACTGATGAAACACTATTATAAAAAAATTTCGGATCATGTTTTATACAAATCACATCTCCTTATCAGAGATACAAAAGCGAATGGGGTATACCCTACTTCAGGATGGGTTATCTATCAAACAGATTATGCAGTAGGCAGCAATTCCGGTGAATTGAAAGTAGAGATAACAGAAGCAAATGAAGTTGTTGTACATACTCCGGTTGTATGTGATGTATCCTTATACGATGCAAAAAAGTATAATCAAATGATTGCACCGGCAGCAAATGATGTTTATGCAAGTCTGGTATTGGAGCATGAGTTTTCTGTATCGTTTCCAACAGTAGGACAGCATTTAAATCAATTAGGATATGGCTATCGTGATTATGCATGCTATTGCAGTGACAGACAGATTCAATTTCCTTTTGATGTTTACATTGGTACGAAGTGCTATCAGGCTTTTTCATGGATTTCCTTGCAGGAGGATACTACTGTTTTTTATCTTCCTACATGGGTGAAAGAGGGAAAATATCAGTTGAAATGCAGAGCAATCGCACAGAATGCCGAGGAGAATCATTCCATAGCACAGGAAGAGGAGTATGCTAATTTTGAAATTGAACACTATACGGCATATCAATACTTAGGTGTAGAAGTCTCAGGACAGTTAAAAGAGTTTCAGGTTTATGATATATCTGATTATCCGTTGTGGAAATCTGTTTTTCGCAAACCATTTTCCCTTGCTCTGACAGGTGAAAATTATCCGGTTCGCCGTTTACCAATTATGGACGGTTCCCATCCCACAGAAAAGGGGAAAGGAAGTCTGGCGTTAGGATATGCCTTTCGTTATCGCATTACAACCATTGGAACCATGGATCAAAGGACAGATTATGTACGGATAGTGCCACATTTTTATCATTTATCGCATGATGGGAAAGAACGATATGAAGCAGATTTGTATTATAATGAAACATATGATGAGAATAGATCCTATCTGATTCGCATTGGAAGCGAAGAAGACGCAAAGAATAAAAAAACTATCAAAACGGGTGATCCATATTTGTCGATACCGAAGCAGGAACTGTCGGAAACTGCCAACATGGAGCAGATGTCCTGCATGGACTGGTTGAATCAGGAGAAACCGGTATATACCTTTGCCAATGTGATGTTGCCATATACTTTACGTACATTGATTGGCACTAACAGATATCCACCGGACTTTGTTACAGGTAACCAGATAAAACGCTCTATGCAGCATTGGTATGGTGAGTACTATCTTCCGGCACAGACCTACGCCGTGAAAAAGGGATTTGACTTAGAGGAATATCAGCGACGATATGGCCGGTTGAACGGAAAAGAAAGCTTTTGGTTACAGGACGGATATATTCTGGTCAATTTTCAGATAGAAACGATTCAGGATGGGAGACGTCATCTGAGTTATATTAACAAAGCCAATGAAACATATGGATACTGTAACATGTGGAGAATGGAGGGATTTGCAGAGAAAAAGACGGATGCCCACGGATACCAGTTTGCTTTCATGGAAGGGGATTGCATCTGTTATAAGCAATCTGACAAAACGACACAAATCTATGAGAGCCGGGGTACGCATTAGCTTTTGCGATACGCCCGCTCCCATGTTCCTCTTGCAAAATATGATGTGGTAATAAGAAAACCGATAAACCAGCTGATTGGCCATGCCATCCAGATACCGGTTGAGCCCCAGTAGCGTGAAAAGAGAAAAGCCAAACCGATTCTTGCTACAAAATCTGCCAGTGTAGATAGTAAAAACGGGAACATTTCTGCAGCACCACGCATGACACCGTCTGCAACAATCTTCAGGCAGATGATGAGATAGAATGGAGAGACGATACGCAAGAATTTCATCCCGACTTCGATGACTCCGGTATCATTCGCACTGACGAATAAGTTAATCATAGTGTTGCTAAATAAGAAGTAACAGAGAACAAACGGTAGTGCTACAAATACCATCATTTTGTATGCGACTCTGATTCCCTGCTTCACCCGTTCAATTTTGTCGGCACCCAGATTCTGTGCCGTATAACTGGAGATGCTGTTGGAAACCGTATTGAAACAGGTAAGTGCAAAAACGTTAAGTTTAATAGCTGCGGAATATCCGGCGATAACGGTAGAACCGAAGCTATTGATTAGTCCCTGTAACAGCAGATTTCCAACTGACACGAAGCTTTGCTGCAGGATACTCGGAATGGCAATTTTAGAAATTTTGAGTAACATTGGTACATCGAATAAATCTGCTTTGCCTTCTATGCGCAGCGTGTGAATTCGCCTGTACAAATAATATAATGCCAGTATGGAAGAGAAACCCTGTGCAATTAACGTTGCCCAGGCAACTCCGGCTACTCCCATTTTGAGTGGGATTACGAGGATAAGGTCCAGTATTATATTACCGACAGAGGAAAGAATTAAAAAGTAAAGAGGCGTTTTCGAATCACCCATCGCAGTAAAAATACCGTTGCAAACATTGTAAAGGAACATGAATAACAGGCCCAGCATATAAACAGCAAGATAGGTGGCTGAGTCATCAAAAATATTATCCGGTGTCTGTAATAATGCTATGATAGGATTACACACTGCGTAGCCAACAAAAGTGAGAAAAAGTGCCAGGGTAGTGATAGAAATCAGAGCAGTGGTAATGCATGTCTTCATCTTCTTGAATTGTTTAGCACCAAACAGACTGGAAACAATAACACTGGTTCCGATGTTTGCCCCCTGTGCAATCGCAATGAACAGCATGGTAACCGGATAGGATGCCCCTACTGCGGCCAAGGCATCTGCATTGATGAATTTTCCGGCAATCATGCTGTCAATAATACTATATAACTGTTGAAAGGCAACACTGAGAAGCATTGGTAAAGTAAAACGCCAAATGACTTTTCCCGGAGCACCTTCGGTAAGACTGTGATTCATGGGGATTCCTCTTTTCGTTTCATATTCAAACTTATTTTACCCTCGAAAAAAGAAAAGTCAAGAAGAAAAGGTATTGAAACCGGTGTCGATATTCGGTAAGATAGTATCATTCTATGCTATGCTAAAGGAGCAAATGGTACAATGAAGAAGGTTGCGACGATAAATGATTTATCTGCCTTTGGAAAATGTTCACTGACAGCCACCATACCGGTTTTGTCGGTGATGGGCGTGACACCATGTCCTGTGCCGACAGCAGTATTGTCCTGTCAGACAGGATATGACAGCTTTTATTTAAAAGACTGCACGGATGTGATAGAACCGTATATTGAAGAATGGAAGAAGAATCACTTTACTGTTGATGGCATTTATACCGGATTCTTGTCCGGAAATCATCAGATTCATATGGTTCGCAGATTTATGGATGCCTTTCGGACCAAGGATACATTTGTATTGGTAGATCCGGTATTGGGAGATGATGGACAGGCATATCCGATGACGACACCGGAATTCTGTGAGAATATGAAACAACTGGTGACTGGAGCAGATCTGATTACTCCAAATTTAACGGAAGCCTGTCTGCTGACAGGAATATCGTATCAGAGTGTTGTGGATTCCGATTCCAAGCAGGAATTGCTGCAGAAGGTGGAAATCATTTTGCAACAGTTGGAAGCGATGAGTAAAGGACGTGCAGTTGTAACCGGAGTTCTCCTGCAGGAAGATGGACAGTCAATGATGAGCAATGTATATCTTCAGAGGGGTAAACTGGAGTATTATCAGTCGCCGCATCTGGGTAGCAGTTATTCCGGAACCGGAGATTTATTTGCATCCATCTTGTGCGGTGCACTGATGAATGAAATGAAATTGGGAGAAGCAATTGCATTGGCAACGGATTTTTTACATGATGCTATCGTAGATACGATGAAAGAACATACGAATCGAAATGATGGAGTTGCCTTTGAATATCATTTGTTGAAATTGGTGAAACAGGAGGCAGGACGATGAGAGTAATTGCGGGAAAAGCAAAACATCTTCAGTTAAAAACCGTGAAAGGGATGGATACCCGACCGACAACGGATCGGATCAAAGAAACATTGTTTAATATGCTTCAGATGGATGTGCCGGGAAGCATTTTTATTGATCTCTTTTCAGGAAGTGGCGCGATTGGAATTGAAGCGTTAAGTCGCGGTGCCAGGAAGGCTTATTTTGTTGAGAACAGCCGTCAGGCAGTCGCATGTATCAGAGAAAATCTAGAGCATACAAAAATGGCGGATCAGGCACACGTGCTTATGATGGATGCTGTCTCCTCTATTCGCATGATAGAACAGGAAAAAGAAACTGCCGATATTGTATTCATGGATCCTCCGTATGGAAAAGGGATGGAAAAAGAAGTTTTATATCGGTTGGCAGATAGCAGCTTGCTTGGAGAACATACGGTTATTATTGTAGAATCTGATTTGGATACATCCTTTGATTATGTTGAAAATCTGCAATTGGAAATTCTAAAGCAAAAGCGATACAAAACTAATATGCATACGTTTCTTATTACCAAATAATAATGCCTTGTCTATTTTTATAAAACGTGTTAAAATGTAGAAGAATTTGAAAACACGTGAGGAGGATTATTCATGGGTAAAAAAGGAATAGAAGACATGATCAGTGAACTGGAAGTGTTTGTTGACAATTGTAAATTCTCCAGATTGTCACCAAGCAAGATTGTTGTCGAAAAAGAAGAAATCATGGTCATGCTGAAAGAACTACGTTTGAAAATGCCGAGTGAGATTGAACGTTGTCAGAAGATTATGCGTAATAAAGATGCTATTATAGAAGAAGCAAAGACAGAAGGAAATAAAATCATTGATGATGCAAGACAACAGGCAGTTGCATTGGTAAATGAGCATGTGATTACAACAACTGCGAAAGAACAGGCGCAGGCAATTGTAGAGGAAGCAAAGCAGCAGGCACAGGAAATGCTGATGCAGGCTCAGGCAGATGCGAATTCCATCGTGGAGACCGCATCGTTTGAAGCAACTGATTTGCGTACCAGTGCTATGAATTATACCACTGGTATCATCTACGATATTGAGACTATGCTTCAGAAGACAATTCAGGAAGAGAATGACCGTTATCAGAAGTTCTATGAATCTATGGAAGATAAGTATGTCAGCATTAGTCAGAATCGTCAGGAATTAGAAGCTCAGTTAAACGCTATGTTAAATCCTGAGGTAGCAGAAGCACAGGCAGCAGCTACGGAAGAGACAGAATAATCATAGTAATAAAAAATGAGGTCAGAGCCAGGAAGGCTTTGACTGTAATATATGGAATGATAGACAACCCTGATTGTTTCAGGACGCTCTTTGTCTGGAGTATGCAGCAGCATCCGCCAAAGACGCTCATTGATATAATCAGGGCTGTTTTTATATTTTCGGGCAGAGAGCTTACCTGAATAGCGGGTAAACCACTGGATATTTCTAATAATCCAAGTAAAACAGGAAGAATCGGTTTATCCGGAAATTGGTATCGGAGCAAGGCACTGATGATTGTGCATAGCATGACATATACTCCGATCTTTGTAATAATCCATACAGCATCCTCTATCATATGCGAGTGGTATGTATGACAGGTGGATTCTGAGGAATGTATGACAGGACAGTTCTTCTTGTTCCTTATGGCAAGGGGAATACTGCAGCACCCAAACAGTAGAATCGGGAAATAAAAGCAGAACAAAAACCGGGGAAGAGACAAGGCGTTTCGTATCAGGACACGATGGACATATCCGGTTAAGAACAGAATACTGGCATTGTTGGCAATACAAATAAGCAGGACAGCTTGTTTTTTTGATAGTATTCCTTCCCAACAGGCTTTGTCTGCAAGCTTTGCGGCGAGCGGGTATCCGCAAAAAAAAGCAACCAGATAGCCGAAAACAGAATCGGTTGAGAGCATTCCGCTAATAAGAATAAACGGAAAGAGGGTTGGAAGCAGTGTTTGGTACCATAAAGAAAGGCCATCTTTGGCTCCCTGAATACAGACCTGTGGGTAACAGACCAGTTGTATGAGGAAAAAGATGACCATTGTTTGTTTCAAAAAATTCTTCACCGCAAACAAGCTCCGTCAGATAGTTTGTTTATAATATATGTTCCGGGGAACGTTGATATTCATGACAGAGCTTTGTCCCGAATTTATGTGATACGACGAGAGAATAAAGCTGTGCAGCATGGATATCGGTATCCCACATTTTTTTCGCAAGAGGAGCGGTTAATTGTGTTTTTGCATGAGCCGGTTTCGTGATAACCGGCAGTTGACTGTTTTGTTTTATTTGCTGTAGTAATGTGCCTGAGTTTTCACGAAAACCCAGAAGACGGACATAGTAGCATATCTCATCCTGTAAGAAGGATGTCATATCACATGACTGAATATCTAACAGGATGTGCAGTAAATATCTGCTGATACGGGTATAGGTGTATGCCTTTGTTTTTGTCTTTGTTATGAGAGTGGTAATTGGAAGACTGATATCCCATTGCTTTTGCAGACGTCTGGACAAATCCTCATGATAATCAGCATATGGTTCAAAGGAAAAATGTGGATCCAGCATTTTGGTGTATAAGGACATGGAGAAGTCATCTAAAGTAATCGGCATAGTGTGTTGGTAAGATTCTTTTATCATATCCAGAGTATGCGGGTTTACTGTTTGGGATAACCGGACCCAATCCGGTTCCTTTCCCAATGAATTGCGAATGGCGGTAGCGGACGAAAAACATCCCTGGAGTGTGTCTGAATGATAGGCGGAACCGGTTCTTTGGATTGCGATTGGCTGCATGGAACAGGACAGCTTTGTCATTGCTTTCAGATATTCAATAGCAAGGATGTTATTTGGCTGAGATAATATGGATTGTAATTTGTCATCCGGAATAAAGTCGCAGGTGGCCAGTAAGGCTTGCTGACGGGCAGAGGGATAGGACATCCCCTGTTTTAAACATGATTGTAAAACGTTCTGGTAGGCAGCAGGTTCTTCTGATAACATCTGTGCAATTGCTGATAAATCCCTGGTATTGGGAACTTCGCAGCCAAAACAAAGATAGTCGATACAGTTTAATTTGTGTAGAAGAGCGACAGCACCCATCGCAAAAAATTCTGCACTTCCGGTTGCGTAACAGACCGGTAATTCTATTACGCAGTCTGCTCCTCCGTATAGAGCGATTCGTGTGCGGGTATATTTATCAAGAAGAGCCGGTTCGCCCCGCTGTACGAAATTGCCACTCGTGGCAATGACAACGTAGTCAGCACCGGTTATTTCACGGACTTTTTGAATCTGGTATTCATGACCATTGTGGAAAGGATTGTATTCTGCAATGATAGCAGCAATCTTCATAGTGTCGTCCTCCTGCTTTTTATTGCATTGAGTATAGCATGTTGTCAGTGGATAGACCAAGATGTTTTTTGGTAAAAACTAATTTTATCTATTGTATCTCATAAAAAATAGGTCTATAATGGTTGTAGTATGTAATTTTGAAAGGAGAAAATCAATGTCATTTATTGATGGAATTAAAGCAAAAGCAAAAGCCAATCTGCAAACAATCGTTTTACCGGAAACAAACGATGTTCGTACTCTGGCGGCAGCAGAACA
Source organism: Lachnospiraceae bacterium (assembly GCA_051878935.1). Taxonomy (GTDB): domain Bacteria; phylum Bacillota; class Clostridia; order Lachnospirales; family Lachnospiraceae; genus CANQDT01. The sequence continues at coordinate 23,342 of JBJELB010000037.1, read as the reverse complement.
GATTCTAAAAGAAGGTTTTGCAAAGATTGTATTAGTAGGTAATGAAACGGAGATTAAGGAGTTTGGCAAGGATTATGACTTAGCCGGTGCTGAATTCGTTAATCCGGCTGATTGTGATAAGTTTGATACATATGTCGATGTGTTGGTAGAAGCACGTAAGAAGAAGGGCATGACACCAGAGGAGGCAAAGGGAATTCTGGAAACAAATCCTTTATTTTTCGGTGCAACTATGGTAAAAGCCGGTGATGCAGATGGTATGGTTGCCGGTGCAGTCAATGCTTCGGCAGATGTTCTTCGTGCAGCACTTCAGGTTGTGAAGACAGCACCGGATACCAAAGTGGTGTCTTCGTTCTTTGTTATGATTGTTCCGGATTGTGACATGGGAGCTAATGGTGCTTTTGTATTCTCAGACTGTGGACTGAATATTGATCCGGATGCAGAGCAGCTTGCTGTTATCGCAGCTTCATCTGCGAAGAGCTTTGAGTTATTGGTTGGAGAAGAAGCCAAAGTTGCAATGTTATCCTTCTCATCCATGGGAAGCGGTAAAGGTGGAGATGTAGAAAAAGTAGTAGAGGCTACCAGAATTGCAAAAGAACAATATCCGGATATGAAGGTAGATGGAGAACTTCAGTTGGATGCAGCTATCGTTCCTGCTGTTGGTGCTTCCAAAGCTCCGGACAGTGAGATTGCAGGACATGCCAACGTATTGATTTTCCCTGATCTGGAAGCAGGGAATATTGGATATAAGCTGGTACAGCGACTTGCAAAGGCAGAAGCCTATGGTCCTGTAACACAAGGTATTGCGAAACCGATTAATGATTTATCCAGAGGATGTTCAGCGGAAGATATCGTAGGTGTTGTTGCTATTACAGCACTTCAGGCAGTCGCTAACAAATAAGAAATGTAGTAAGAGGAGTTTATAAGAATGAAGATTTTAGTTATTAACTGTGGCAGTTCTTCCTTAAAATATCAGTTTATTGATATGGACGGAGAGGTAGTATTAGCAAAAGGCCTATGTGAGCGAATCGGTATTGACGGTTCGAAATTAACACAAAAAGTTGAAGGAAAAGATAAATATGTGCTGGAAGCACCAATGCCGACTCACGAAGAAGCTGTAAAATTAGTTATGGATGCTCTAACAGATACAGAACATGGCGTTATCAAAGATATTCATGAGATTTCTGCATTTGGTCACCGTACCCTTCACGGAGGTGCAACCTATAGCGGTTCTGTAATAGTGAACGAGGATGTTAAGCGAGTGATACGTGAGTGCTTTGATTTAGGACCTCTTCACAATCCTGCAAACTTAATGGGTATTGAGGCGTGTGAAGCAGTTCTTCCGGATGTACCGAACGTAGCAGTATTTGACACCGCATTTGGTGCTACGATGAAACCGGAAGTATATTTGTACGCAATTCCTTATGAATATTATGAGAAATATAAGATTCGTCGTTATGGTTTCCACGGAACCAGCCATTCTTATGTGTCCAAGAGAGCACTTGAATTGGCAAATTTAGACAAGGATCATCGCAAAGTTATCGTATGCCACTTGGGAAATGGTGCAAGTATTTCAGCTTCTATTGACGGTGTATGTGTGGATACCAGTATGGGACTGACTCCGTTGGAAGGTCTGATGATGGGAACACGTAGTGGAGATGTAGATCCGGCTGTTGTTCAATATATCATGAATCATGAAGGTAAGACGGTTGATGAAGTGCTTAATATTTTAAATAAAGAGTCCGGTGTTTACGGTATGACAGGTATTTCCAGTGATTTCCGTGATATTGATGATGCAGAAGATGCCGGCAACGAAAAAGCCAGAATTGCAAATGCAACCTTCCGTCAGCGCGTTATCAAATATATCGGTTCTTACATTGCTGAGATGAACGGTGTAGATGTCATTGCTTTTACGGCGGGATTAGGAGAAAACAACCCGGTTATGCGTCAGTTGGTATGTGAACAGTTTGAATACATGGGTGTTAAGATTGATAAAGAAGCCAATAATTGCCGCGGTAAGGAAGTTGAGATTTCCACACCGGATTCGAAGGTTAAGGTTTATGTTATTCCTACCAATGAAGAACTGGCAATTGCAAGGGATACCAAAGAATTGGTAGAAAAATTAAAATAATCATTGACAAACTTCGAGTCTAAAGGTATACTTTATCAAGTGTGATATTAGGAGAATGCTTTGTAAGGAGGTGTAACACGTGTCAATTTGCCCAAAGAATAAGTCTTCAAAAGCGAGAAGAGATAAAAGAAGAGCAAACTGGAAGATGAGTGTTCCAGGTTTAGTAAAATGCAGCAAGTGTGGAGCTTTGATGATGCCACATAGAGTATGTAAAGCATGCGGTAGCTACAATAAAAAGGAAATCATCGCTCAGGACTAATAAATATAATCAAGGATCGTATTCGTTACGGTCCTTTTTTATTTATATAAAACATGTCATTTTCCGGTGCTGTTGCTGACTGCGGTGCATATCTGTTTTTTCTTGCACCGTTTTCCGGTTTAAGAAAGGCATGCACTCCATGTCCATCACCAAGATTACGCGCCCTATGAGACAACTCATCCACCGAAGTGTTTCAAATATCTTTTTTATGCCGTTTTTGGTAACCACTTGCAACGCAAGTGATTGCCAAAAACGGCATAAAAAAGATATTGAAAGCACTGACGGTGGACGAAAAGCTTCGCAACGGCGCGTTACGTGACATCCATTGGAGTGCTTGTCTTTCTAAAAAACGGGGTGTCAGCGAAAAAACAGATATGCACCGCAGTCAGCGACAGACACCGGAAAATGACATGTTGCATTTTTTTTAAAGAAGTGTTAGACTTCCCATTGGATGGTATTCGAAAGAAACTGTACCGAAAAAACAGGAACCTTCGGCAGAAGAAGAGAATATTACCTGATGTAACATGAGTATAGGCAGGTGATAAGAATGAGAATTGGATTTATCGGAGCCGGGAAAGTAGGATTTTCATTAGGAAGACACTTTACCGGGCATGGTGTATGTGTATCCGGCTATTATAGCCGCAATCTCAATTCTTCGAAAGAAGCGGCAGCATTTACAAAGACAAAGTACTACGAACAATTAGATGAAATAATCAAAGAAAGTGATATTCTGTTTCTTACGGTCCCGGATGGGAGTATCCGTGAGGTTTATTCTAATATGATTCCATTAGACATAGAAGGAAAATGTCTGGTGCATTGCAGCGGAGCACTGACTTCTATGGTTTTTTCTGGTATTAACGAAAAAGGGGCACGAGGTTGCTCTATTCATCCAATCTGTGCCGTTAGCGATAAGCTGACAGGCTATCAGGATTTATCCCAAGCATATTTTACAATTGAAGGAAATGACGTAGAGGATCTGACTGCGATTCTGCAAAGCTGTGGCAATCCGGTTGAGGTGATTGAGAAATCACAAAAGGTACAATATCATGCAGCGTCCGTGTTTTCCAGCAATCTGGTGATAGGGCTCTATGATATGGCAGTAGGATTATTACAGGAATGTGGGCTGAGTGAATCGTTTGCCAAGCATGCTTTACAGTCCTTGTTTATCGGAAATGCTCAAAACGTTGTATCAAAAGGTGCTGTGGAAGCATTAACAGGACCGGTGGAACGGGCTGATGCTGATACGATTGAGAAACATCTCGCTTCTTTGGAAGGAGAAGAGAGAGAAATCTATCGTTTATTGTCGCGCCGTCTGATCCGTCTGGCAGAACAAAAAAATCAGGATAGAGACTATCATAGTTTATGGAGGATTTTGAAATGAAGAATACGGTTGTAACATTTCGTGAGGCGAAACAAAAGGGAGAAAAGTTGACGATGCTTACCGCTTATGATTATTCAACAGCGAAACTCATGGATGAAGTGGGCGTGAATTCGATTCTGGTTGGGGATTCGTTAGGAAATGTGATACTCGGATACGAAGATACCATATCTGTTACGATGGAGGACATGATTCATCATGGTGCAGCCGTTGCCAGAGGTGCAAAGGAAGCGTTGGTTATTATCGATATGCCGTTTATGTCATATCAGACAAGTGTATATGATGCAGTCGTAAATGCTGGGCGTCTGATGAAAGAAGGAAGAGCCGGTGCAGTGAAACTGGAGGGCGGAAGAGAAGTATGTCCACAGATTCGGGCGATTACAGCAGCCGGAATACCGGTTGTCGCTCATTTAGGACTGACACCTCAGTCAATTAATGCATTCGGTGGATTTAAAGTGCAGGGAAAGAGTGAAGCGGCAGCCAGAAAACTCCTTGAAGACGCGAAAGCGATAGAGGAGGCAGGAGCATTTGCAGTAGTATTAGAGTGCGTACCGGCAAAACTGGCAGAGATGATTACGAAGGAGCTTCGGATACCAACCATAGGAATTGGTGCGGGCAATGTTTGTGATGGACAGGTTCTTGTATATCAGGATATGCTTGGTATGTTTTCTGATTTTACTCCGAAATTTGTGAAACGTTTCGCAAACGTTGGCGAAGTAATGAAGTCTGCCTTTGAGGCATATTGCCAGGAGGTACAGTCAGGTAGCTTTCCGGCGAAAGAACATGAATATACGATAGCAGACGATGTTTTGGAAAAACTGTATTAGACAGTGCGATGGAAGGAGAAAGAACATGCAGATAGTATCAACAGTAAGTGAAGTAAGAAAACAGGTGAAGGAATGGAAACGACAGGGATTATGTATTGGTTTTGTTCCGACTATGGGTTATCTTCATGAGGGACATGCCAGTTTGATGAAGCATGCCAGAGAAACATGCGATAAAGTGGTTGTAAGTATTTTTGTGAATCCGATGCAGTTTGGTGTTAATGAAGATCTTGACAGCTATCCGAGAGATTTGGAGGCGGATGCGAAGCTTTGTGAATCTATAGGAGTAGATTTGATCTTCCATCCGGAAGTAGATGAAATGTATGAAGACGGTTTCTGCTCATTTGTTGATATGAATGGACTGACAAAGGAATTGTGCGGGAAATCCAGACCGATTCATTTCCGGGGTGTATGTACGGTAGTTAGTAAGCTGTTTCACATAGTGACACCGGACAAGGCATACTTCGGACAGAAGGATGCACAGCAGCTGGCGGTGATTCGCCGAATGGTAAAAGATTTGAATATGGATATAGAGATTGTTGGGTGCCCGATTATCAGAGAGGAAGATGGACTGGCAAAAAGCTCCAGAAATACGTATCTGAATGCTAAGGAGCGAAAAGCGGCGCTTATTTTGAGCCAAACGATTCGGCTTGGAGAGCAGATGGTGGAACGTGGTGTGAGAGATGCGAAAGAACTGGTCAATGCCATGAAAGAGAATCTGGCAACAGAACCGCTGGCAGTTGTGGATTACGTGGAGGCGGTCAGTATGGATTCCATTGAAAAAGTGGACAAGATAGAGGGTACAGTACTGGTAGCAATGGCTGTATATATTGGTAAGACCAGATTAATTGATAACTTTATTATAGAGGCATAGTTCATCGTATACTGTTATGGAAAGGAAAGTAATCAGAATGCAAATACAAGCTTTGAAAAGTAAGATTCATCGTGCAACGGTCATACAGGCAGAATTGGATTATATCGGTAGTATTACCATTGATGAAGCACTGATGGAGAAATCCGGAATCGTGGAATATGAAAAGGTTCAAATCGTCGATATCAATAATGGTGCCAGGTTTGAAACCTATGTAATCAGCGGAGAACGTGATAGTGGTATGATTTGCTTAAATGGTGCAGCAGCAAGAATGGTATCTGTAGGAGATAAGATTATTATTATGTCTTATGCACTCATGACAGCAGAGGAATTACAGGAGAATCCGCCAAGGGTGTTGTTTGTGGATGATGAAAACCGTGTGACCCGTATGACACGATATGAAAAGCACGGAAGAATAGAAGATTTGGAATAGCAGGAGGAACAGGAGATGCTTTCAGGAAAAACAGTTGTGCTGGGAGTGACTGGCAGTATTGCAGCATACAAGATTGCAAATCTGGCAAGTATGCTTAAGAAATTGCACGCAGATGTTACGGTTCTTATGACGGAGAATGCTACTCATTTTATTCATCCTATTACCTTTGAAACTCTTACAGGAAATAAGTGCCTGATTGATACTTTTGACAGGAATTTTGAATACAGCGTGGAACACGTATCACTTGCAAAGAAAGCAGATGTCGTATTGGTGGCACCTGCTTCAGCAAATGTGATTGGTAAAATAGCAAACGGAATTGCCGATGATATGCTGACAACAACCGTGACGGCCTGCTCCTGCAAAAAAATCATTGCACCGGCAATGAATACACAAATGTATCTTAATCCGATCGTTCAGGATAATATGAAAAAACTTGAGAGATTCGGATATGAGGTGATAGCTGCAGATACCGGTTATCTGGCGTGTGGTGATGTAGGCGTTGGAAAGATGCCTTCAGAGTCTGTGCTTCTGGAATATATTTTGCGAGAATGTGCTTTTGAAAAAGACATGGCAGGAAAAAAGGTTTTGGTTACAGCGGGTCCTACTATGGAAAGAATCGATCCGGTAAGATTTATCAGTAATCATTCTTCCGGTAAAATGGGATATGCACTTGCAAAGCATTGTATGTTGCGTGGCGCTGACGTAACACTTGTTACAGGGAAAACGAATCTGGAACCTCCGATGTTTGTAAATGTCATCCATGTGGAATCTGCACGGGATATGTATGAAGCAGTGGTTCAGCATTTTGATACTCAGGACATTGTCATTAAGGCAGCAGCAGTTGCTGATTACCGTCCTGCGAATCCGGTTGATGAGAAAATGAAGAAAAAGGATGATGAGTGTTTCCTTGAACTTGAGCGTACCGACGATATTCTAAAAACACTCGGTGAAAGAAAGAAAAAACAGTTTTTATGCGGCTTTTCTATGGAGACCGAGAGTCTGATTGATCATTCAAGAGCGAAACTCGAGAAGAAAAATCTGGATATGATTGTTGCAAATAATTTGAAAGAGTCAGGTGCAGGTTTTGGAATCGATACCAATGTCGTTACCCTGATTTCTCGAGATAACATTCAGGAATTGGAACTGATGTCAAAAGACAAAGTTGCGGAACATATCATAAATGCAATTCTAGAAAAAATGTAGTATAAGGGCACAGGACCGGTTCCTGTGCCCTTTTTGCGGTGAATTCCCTGAAATTCAGCCCATCTATTTCCCTGTTTCTATCAGCTCCGCCCGTTTCAGCCTTCCCGTCACCCGCCCCTATACAAAGTTTTTCTTGCACTGTTTTCCAGTTTAAGAAAGACATGGCACTCCATGTTCATCACGTTCTATTACGCGCCTTCACGACACAACTCACCAACCGAAGTGTTTCAAATATCTTTTTCAGGCCGTTTGGAAACGCCGGTATTTAGCTCCCGTTCTTTGGGAGCTTACGTACCGTTGCGTTGGAAACCGCGCGAAAGCATGCCTGAAAAAGATATTGAAAGCACTGACGGTTGGTTCAAACAAGTCATCGGCGCGTTTCGTGATGTTCATTGGAGTGCTTGTCTTTCTAAAAACCGGCGTGTCAGCGAAAAACTTTGTATAGGGGCGGGTGACGGGAAGGCTGAAACGGGCGGGCAGACGGAACTAGGGTGGGTGGCAGTCGGAATTTCGGGGCGTTCGGGGTTGCAATCAGGGAACAGAAACGGTAAAATGTATTTTATCAAATTTTGAGGGATGATTATGGAAGAAACATTACAGAAGAAACGTTTTCTGGAACTGGCTAACCGTGCCTATCAGCAGAATATTTACACTTATACCGGTTTTATCGGAACGATGGGGCAGGATGTTCTGCAGCAGATAAAAAAAGATTTGTACTTTATTCCGTATACGTGTTTTGGAGGTGTGGAATATGCACATCGTGTCGTGGTGGCATTTGGAGATAAGGAAGAATTGGGGTATGAGCCTGATTTTCCCGTTGTGTGTCTGCAGATCGCACCGGTTCAAAAGAAATTTGCAGATGTGATTACCCATCGGGACATATTGGGTGTTATTATGAATCTGGGAGTGGAACGGGATGTTCTGGGTGATATTCTGGTTGCTGATAATATCGGATATGTGTTTTGTCTGGCGTCAATTGCACCATATTTAATCGCGGAGATTGATCGGGTAAAGCATACTACCGTAAAGGTAAGCAGGATAGAGCCGGGAGAATCGTTGCCGGAACCGAAGAAACAGACAGAAGAGATGATTTTGGCTTCACAGCGTCTGGATGTTGTGATTGCTGCAGTATTTCATCTTTCCAGAAAAGATGTCTTGGAGATGTTTCGTAATCATAAAATCTATGTGAATGGGAGACTGTTTGAGAATAACAGTGCGAAAATTCCAGAGGATGCAGTCATATCCGTGAGAGGTTTTGGTCGTTTTATTTTTCATGAGGTTTTGCAGGAGACGAGAAAAGGCCGCTTGCGCATACGCATTTCCCGATTTATTTAGTATAGGAGGAAAACTGATGTTTTACTTATTTTATTATGTGATGCTGATGCTGGTGTGGGGTTCTGTTACCCTCTTCATAAAGCCACAGCTTGCCACATGTAACCCATGGATTGCAGAATGTATCGAAGCTGTTATCAAGTTGGCGGTGTGGGCTTTGCCGGCGGTAAAACTGATAAAGAAACGGGAAAAGGATATGGAAATTCCTATATCTCGGATGTTCAAAAATAAAATCATCTGGAAAGATGTCTGGTACTACTATGTTGCGATGATCGTACTGCCGCTCATCAGTGCTTATCGGACCTATGGGGTACTGCAGATCAATGAAAGCTTTCATATATATCAGCTGATTACAGGATTTCTGGTGGTTGGTATTACAGAAGAACTTGCATTTCGGGGCTTCTTGTGGAACGGCATGTCAAATAAGCTTTCCGAAGCCATTGGATATTTGGTTAATGCAGTATTGTTTATAGGAATCCATATTCCAATCTGGATTCTTCAGGGGAAACTGGTGACCAATCTGACAAGCGGTTCCTGGGTGACTGTGGGACTTTTGAGTCTTCTCTTTGCTTATACCTTTAAGCAGACGAAAAACCTGTTGGTGCCGATATCTTTACATATGCTATGGGATTTGATGATTTTTCTCTTGTTCGGTTAGTGAGGAAAATTGACAATTATATAGGATTGTGATAACTTAGTAGGTTGATAGGAATAATATTACAAGAAATAACGAGGAAGAGAAAAATGAAAAAAACACCTTTTGTGACATATGAACAATTGCAGAAAATTACAGAACAGTATCCAACACCGTTTCATTTGTATGATGAAAAAGGAATTCGTGAAACGGCACGCAATCTGAATAAGGCCTTTTCCTGGAATAAAGGATTTAAGGAATATTTTGCTGTGAAAGCGACACCAAACCCAACTATTTTGAAGATTTTGAAAGAAGAGGGATGTGGAACGGACTGTTCTTCTTTGACAGAATTAATGATGTCAGACCGCTGTGGTTTTCATGGGGATGAGATTATGTTTTCATCCAATGAGACTCCGGCAGAGGATTTTCAACTGGCGAGAAAACTTGATGCAATTATCAATCTGGATGATATTACACATATAGACTTTTTGCAGGAGGTAGCGGGCATTCCAAAGAGAATCTGCTGCCGTTATAATCCGGGTGGAACCTTTGAAGTATCGACGGATATTATGGATAATCCTGGTAATGCAAAGTATGGTATGACAAAGAATCAGTTGATAGAAGCTTATTCCCGCTTAAAAGAGTTGGGAGTGGAAGAGTTTGGTTTACATGCTTTTCTGGCAAGTAATACGGTGAGTAATTTATATTATCCGATTCTGGCTAAGATTCTGTTTGAGGTAGCGGTTGAGGTAAAAGAAAAGACAGGAGTTTCTATCAAATTTATCAATTTATCAGGTGGTGTAGGAATTCCTTATACCCCGGATAAAGAGCCAAATGATATCTTTGCAATTGGTGAAGGTGTAAGAAAGGCATATGAAGAAGTACTGGTTCCTGCCGGCATGGGAGATGTCAGTATCTTCACGGAATTAGGCAGATATATGCTTGCTCCAAACGGTGCTTTGGTCACAAAAGCGATTCATGAGAAACATATCTATAAAGAGTATATCGGTGTAGATGCCTGTGCAGTTAATTTGATGAGACCGGCAATGTATGGTTCTTATCATCACATTACCGTTATGGGCAAAGAAGATGCACCATGCGACCATGTATATGATGTCGTAGGTTCGTTATGTGAGAATAACGATAAATTCGCTATTGACAGAAAATTGCCAAAAATTGAAAAAGGTGATTTGTTGTATATTCATGATGCAGGAGCACATGGATTTGCGATGGGTTATAACTATAATGGAAAATTAAAATCTGCAGAGTTGTTATGGAAAGAAGACGGTACTGTTCAGATGATCCGTCGTGCGGAAACACCGGAAGACTATTTTGCAACTTTGGAAGGATTCAATTTTTAATTAAGGATATAGGAGTTTGCCTTGCAAGAGAAAATTACACAATTTGCCAATGGAAAATTTAATAGTAAGAATCCGGATGTGTCCGTTTCTGTTGATAAAATTGCGATTCAGGTCTCGCAAGGAGAAGATGTAACGGGAAGCTTTCTGGTAACCAGTACGAATGGTCGTGCGTTGAAGGGATATGTGGTATCTAATCATGCGATGGTTACGATACCGCAACAGGAATTAAGTGGACGGAGTCAGCAGATTGATTATGTGGTAAATAGCCGTCATATGCTTCCGTATGAAGAAATTGATGGAGAGATTTTTCTCATTTATAATGGGGGAGAGTTGTCTATTCCGATATCAATCGGAGTGAAAGCCGCCAGTATGGAGACGGAGATTGGAGAAGTAAAAGATTTATTTCAGTTTACCAATCTAATGAGAATTAATGAAGAGAAAGCACTGGAAGTGTTTTCTTCTTCTTATTTCCCGGATGTGATTTTAAAAGGGCAGGAATATGAGCGTTTTTTATATCATCATTTGTGTAAGGGACCATCCTTAAAACAGGCGATGATGGAATTTCTTGTTTATAAAGGACTGATTGCAAAACCAAAGCGGAACCGGGTCAGTGAGAAAACTGCTGAAACATCGATGAAGGAGCAGCCACTGGAAATGATCCGTACAGAACGTGATACGGAAATGCAGCAGGCGAAGAGTTTTTCTTATCGGAAAAAATACTTTGAAAAGACAATCCTCTCGACCTATCTGGATTATCGGACGAATCAGATTGAATTTGCTGAATTTTTAGACAGAATGTTGGATACGCTGAACCGTCTGGAACAATATGAACCGCTTTCTGCCATGAATCAACTGGTGCGTCTTCATATGTATGTACTGAGTGAGAATCACATCATGTATGTGTCGGAATATCCGGTCTGTGAAGAAAAATGCCGGTTGTTGAGCCGCACTTCGGAAGAAGTGTGTTATTTTCGTTATATTGAAGCCTTATATTCGCGGGAAACGAATGTGATTGAGCAGACCGTTGCGGAACTGAAGTCGATTTTAAAGGCACATCCACAGAAAGCGGCCTGTTTTCTGATGCTGATTTATCTGGATCAGGAGACTGCGCGGGATACAGCATATCAGATAGATAAAATAAAACAATACTTCCAACAGGGTCTCCGTAGTCCGCTGTTTTATTTTGAAGCGTGTGATATTTTTAATCATAATGCAGATCTGCTGAAGGAACTATCCGGTTTTGAGATTGCGATTGTCCGGTGGGGAATGAGACATTCCTATCTTTCCTGGGAAGTGATGGATCGGTTTGCACATCTTTCCGTGCGGGAAAAGAGTTTTGAACCGATAGTATTTCAGACACTGACACAGTTTTATGATTGCGATCCGAAACTGGAATATCTGACGGCGGTCTGTTCTTACTTAATCAAGTGTGGTCATGTGAAACCGGAGCAACATGTATATTTACGAAAAGGCGTAGAGGCCAGTCTGAAAATCATTGGTATCTATGAATATTATCTTCGTACATTACCAAAAGATTCTTACGAATTATTGCCGCAATCGGTGTTGCATTATTTTCTGCAACATTCCGGTTTACAGACTTCAGACGAGTTGTATTTATATACAAATATTGTCGAAAACCGGTTGTATTATGAGCAGATGTACGAGGAGTATTTACCCAAGATTGATCTGTTTCTGTGCGAGCAGATGAAGAAGGGGATGATTTCTCCACAATTGGAAAGACTCTACAGGCATCGTTTTACACAATTGATTAAAAAAGAAAATGCGCAAAGTGTAATACTAAAGATTTTATTCAAGCATAAAGTTGTCTGTCAGGATCCTGCTATAAAAGGGGTTCTTGTACATCACCGGCAAGAAGAGAAAGGTGTGTATTATGAATGTAAGGAGCAGACTGCTTATGTAGATTTATATACACCGGATTATGTGCTGCTTTTTGTAGATGACCGCGGCTGCCGGTATATTGACAGTGTGGAAGCAGAGATTCAACCTGTCTTTCCGATTCAGGAATACAGGGAAGAGATTGACGGATGGAAGGTCCAGGACGACCGTTTTCTGGTTTATCGCTTTTGTCATGCTGTTTCAGGACAGCACATGGAAGAACTGAAAATCGGTATGGCAAAAAGAATTGTTCAGATTGATTGGATTACGGAGCATTTCCGGATAGAGGTTTTATGCCGTCTGATTGAATTCTATCACGATAGTGCGAATAGTGAAGAGTTGGATGATTTTCTGAAACAGGTTGATTTATCTCTGCTTGATAAACAGGAGATGACATCCATACTGGAACTATATATTAGGCGGGGAATGTATCAGAAAGCATTGACAGCGATAAAAGAATATGGATTTTGGATGATACAGCCTTCCTCCTTGTTGGAACTGCTTCGGGAACTGTTGAAAGAAGAAGATCCGGTTGAGGGAGAGCTTTGTCTTGCCATGTGTGTTCATGTTTATTCCAAAGGGCAGTATGATGAGAGTATTTTCCGTTTTCTCTCCAGGCATTATGTGTCTTCCGTACAGACGATGATTCCGATTTGGTCTGTGATGAAAGAAATGAGACTGGATACAATGCAGATGGAAGAAACGATACTGGCTCTCGGTATGTTCTGTGAGACGAGAACAGATGTCTATCCGGTATTTGAATCCTATTATCTGAAAAAGGATACATCGTTGATATCAGAAGCATATCTTCAGTATCAGTGTTATGAAGCGGTAGTGGAACAAAAGACTTTGCCGGACTACTTCTATCGAATGGTCGAGCATGCGTATGCAAGAAATACAGCGAAGAGCCCATATGTACGTTTGGCATTGCTGAAGTGGTATAGTGGAAATGTACATCAATTAGATGTGACTCAGTTAAAAACGGTAAAGGTATGCATTCATCAGTTTATGGAAGAGAATATTATTCTGCCATATTTTAAAGCATTTCGTGAGATTATGGAATTGCCAGCAGAAATGATGATGAAAACGATTATCGCCTATTATCAGAAAGAAGAAAAGAATGTGGAGCTTCATTACCATTTTACTTCCCAGCATCAGGTGGGATATTCTTTTGAAAGTGAGTATATGAGAGAAGTCTTGCCGGGTATTTATACCAAGGAGTTTATGCTGTTTGAAGATGAGAAGCTATTCTACTACATCACTGTGGATGACGTAACAAAAGTAGATGTAACAGAGCTTAACAGAAGTGGTGTAATGGCAATGAAACAACAGGTGTTGCCGACACGGTTTGACCGAATGAATGAACTTCTGCGAGCTCGGAAAAATGGCGATTATGTGATGCTGGAAAAACAGATGCTGGATTATATTGATAAAATGAACCTGGTTACTGAGAATATTACGATATTATAGTAGGGGTTATTATGACAGGAAAAGAAGCAGTGCAGATAGCAGGGATTGACTGGAATCCGGAGTATTATGATTATACAGTAATGAATATGGATACCAGACATCCGAGAGAAGAAGTGAATAAAAATGAACCGCTCGAAGATGCCTACGACAGTTTTGTCGTTACGGTGGGAAATATGAATCATGCAAAATGGGAGCTGGTCCGGACATTTCTGGAAGAGAAGGGATTTGCACCGGAGAATGTAAAAGTAGTGAGCCATTTGCATAGTTTTCTTAGTTTTATCCTGCATCAGGAACTGGGAATATGGAATCACAGTGTTGGGTTATTCGAATATAAGCGGGAGGGCCTGTATTATCATCAGGTGGATATTAACCAGTCGAAAGAGCCATTTCGTGTACGCTTTTCCAGTATATCCTACGTGGAACAGTTAGGACCGGATAGTTTTGAACAGGATGCAAAGTCTGTGGATGAGACCTTCTATCATATTGTTCGTCAGGTCATGACGAAAGGTGTGATATCTGCCGTCTTTTTAACAGGTGAGGGCTTCCGAAGAAACTGGATGCAGACCTCGATTGATGTTTTATGCGCGAGCAGGCGTGTTTTTATTGAACATGATTTGTTTGTAAAGGGTGCTGCTTATTTGGCTTATGATGAATGGAAACAAAAAGGCATTCAGAAGATGCTCATAACCGGCATCGGTTTTGTGGATTATGAGATTGGTGTAGTGGCGGATGCTGATGGAAGTGAAGAGTTTTTCCCTCTGACAGGAGCAGGACAGGAATGGTATCTTGTCAGTGGTGAACGGGAATTCCTGTTGAAAAAACAGCGAAAACTTGAGATTCTGTTCCGAAATACTGCAGGACAGACGATAGAGCGGCAAGTCATGGACTTGGACTCCTTTCCAAAGCGTCCGCCCAAAACGACAAGAGTACGGGTTTCGGTTGCTTTTAGCAGTGAACATCTGGGAACGATATCCGTATGTGATCTGGGATTTGGAACCTTGTATCCGGCGACCTATCGACTCGTTCAAAGTGAATTCAGGCTGGATTAAAGGAGGCTGTTATGAGTAATTTGATCGTTTGTATGAGAAATCCTGCAAAAAAAGGATTTACTTTTGAAGATACGGGAGTTACCATTTATTCTTATGAAGAATTGTGTTATTATATCAACCAGAACCGCGCATTATTTGTGGAAGACTGGTTTACGGTGTCTTTGCGTCACTGGATTACAAAAGAATTGCAGTTGGAAGAGATGCTGCGACTGATGAATGGATACTCGGACAACAGTTATTTGCAGATTCGTGCCTTGTTGGATTATGGAAGCTATTATGAACGGTATGCAGTAGATGAGATTGTAGAAGAATTGCAAAGGCTTCAAAAGGGCTCACGTATACAGTTTCAGAAGAAAAAAGCGGATTGCTATCTGCATTATCAAAAATATTTTCGTGCCAGACAGGAATACAATGCGTTATTAATGCAGAAGCATTTGATACCGGATAGGATCCTGCTTGGAAATATTTATCACAATAAAGGCTTGACGTATTTAATGGATATGGATATTATCGGTGGAAAGGAATGTTTAGAAGAGGCATATCGCAACAACCGAAGTATGGCGACATTTTATACCTATCTGATTCTGTGTTATTTAGAAGGAGATATTGCAAAGGTAAAAGCTGCCGTAACGGAGATGGGATTGCCTGACCAGGTATACTATGATTTTAAAGAGCATTATCTGAATGATACAGGGGGGTCCTATCATGCGGATGCCGATTTATTAAACAAAGCTTTTTATGATAAGGAACACGGCAGAAAAGTAGATTATGAGTATAAAATAGACAGATTACTGGATATTTGGAAAAAAGATTACAGAAGGCAGACGAATTAGGAGGTAAGCGTATGGAGGAAAGGATGAATACCCAGCACTCATATGACCATGATATTGATCATGCATGTGACCAGATAACGGAAGCTATTTATCAGGTAGAGGATTATCAGGCTGAAATTGAAGTGATAGACCAGGCTTTGGATGCATTACATGATGAACAGTTTTTGAAACAGAATGAAGATGCTATTCTTAACGATTACAGAACGATTGCAGAAGAATATAAAAAACGTGCTGCTATCGTGGAAGGTGAGATTCATCAGATAGAATCCATGATGCAGTCATATCATACAGAAGAAGAACAGGCAGATGCCGTCATGGAAGAGATTCAGAATAAGAAAAAGCTCTATAAAAATGCAACGGTAGGTTGTTTTGGTATTGGTGCCGTGGTCTTTCTTCTAATCGTCGTCATTCAGTTGCTGAAGGGTGCTTTTATGCCTGTTACTATGGTGAATGTTTTACTGCTTACCGGAATTGCGGCAGGAATCTGCTATATATTATACACGAAGACTTTTGATGACATAAAGATTGCGAATCAGGTGGAACGTCAGTCTACAGAGGCAGACGCAAAATGGAGAATGAAGCTTCAAAATGAGAAAAATCAACTGGCACTCTGCCGAATGAAGATTGATATGGAAGAATGTACCAGCGGAGAAGAGATTTTGGCTTCGCTGGAACAACAAAAAGAGATGACACAGGGATTTATTGAATATAACCAGTCCATTCAGGAAAAAAACAAAAAGCGGATTCGTTATATTATGGCTCAAAATCCAGATTTAAGAGGATATATTGAGAACCTGCTTAAATCCTATGAAGATATATTTACTTTATAAGAATGGAGAACGAAACATGGCAAAAGAATTGGAAAAGACATATAATCCCAAGGATATTGAAGACCGGTTGTATGAAAAATGGCTGAATAAAAAATATTTCCACGCTGAGGTAGATAAGAGTAAGAAACCGTTTACGATTGTGATTCCGCCTCCGAATATTACCGGACAACTCCATATGGGACATGCCCTGGATAATACCTTGCAGGATATCCTGATTCGTTTTAAGAAAATGCAGGGTTATAATACCCTTTGGCAACCGGGAACGGACCATGCAAGCATCGCTACGGAAGTTAAGATTATTGAGCAGCTGAAAAAAGAAGGAATTGATAAAGAAGATTTAGGACGAGAGAAATTCTTAGAGCGTGCATGGCAGTGGAAAGAAGAGTATGGCGGACGCATTATCAGTCAGTTAAAGCGTCTTGGTTCTTCCTGTGACTGGGACAGAGAACGGTTTACTCTGGATGAGGGATGTAACCAGGCGGTGACGGAAGTCTTTGTAAAACTGTATGAAAAAGGATATATCTATAAAGGCTCCCGTATTATTAACTGGTGCCCTGTGTGTCAGACTTCTATTTCAGATGCTGAGGTAGAGCATGTGGACCAGCCGGGACATTTCTGGCACATTAAATATCCGATTGTTGGAACCGATCAGTTTATCCAGATTGCAACAACACGTCCGGAAACTCTGCTGGGAGATACAGCGATTGCTGTACATCCGGATGATGAACGTTATACAGATCTGGTAGGTAAAATGGTAGAACTGCCATTATGTAATCGCCAGATTCCTATTATTGCTGACTCTTATGTTGATAAAGAGTTTGGAACCGGTGCAGTTAAGATAACTCCGGCTCATGATCCGAACGACTTCGAGGTAGGAAGACGTCATCAATTACCGGAAATCAATGTGATGAATGATGATGCCACCATAAACGAACTGGGTGGAAAATATCAGGGTATGGAACGGTATGAAGCGCGAAAAGCAATCGTTGCTGATCTGGAAGCAGAAGGTTATCTTGTGAAGGTCGAAGATCATGCACATAATGTCGGAACACATGACCGTTGTAAAGCAACCGTAGAGCCAATGATCAAACAACAATGGTTTGTACGAATGGAGGAATTGGCAAAACCGGCGATTGAGGCGTTAAAGAAGGGTGATTTGACATTTGTACCGGAACGATATGATAAAACGTATCTTCATTGGCTGGAAGGAATTCGTGACTGGTGTATTTCCAGACAATTGTGGTGGGGACACCGTATTCCTGCGTATTATTGTGATGAGTGTGGAGAAGTTACGGTCGCTAAGACAGCACCTGACAAATGTCCGAAATGTGGCTGTACTCACCTGACACAGGATGAAGACACTTTAGACACCTGGTTTAGTTCTGCACTGTGGCCGTTTTCGACTTTGGGATGGCCAAATCAGACGGAAGAATTGGAATATTTTTATCCAACGAATGTGCTGGTAACAGGATATGATATTATTTTCTTCTGGGTAGTCCGTATGGTGTTCTCTGGTTTGGAGCATACAGGAAAATGTCCATTTGATACGGTATTGATTCATGGACTCGTACGTGATTCCCAGGGGCGTAAGATGAGTAAATCTCTTGGAAATGGAATTGATCCATTGGAAATCATTGATCAGTATGGTGCCGATGCGTTACGTTTTACATTGGTAACGGGTAATGCTCCGGGCAACGATATGCGTTTCTATGAGTCCAGAGTAGAAGCCAGCCGTAATTTTGCAAATAAGATCTGGAACGCTTCCCGCTTCATTATGATGAATCTTGAAAAGGCGGAAGACAGACAGGTTGTACTAAATGAACTGACACAGGCAGACAAATGGATTTTATCCAAGGTAAATACACTGGCAAAAGATGTGACTGACAACATGAATAAGTACGAGCTTGGTATTGCTGTTCAGAAGTTGTATGACTTCATCTGGGAAGAATTCTGTGACTGGTATATCGAGATGGTGAAACCGCGTCTTTGGAATGATGAGGACACTACAAAGTCAGCAGCTTTGTGGACATTGAAGACGGTACTGATTCAGTCATTAAAACTGTTGCATCCATATATGCCTTTTATTACAGAAGAAATATTCTGTAATTTACAAGATGAAGAGGAATCATTAATGGTATCTTCCTGGCCGGAATTTAAGGAAGAATGGGACTTTACGGATGACGAGCATGCGGTTGAAATGATTAAAGAGGCAGTTCGAAATATTCGTAATCTGCGTGCGGATATGAATGTGCCACCAAGCAAAAAAGCAAGAGTATATGTGGTGTCCGAAGAAGAAGGAGTTCGAACCGTTTTTGAAACCAATCAGGTGTTCTTTGCGACGCTTGGATATGCAAATGAAGTGGTTGTTCAAGATACAAAAGATGGAATTGATGCAGATGCCGTATCAACAGTAATACCAAACGCGGTAATTTATATTCCGTTTGCCGAACTGGTAGATGTCGAGAAGGAAATTGAACGATTAAAAAAAGAGCAAGTTCGACTTCAGGGAGAACTAAAACGTGTGAATGGAATGTTGTCCAATGAGCGTTTCCTTTCGAAAGCTCCGGAAAGCAAGGTTGCGGAAGAACGTGCTAAACTGGAAAAGTACACGCAGATGTTGGAGACTGTTGAATTAAGACTAGAACAATTACAGTAGGAAGAAAGAATGATAGCGATAGCAGATATTGAAACTATACAAGAAATATACGAACATCTAGATGATGTGTGGAAACCATGTCTCCAGATTCATGCCCGTCAGTCTGTTACGTCTACCAATACAGTCGTAAAGGAGCTGGCTTCACAAGGGGTAGAAGAAGGATATGTTTTGCTTGCACAGGAACAGACCAAGGGTAAAGGAAGACAGGGAAGAAGTTTCTATTCTCCTTCCCAAACAGGGTTATATATGTCTCTTCTCTTACGTCCTTCTATGATGATAGAAGAGGCTTTATCCATTACAACAATGGCTGCCGTTGCAATGGCAAGAGCGGTAGAGGCAGAAACCGGGATTAGTCTGCAGATTAAGTGGGTCAATGATCTTTATTACCTCGGCAGGAAAGTCTGTGGTATTCTGACAGAAACAGCGATGAATCCCAATGATGGTCATTATTTGGATTATGCTGTGTTGGGTGTTGGTCTGAATCTGGAGAAACCGGAGAACGGTTTTCCGGAGGAATTAGATGGTATTGTTTCGGCTTTGTATCCTCATGGTGATATGCCGAGTGGAGCAAAAACCAGAATCAGTGCTGCTTTTTTGAATGAATTCATGAAGCTGTATCGCTATGAGGATTTTTCGAGTGTACTTTCGGAATATCGTGATCGTTCTGTTTTGATTGGTGAAGAGGTAGTTTTGATATCAGAAACAGGACAGCCTACGGTTCGGGTTTTAGACATTGATGAGCATGCCGCCCTTGTTGTGCAATATCCGGATGGTGTTGTAAGAGCAATACAGGCAGGGGAAGTCCGAGTGCGTTTGAAATAGAAAAGAAAAAAAAGACTTGATATTGTGTTACTAATTAGGTATAATGGTCTGCGGCAATAAGAGACGACTAGAAAAAACATAGATATTTTTAGGAAAGGATAAGTATTAGTATGGCAGAAGTAAAAAAGACAGCAGCTGTAAAAGCTGCAGAACCTGTAAAAGAAGTTGTAAAGAAGGAAGCTGTGAAAGCAGAACCTGCAAAGAAAACAATTGAGAAGAAAGCTACCGAGGAAAAAGTTGTAGAGAAGAAACCGGTAGAGAAAAAAGTAGCAGAAAAGAAAGTGGCAGAAAAGAAAACTGCTGAGAAAAAGACAACTACGAAAAAGGCAGTAAAGAAGGCAACAGAAGAAGTTCAGGTTGTAGTTCAATTTAATAATCGTAGTGTTGTGACAAAAGAGTTAGTAGAACGTATCAAAGAGTTATATGTATCTGACGGAAAGAAAGCAAGTGACATTAAAACTTTGGACATTTACATGAATATGGCAGAAGCCAGAGCATACTATGTTGTAAATGGTGAGTCAGCAGGATCTGTTGAATTCTAATTGATATCAAATGAGTGGACCATACAGTCGATATTTCGTCTGTGTGGTCTTTTCTTTTACGGAGTGAATATGGATTATAAGGAAGCAAAACAATATATATCAGAAATTCCGCGGTTTGCACATAAAACAACCAGGGAAAATGTGAGACAGTTGTTTCATATCCTGGAAGATCCACACAGGAACCAAAAGATCATTCATGTAGCGGGAACCAATGGAAAAGGATCTACATGTGCATATCTCGAAAGACAGCTAAGGAAGTGTGGGAAGAATGTCTTACTGTTTACGTCACCTCATCTGGTTTGCATCAGAGAAAGAATTCAATGGAACGGAGAATGGATATCGAAGGAAGATTTTACCCGTTCGTGTCAGAGAGTGATACAGGCAACGAAACAGCTTATCATGAAAGGTGGAAGCCACCCGTCTTTCTTTGAATTCTTATTTGCTATGGCTATGATTCTTGCGAAAGAAAAACAGGCTGACTGGTGTGTTATAGAAGCAGGGATGGGTGGGGAGAAGGATGCTACCAATATTCTGATGCCACAGGCTGCGGTACTCACTTCCGTCAGTGTTGAACATACACAATACCTGGGTAATACAATAGAAGAGATTGCAGAGGAAAAAGCAGGAATCATAAAGCACGGAACCACAGTTATCACACCGCAGTTCGCAGATCCTGTACGTGCTGCAATAGAAGCCAAGGTATGCCGGGAGAAAGCCGACTGGCATGAGGTTGCTTCTTTGGATAGAACCATGTACCACTTTCCGTCCCTGTATCAGTATCAAAATGCGGCATTGGCAGTAGAAGTGATGCAGTGCCTTGGCTTCCCGGTGGATTATGATGCCCTGCAACAGACGGTGTGGGAGGGCAGGATGGAAGAAGTGTGTCCCGGTTTTTATGTCGATGGAGCTCATAATATGGAAGCTGTTGAGAAATTATTGCAGACATTAGATACTTGCTATTCAAAACAGAATAAGGTATTATTATTTTCAGTGGTAGAGGATAAGGCCTATGAAGAAATGATTGCTTTATTAACCGGAAAAGACCGTTTTCAAAAGGTCATTTTAACGAGACTTCCTCAAACAAGAGGAGTCAGTACAGAGCAATTGGCGATATCCTTTTCCAATCAGACAGATGCGATGATTATCGCGAAACCGGAGATAGAGAAGGCACTACAGCTTGCGCTACAGGAAACCAAACAGGGGAATATGGTGGTTGCTACTGGTTCTCTATACCTGGTTGGAGAGATTAAAAAGCTGTTGGGAGGATACGATGATTAACTATAGTGAAGAAATCAAAAAGTTTAAACTCTCTCCGGAGATCGGACAAACTGAAGAAGAGATTTATAAAAATGATGTGGAAGACATGATGGATCTCATTGAAAGAATTGTGAAAGATACGAAATAGAGATGAAACAGGAATTATATCATAAGATACGAAAAACATCGTTGTGGTATTATAATCGTGGACTGCAAAAGGCGTGTGTTCATGATCTCAGCGGTGCGATAGAGGATTTGAGTATTTCATTGAAATATAACAAAAGGAATATGCATGCCAGAAATCTGCTCGGACTTGTATATTATGAAACCGGAGAAGTGGTATCTGCTTTATGTCAGTGGATTATCAGCTATCATTTTGAACCCCAGGGTAATATTGCAAAGACTTATATTGATGAGATTCAGGCGGATAAAGCGTATGTTGAGCAGATTAACCAGTCTGTTCGTAAGTTTAATCAGGCGTTAATTCATGCGAGACACAATAGTGATGATCTTGCCATGATTCAATTGAAGCAGGTACTGGAATGGAATCCTAACCATATTAACGCACAGTTGTTATTGGTAGTATTGTTAATGAGAAACGGTAATCCGGAACGTGCCGGAAAACTTTGCAAGCATATTCTTCAGATTGATACAAACCAGTTAGATGCCAAAAGATATCTGGCAGAGATTGAGTCTGTTCTTCAGCAAAAGAATGGAAAAGG
This sequence comes from Lachnospiraceae bacterium, assembly GCA_051878935.1. Lineage (GTDB taxonomy): Bacteria > Bacillota > Clostridia > Lachnospirales > Lachnospiraceae > CANQDT01. Next base: position 842 of record JBJELB010000037.1, on the reverse strand, counting down.
TTTGTTGAAAGCGAAACTAGACCGAAAAAAAGAGGTTGGTCAGAGAGAATTATTTTCTGAAGAACTGGAAGAACAGCGGGATCGGAAAAACTATGGTTATCTGTTGACCGGATTGCTGATTGGATTGTTATTCATAGGATTTCTTGTAGTGCCGGATGCTCGGCAAACTGCAGTATTGAACAGCCGGATCGATGTGGAAGACTATGAAGTCCAGATTGAAAGTTTAAATGCAAAGGTATCTGCTTTAAGCAGAACGAATGCCGAATTGCAGCAGAAACAGGCAAAATATGATAACATTCCGGAGGATTATTTTGCTACTATGTCGGTGAGTGTTTTTGATGAGGCATACGAACAGTATTGTGATGGCTTTTATGAGACAGCACTCACAAACTTTACCAGAAGTTATGAACTGGATCCTGAGAATAAGAGAGCTCTGTTCTTTATGGGTAAGATGAATCAGCTGCTCGGAGATGTGGCAGAGGCCAAGCTGTATTTTGCGCAGGTCATTGAAGAATTCCCTGACACCGAACAGTCGGAGGAAGCAATCCGCCTCATGAAGGAAATGAATCCGGATTATGAGGTACCAAAGAAGAATCAGACAGTACTTGAAGAAGAACCTGAGGATATCATAGAGTCTCCGGAGGATGCTACAGAGGCGCTTGTCAGAGACACGACCGGTATCGATACCAGTAGCCCTGATATCCGATTAGGAAATGAATAAATACAGAAGATAAACGACGAATCATACGATTGGTCGTTTTCTTTTTGCAAAAAATATGTCGTTTGCCCCGGTGGGCTGCCGCTGACTGCGGTGCGTATCTGTTTTTTCTTGCACCGTTTTC
>JBJELB010000036.1:0-14054 GCA_051878935.1 Lachnospiraceae bacterium | reverse complement strand
ACTTCTATTTTTATAGAATCTTCAGGGTTGTCATATGATTCTGTTGTCAATGTTCTGTGTGTTGCTGTTCTCGTCAGCAACTCATTTAGGATATCACAGCTTTTTCTCTTTGTCAACACTTTCTTCAAAAAGTTTTTCACTGTGAACGGAGAAGGAGGGATTTGAACCCTCGCGCCGCTATTAACGACCTACTCCCTTTCCAGGGGAGCCCCTTCAGCCGCTTGGGTACTTCTCCAAACGCCTTCCTACTCGAGCGAAAGCTTTGTCATTATATCAACACAGAGTGTCAATGTCAACTGTTTTTGTCCACTTTTTTTCAACATATTTGTCCACAATTCGATTTCAGTTTTACACAAGGTGGTCCTGGATAAATTTCGCTGCTATCTCCATGTCTTCCTTCGTTGTAATCTTCAGATTGGTATATGTGCCTTCTACCAGCTTCACACGATGCGCTCCATAGCACTCCATAACCATGGCATCATCTGTTACCATGCTATCTCCATCATTTAGCATTTTTTCATAGGCGCGTTTCAAATCTCTGTAATAAAACGCCTGCGGCGTCTGTACATTCCAGACACTTGCACGCTTTGGTGTCTCCGCAACAAAACCATCTTCATCTGCTATTTTAACTGTATCTTTTGATGGAACAGCAATAACACATGCACCGTACTGCTGCACCACTGCAATAGTATCATTAATCTGATTAGGCTGAATCAACGGACGGGCACCGTCATGAATTAATACAATATCAGCATCCATGGATGCCAGCAGACCCTGATAAACGGATTCATACCGTTGTGCTCCTCCGGGAACAATTTTTACCACCTTGTTCAAATGGTAGCCATTCACAATCTCTGTTTCTACATATGCTACATCTTCTTTTCCCGTCACAATCACTATTTCATCCACCTTACTATGCTCAAAAGCGTCCAGTGAATAATATAAAACCGGTTTACCACACAAATCCATAAACTGCTTTGGCGTCTCCGTCTGCATACGTCGCCCCTTACCTGCCGCTAAAACAATCGCCACAACCTTCTCTTTCGCCATCTTTCTACCTTTCTCCTATCTTCAGATTCGGCACTGCATTCAAATCCAAACCGTCTCGAATTCCTTTTTGATACTCATAATATGCCGCTGCTCCAATCATAGCCGCATTATCCGTACACAATTGTGGTGACGGATAGTAAAAGTCAAAGTGTTCTGTTTCACATGACTGCTTCATATTCTGTCTCAATGCCGAATTGGAAGCCACACCCCCTGCGAGTGCAACTCTGGAAACACCCAGCTGTTTCGCTGCCTCTATCGTATGCTCCGTCAGCACATCCACCACTGCCTGCTGAAATGATGCCGCCACATCTGCCTGAGAATATGGTTCTCCCTTCATCTGGCAAGCATTCAGGTAGTTTAAAACAGCAGATTTAATCCCGCTAAAACTAAAATCTAACGGTGCATCTTCTATACGGGCACGCGGAAAACTGATTGCTTTCGCATTTCCCTCTTTTGCCACCTTATCGATCTTAGGGCCTCCCGGATAACCAAGTCCGATAGCGCGGGCTACCTTATCAAAAGCTTCTCCCGCTGCATCATCACGGGTTCGAGCTATAATTTCGTATTTCCCATAATCCTTTACCAGAACCAGATGTGAATGTCCTCCGGATGCAACCAAACATAAAAATGGCGGCTCCAAGTCCGGATACTCAATATAATTAGCAGAGATGTGTCCCTCAATGTGATTGACTCCTACCAAAGGTTTATTCTTCGCATAACTGATAGCCTTTGCTGCTGATACTCCTACCAGAAGCGCACCAACTAGACCGGGACCATACGTCACAGCAATTGCATCAACATCTTCAAAGCTCATCTCTGCATCAGCCAATGCCTGATCAATCACCTGATTGATTTTCTCTATATGTTTGCGGGATGCTATCTCAGGCACAACACCCCCATACAGGGTGTGCAAATCAATCTGTGAATAAATCACATTGGATAGCACTGTTCTGCCGTTGCGGACAACCGCTGCCGCTGTTTCATCACATGACGTTTCAATCGCCAGTATTGTAATATCTTTCATAATTCTATGCTATTCCTCTCTAAACTGCAGCTCTGCACTTTTCAGATCTTTTCCCGGTTCTACCCGTGAAAAGATTGCGCGCACTTTATCCATATACGGTTCCGGACGAATCAGAGACGGGCTGTAGTGAGTCAGCCACATTCTATCAACATCTGCTTTTTTCCCAATCTCAGCCGCCTCATAAAAAGTCATATGCTTATATTCTTTGGCCTTTTTTACCTTCTCTTCTTCTCCATACATACCTTCGCATATAAACAAATCCGATCCTTTGGCATGTTCCTCCAGCAAAGGAGTCGGTCTGGTATCCGTGCTATAGGTTACTTTCAAGCCTTTCCGTGATTCGCCTAACACCATGTCACTGGTATAGGTCACGCCTTCGTATTCAACTGTCTCCCCCTTTTGCAAACGGTTCCAACACTGCAGAGGAATCTGATTTGCTTTTGCTTTTTCCACATCGAAACGGCCTGCCCGGTCCACCACAATGCTGTATCCATAACAAACCACATTATGATTTACCCGAAACGCCTCGATACGGTATCCGTCCCGTTCAATCGTCTGTTCCGGTGCATTTAACTCAATATATTCAATTGGAAATGGCAATTCCGGTGCAATTACACGTAACGAATTCACCACTCGTGCCAGCCCCTTCGGTCCAACCATAACAAGAGGTTCCGTTCTCTCTGCATTTCCAAGCGTTAACAACAAGCCCGGCAGTCCGCTGATGTGATCTGCATGATAATGCGTAAAACATATGATATCAATCGCCTTGAAACTCCATCCCTTTTCTTTTATAGCAACCTGCGTTCCTTCTCCGCAATCAATCAGGATATTCTGTCCATTATATCGCGCCATCAAAGCCGTCAATTTTCGATAAGGCAATGGCATCATCCCTCCACAGCCCAACAAACACACGTCTAACATCTGCAATCTCCATTTCTTCCGGCTATTCAAAATAGTCACATAGAACTATTTTATCATATTCCATCAAAATGTCTATATCAATTCTTTGGTATCAACGATTTCCACTTTCTTTTTAAACTGTGCAACCCATGCTTCATAACACGATTCACACACTAAGATTTTATGCGTTTCTCCGTCCTTTTTTGAAAAATAGCCCCAAGCCTTTGTAATCTCCAGAAAATCTTCCCGCGGTATTCCATTTTCCTGAACGATTGTTTTTCCACAAACGTTACAAACCAAATCTCCCATGGTATCTCACCTTTCTTTCCTCCCCATACGTTAAGAAGCCTTCTCATCCCGCCCGGTCTGCCCCTTGCCACCGGACCCATATATATGTTTTTCTTGCGCGTTTTCAGACTTAAGAAAGACATCGCACTCCGTTCCTATCACGTTTGATTACGCGCCTTATAAGCCAACTCATCAACCGAAGTGTTTCAAATATCTTTTTTAGGTCGTTTGAAAACGCCGGTACTTAGCTCTCGTTCTTCGGGAGCTTACGTACCGCTGCGTTTGAAACCGAGCAAAAGCGGGCCTAAAAAAGATATTGAAATCACTGACGGTTGATTCAAACAACTTAACGGCGCGTTTCGTGATAGTAACAGGAGGGCGTGTCTTTCTAGAAGTCTGTGCATCTGCAAAAAACATATATATGGGTCCGGTGGCAAGGGGCAGCCGGGCGGGATTTCAAATACTTATATTCGCAAAATGGGTGCATAATCACTTATGCACCCATTATATCGAATCTTATTCATAAAACATAGTGGAAATTGATTCCTACCAAAGCTGGAAGTCGCTTCCCCTTAATTTACACAACGCCTCTACGAAATAGAAGTCGGCATATACATATGGAATATGCTTTACTTCGGAATTATAAGCGCCGGTACCATTTAATACCATACAGTCACAGTTTTCAGAATAGTCAATTCTGCCTGTACTGTCAAGTGCTTTCAGCATCTTCAATGCGGCACCTAAATACAAATCTTTCTCATGCTCACCAACCACTTTGGATATCTCAATAAATCCGCAGGCTGCTACACAAGCCGCAATAGAATCTTCCCATGCCGGTTCTTTCGGCTGTCTGAAGTCAACCGGAATAATACCACTTTCAGGAATGTTCGCAATGAAGTAGTGTGCCACACGTTTTGCAATATCTAAATATTCCTGCTTGCCGGTATGTAAGTAGCTAATCATAAATCCATAAATCGCCCATGTCTGTCCCCGTGTCCAGGAGGAACCTTCACAATAACCCTGTCCACCATAGGTCTTAACAACTTCTCCTGTATTCGGATCAAACTCTACAATATGATTTACCGAACCATCCGGACGAACAAATGCGTTCATCGCTGTATCTGCATGTTTCATGGCAATCTGTTTAAAACGAGGATCGCCGGTTTCTTCCGTCGCCCAATATAATAACGAAATATTAAACATACAGTCAATAATCGCCCATCCACGTGTATCAGCACCATCCGGAAGATCATTCCATGCACGGATGAATTCTCCTACCGGGTTAAAACGGCCTGCCAAAAGATTCGCTGCCAGTAATGCACGTTTTTTGGACTTTTCATTTCCTGTCAGGCGGTAATTGGTCACACTCGTAGGTACCCACATAAAACCTACATCATGATGTAAACCATAGAATACTTCAAACGCCTCATCCAGTTTATCCTCAGAAATATTGGCAATCTCTGCATATCTCTTATCTCCGGTCTCATGGTACATCAGCCATAACAAGCCGCCCCAGAAGCCATTCGTCCACCAGCAGATACCATCATCCATGCTGCCACGAACATTAATCGTTCTGTCATCATGCTCTCCGTTATTGGCTGCATCAGCCGGAATCTTATCCTTTGACTTTTCACGTACCCATTCCATTTTATGGCAAACCTTCTCAAAGGTTTCATCCAACCATTTTCTATCTTCGCCTGTTAACATGTTCTTTCCTCCTGAATCTCTTTATAAAATAAAGATACCGTATTTACCAGAAAAAAGCAATCATTTTCGCATAATTACTGCATCTTCCTTAGGGTTACGATAATACCCCTTTCGTACCCCCACATTTTCAAATCCGTATTTCTGATAAAGTCCCTGCGCGATGTGATTCGAAGCACGCACTTCCAAAAATACATGTTTCAATCCCAAGCATTCACACCATGCCAGCATTGCCTGCATCAGTTGTCCGCCATAGCCAAATCCCCTGTATTCCGGCAATAATGCGATTCTGGTAATATCCCCTTCCTGTTCCGAAGCCTGCAAACCAATATAACCTACCACATACTCTCCTGCAACTTCTAACACCAGAAAAGAATAACTCCTCTGTCTCATCGCATCCTGGAACGCCCCCTCCGACCATGGATCGAAAAAACACTGCCGTTCAATTTTCGCAACTGCTTCCGCGTCCATTCTGGTCATCGTCCTGACTCGTATACTGTCCATTGTGTTCTTCTCGCTACACATACCGGCCACCTCCCTGTTGAGATCATTCTCCCTTTTCTCTGGCAGCCCGTTCTCTCTCCGCCTGCGACAGACGTAGATACTCGGGTTTATGTTCTCCCGCTGTTTCCATCTTACCTTCCATATAATATCTGCGAGCAATCGAAGCAACCGCACCTGCATGTTGTCTTGCCATATGATGTGGTGCAAAGTGATACGGTACCTGCAAGGTTTCTTCTATTATTTTCCGATATACCGGCACCCCATCTCCCAGGAAAATAACCTCTCTCCGGTATCTGTTTAATCGTTCTATCAATTGCTCCATCATATCAATACGTTGTTCTTCTACCGCACACAACCAGGCATCTTTATATTCATAGATTCCTGTATACACCTGTCCTCTGCGTGCATCCATAATCGGACAGATGAGTGCCTGTGTCCGGAACAGATTCGCCGCAAGAGCTTCTACGGTAGGAACAGAGATAATCGGCTTATCAAGTGCCTGCGCCAATCCTTTTGCCGTCGCCGAACCAATACGCAATCCTGTGAACGAACCCGGACCGGCGGAAACCGCTATCGTATCCACTGTATCCAAATCAGTTTCCGTCATTCGGACGATTTCATCCAGCATCGGCAGCAATGTCTGTGAATGAGTTTTTTTATAATCCACTGTATATTCCGCAACCAGTTTCTCATCATCCATGATGGCAACCGATGCAACCTGTCCGGACGAGTCCAAAGCTAATAATCTCATTCTTTTCTCTCCTCTATCGTAATCTTCCGGTAATCAAAGCCCTGCTCCGGATCCTTTACTATCATAATGGTTCGTGCATGCTCCGGTATCAGTTCCGGAATAAGATTCGCCCATTCTATGAGGCAAACACCGTCTCCGTCGATATATTCATCAAATCCGATCTCATCCATTTCTTCCGGCTCACCGATTCGATATACATCAAAATGATAAAATGGCAGTCTTCCTTCGGTATATTCCTGTACAATGGTGTAGGTCGGACTGCTGATTGGCTCTTCGATTCCGAGTCCTGCGGCAAATCCCTGTGTAAAAACGGTTTTCCCTACACCCAGATCACCTTTCAGGCAAAAAACATCTCCCTTACGGGCTTCCTGCCCTATCGCAACCCCTAATTCAAATGTATCTTTTGCACTATGACTGATTCTTGTTTCCATTTTTCATTCCTGTTTCTATCATATTTAATATTGAGTCTTTGCATTCGCCCATATCCTCATAGGGCATGATAAACGCATGAACTGCAGAAGTATAGACTACCAGCTGTTTTTTCATAAAAACACATTTTCTGATATTCTCATAGCCTACGGCTACCGCTTCTTCCCCTTGCTTTACCGTAATTCCCTCATCTGATATCTCATAGCCGATCGATTCTCGAAAAATCGGATTGTTCCTTACCTGTTTCCCGGCATTCTTCAGCAGCATCAGGGGCTGTACGATTAAAAAGAGGGCAGCAATCAGAAGTAATAATGCCCGTTCCTGTCCGGTCATCGTCGGCCAGCGCAGCACACACATTACCAAAGCCACAATACTAATCAGCACTCCCAGTATACCGGACACCTTCGTATAATTATGGCGAAATTGGAATGCCCTCATATATTCCGGTTTCATTGTAACCTGAATCTCATATTTCATGCTATTTCTCTCCTATACCAAAGCACATCCTAAAGAAAGACGTTGTACTAATACTTTGCCATAACCTCTTCATTGGTTTTAACTGCCTGTTCTTCCATCTCCACTCTGAAATTAAGAAGCCGTTCTCTAATCACATCATGTCTGACAGCCATCATCTGAAGAGCCAGATAAGCGGCATTCTTAGCACCATTGATTGCCACAGTTGCAACCGGAATTCCAGGCGGCATCTGTACGATTGACAACAAGGCATCCATTCCATCCAGCGTAGAACCTGAAATCGGTACTCCGATTACCGGAAGAATCGTCTGTGATGCAATCACGCCAGGTAACGCTGCTGCCATCCCTGCTGCAGCAATGATTGCTTCCGTTCCATTTTGACCTGTTTCTTCAATAAAAGCGGAAAGCTCTGCATGTGCACGATGTGCAGACAGACATCTCACATCAACCTCCACTCCATAATCCTTTAAAATCGTAACAGCCGGCTCTACTTTTGGTAAATCACTGGCTGAACCCATAATAACCGCAACTCTCATACTCTGCTCCTTTCACTGTTTTCTCATTCCAGTTTTCATTGTTATAGTTTTTCATTATTATATTGAAACTTCTCCCTTTCGTCAAGAAACACGCCTTATCATTTTATAAGAGAATATCAAAAAAGATATTGCTATTTCTCCGAAAATCTGCTATGTATTATCAAGATGATAAGATTATTTAGCGAGGTGTATGATATGAAACCAATCAAAGAAGGAAAAGTACGTGAAATTTATGACAACGGTGACAGCCTGATCATGGTAGCCACAGACCGCATCAGTTGTTTTGATGTCATTTTAAAAAATGACGTTACCAAAAAAGGAACGGTTCTGACACAGATGTCCAAATTCTGGTTCAATCTGACCGAGGATATTCTGCCTAACCACATGATTTCTACCGATGTAAAGGATATGCCGGAATTCTTCCGGCAGCCACAGTTCGATGGAAACAGTATGATGTGCAAGAAGCTGGAAATGCTTCCAATCGAGTGCATCGTCCGTGGATACATCACCGGAAGCGGCTGGGCAAGCTACCAGGAAAATGGAACAGTATGCGGTATCAAATTGCCGGAAGGCTTGAAGGAATCCGACAAATTACCGGAGCCAATCTACACTCCTTCCACAAAAGCTGAAATCGGAGACCATGATGAAAACATTTCCTATGAGCAGAGCATCGCTCACCTGGAGAAATACTTCCCGGGAAAAGGCGAAGAATATGCTGCCAAGCTCCGCGACTACACCATAGCTTTATATAAAAAGTGTGCAGATTACGCCCTCAGTCGCGGCATCATCATCGCAGATACCAAATTCGAATTTGGTCTGGACGAAAACGGCAATATCGTCATTGGTGATGAAATGCTCACACCGGACAGCTCCCGTTTCTGGCCGGCTGACGTTTATGAACCTGGCCATGGCCAGCCTTCTTTTGACAAGCAGTTCGCTCGTGACTGGTTAAAGGCCAACCCGGACAACGACTGGACACTGCCGGAAGAGATTGTAGATAAAACCATTGAGATCTATCTGCAGGGCTACGAAATGCTTACCGGAGAAAAATTATAACACTCCATTCCTATCACGTTTGATTACGCGCCTTGTGACACAACTCGTCAACGGCGCGTTTCGTGATAGTAATGGAGTGTTTATTTTTCTAAGAATCTGGGTGTCAGCGAAAAAATAGATAGGCACCGCAGTCAGGCTCGGCCCACTAAGGGCAAATGACATATTTTTATATTCTGTCTGCTACCAGTTTATAAACAAGGGAACTAACGATGGTAACAATTACACCTTTTACTACATTAAATGGTGTGATTCCAATCAATATCAGCTTCTCTACACTATCGATGGACGGTATAAACTCCTGTGCCATTCCAAAGAGAGGATCTGCATTTCCACCAAAAAAGGCCGTAATATACAACGGAACTGTGATAAAATAGTTCACAACGATTCCGGCAATCACCAAGGCAATCGTTCCGATCAGACCGGATAGAACTAAATTCTTATTGCGGCTGATATGTCCCTTTAACAACGAATAAGGAATAGAGATTCCTAAAACGAAGCATCCTGACATAATAAAATTCGCCAGCTCACCGGTTGCTGCCGTACTCGTTGACAACAAATGCACCAGATTTTTCACCAATTCTACTAACAATCCCGGAAGCGGTCCCATCGTTAATCCACACAGGATAGCAGGCACATCGGATAATTCCAATTCCAGAAAGCCCAGATACTTTACCGGAAAGTGAAGATACATCAGGGCAATTGCCATTGCGGCACATACCCCGCTCACCGTAATCACGCGTGTCAATGACTGATTTGTTTTCTTGTTACTCATAGTTTCAACCTCCTGTTTTCCCGGAGTCCTTCTACTGCGTTCAAAGAAAAAACCGATGCCATACATACAGCAGGGCACCGGTAACTTATGTAACCTTTTTTCTTCTCTCATCCAGACTATACTGTCGGTATTGGAATCGCACCAATTCAGCCTAACGGCTCGCGGACTTTACCGCCGGTCGGGAATTACACCCTGCCCTGAAGAACTCTTTCAATTTTCCAAGTCATTATAACTTATTATATGGCATTATACAAGTAGATTTATAAGGTTTTACAGAAAATCTGTCTTACAACAAAAGCTTACTTTTATACGTCTTAAATGCCCTCAACTCATTCCAATCCTTTTCTACTAAATCAATAACTGCCGCTGCTATTTCCTCCCAGCTTGTATCCGGCGGTAAATACACTTCATCTATCCCAAGATATACCCCCTTTTGCCTGCAAGGAAACATATAATCAATTTCAACTATGTCGCCATATCCACCCCCAAAATCTCCCCAATCCACATCAATCACTCTTTTTCCTTTCATCGCATTCTTAAATCCACTGATCTTATAATATGCTTCTTCAAAGGACTTCTTTTTTTCATAGGCGGGATATCGCTCCCACGCTTCATAAGCCTGCCGAATAATCTCTGCCATATCAGATACTGAGTATGGTTTGTTTGCTTCAAACGGGTGGAATGCCTCGGAATATAAATAATCGTCCAGTTCTTTATTTTTTTCTTTATGTCTTGACATAGGAAATGCAGCTGCATTATTTTCTTCATCAAAATACAATTTGATTCTTCTTATTTCACTCATACCTAACCCTCCTGTTATATGTACTATTTTACTATTACTACCTTTAAAGTTACTCCTAGTTTCTTTGCATATTCCTTCATCTCTTGTAAAACCTTTGCTTGTTTTTTACTTAGTCCTACAGCCGGAATGGCTAATTCTAAGGTCCTACTTGTTCCTCCTTTTACCGTCCATTTCGTTCCTTTATATGTGGTTTCACTAAAATTCGCCAAATCATCTATATATTTTCTTAGTTTATTTCTCATCTTCGATGCATTTTGATATGTCTTTGCTGTTGTATCCATGGACTTTATGCTAACAATGTTCTTTAAAAAGTTCTTTCCGTTTTTATATGTTTTTTTGACAGCTTTATCAATCGTCGGAAAGTTATTACACCAGCCACCGAGTGCCTTTTCAATATCCCATCCGCGGTCTAGTGCTTTCTTTGCCCACACCCCCGTCCGCTTATAATCATCTGCTTTCGAAAGAATTTTTGTACCCGCTTTAATTGTTTTTCCTGCATATGATCCGGGTATAAATGGAATTGCTGCTGCTGCAACATCCCATATAAGAAATCCAAAATTTTTTATTGATGGATCATCTACTAAATCATGTATACTCCATCCTATACTAACGATATCAAGAGCAGTTTCTACTGCTTTACCGGTTGAGTCTTTATAATGGATCGGATTATTATTGCAATATACATACCAATCCCACTGGTCTCTTGCCGGATCTTCTTGCACAAATCTCTTTACACTAGGATTATAATATCTTGCTCTCAGATATGTCAATCCTGTTTCCCTATCCTGATATTCTCCTGCATAGCCAATTGGATTGTCTATATTTTCCTTCTTAACCGTCTGCTCTCCCCACGGACTATAGGAATATTCATTTTGTATGTCTCCATTCTCATCTACTAATGCTACAACATCTCCATGTCCATTATAGATGTAATAATAATATTTCCCATCCACCTTTCTGGTTACCGGATGTGCTCCATCCCATACGATTTCTGTTACTTTCCCATATCCATCTGTTTCGCTAATAACATGTCCGACTTCGTCCACGGAATATGTACTGATATCATCTCCACTCTGTTTACAATTTCGATATCCATCTACTCCTATAGTATATGTCGTCTCAACTCCGTCGACCTTAGAATAAATCATTCGGTTATCTTCATCGTAAGCATATTCGTTTCCCTTGCTGTCTGCAATCAAATTACCATTTAAATCATATTCATAGTTGACCGTCGTTCCGTTTATCACAGCTTGAACCAAACGATTATCACCACTATATTGGTATGTACTACTCTTTCCTTTGCTGGTTACTTCTGATATCAGATTATTTCTGGAATCATATTCATAGGTAGTAGTAACGCCATCTTTTAAGACTGTTTTAAGACGATATAAATCATCATAGGTATAAGTACAATTTTCACTTCCACTCACACTTAATACATTTCCTACATTATCATAGGTATAATTATATTCTACAATGGTGTCTGTTCCTGTAGTCGTTTTTAGTTTAGTAAGACGATTCATATCATCATATTGATACGTAGTAATGATATCAGCATACGAATAACTTATTTTTCCTATTAAATTATCGCCTATATATTCATACTCTAGAGAACTGCTGTCTGCCGCTATCATCTCAATACGTTCCATTTCATCTAGTGTATAATAACGGCTGAGATTATTTGGCGACACGATACCAGTTAGTGAATCGTATTCATCATAACTATATCGTGTTACCTCTCCACCTACATTCTTTTGCGTTAGTTTATGTGCAACATTGTAGGTATATTCTACCATCTGAGATGCAGTTTGATTATCCAACTGTATGATTTTTGATGGTTTAGCATATTGGTTGTAATAAATATACTGTGACCGGCTTCCACTTTGATAGAAAGTTTGATGATTGGAACTATCGTATCCAAAAGTTTTTTTCGTTCCATTTGGATCTGTTACTGTTTGAATAGCACCATCCATACGATAATTATATTTCCAGGATGGAACCGTAATATCCGTTCCTTTTTGGCTAACTTCTCTTAGTTGACCTCTATCATCATAGCGATTTGTCATAGCATACGAATCATCATTTGTTGTTCTGACAATCTCTGTTGCAGCACCAGTTTTTGCATAAGCTGTCTCAATGACGCTTCCATCTGCCTGTGTGACTTTTATAGGCTGACTGAATTTATTGTATTCATAGGATGTTACTTTTCCGTTTCCATCTGTCACGCTTGTAACATTGCCCTGTAGATCATAAGTATATTGTGTATCTATCGTTGTATCACCATGATAATACCGTTGCTTTATGACTTGACCTTGATTATCATAAAATTCAGAATACTCATTCGTCAATTCCGTCTTATCATTTTCTTTAAATGAATATTTGATTTCTAACGACTTGTAATCAGCATGATATTCATTTCCAATTCTATCCGTAACTTTTGTGACACGATCAAATCCATCATAAACATAACTTAATGTTTTATTATTCGTTCCATAGTCTCTACGATTCTGGTAACCAACAATGCGTAACACTGAATCATAAAAATATTCTTCTTCTCCATTCACAAAAGAATCTACAAAAACCAGATTTCCATAATCATCATAGTAACTGCTTTCCCATTCTGTAGTAGATGAACTATTATCTACTGTAGAATTCATTTGAATACACATGTATACTTCCCGATATTTCAACTCATTGAAATAAACGGGTTGTGTCTTATAGAAATATCGCTCTGTTAGATAATGATTTTCTCCATTCACATCTTGGTAGGTAGGATATGAAATTTGAGTGCATAAACCAAGATCATTATATACATAGTTTACTTCATTGTATTTATTATTTGCTGTATAGACACGCTCTGCTATGACATTACCATATCGTATATCGTAATCATTTTCCGTAACACCTGTTTCTTCTATGCCATTTAATTGAATTATTTTCGTTGCACCAAATCCATACCCTTGATTACCGGAATAAACATATTGAATCTCCGTTTTTCTATCTTCATTCCCTTTATTTTCGGGGTCCCTTGTCCATACTTTTGTTGGAAGCCAAGAATATGTAGTATCTCCATATAGATATTGTGTCAGATTCCCTTCTGCATCTTCTGTACTAATGATATTCCCCAGTACATCATATTCTATTCTTTGAACAACCTGTGTATCCGTATCCATATAAGATGTAACAGTACTAAGAAGATACATATCACGTGCTACACCATTGATAGTATTAGTTATCTTCTTATAACTATATTGAATCGATTTTGCAGATGGAATGGTTGATCCGGTAATCTCATCACTCGTTAACGCAAGTGATTCTTTCTTTATCTCTGATGTATTCGCATCATATTCATACATATGTATCGTCGTGTTTTCTACACCATCTATCTTTTCTGTAGTTGTTACTTTAGATGGTGATGTTACTGCATAAGTACTTGCGTAGGTATATTCCGTTGTTATGGTATCACAATTACTTTCAGAAGATTCTTTGACAATCTCCTTTGTTACCTGATCGATTTTTACATTTGTAGCAGCATTTGAATCATACCGCTGCATCTCTGTATAATAGTATGATGTATAACTTCCGGAAGGGTTTGTTACGGTAACTACATAACTACCAGCCAATCCACCCGTTCCTGCCTGATATCTAGTCTCATCTTTATAAGAACCCTGGTCATATTGATATGTTGATTCATTGATTGGAGAACCCCATGCCCAGTTATCTTTCCCATAAAGAGCAACATATTCTTCCAGCAGTTCCTTCAT
>JBJELB010000035.1:0-2626 GCA_051878935.1 Lachnospiraceae bacterium | reverse complement strand
ATGGACGGCCATAGAGGGAACCGATTGCAAAAATGACCACACAGACCACAAGGCCAACGAGACTCAGCATTTTACCCACTGCATCCAGCTTGCACTTTAACGGGGTATCCAGCTCATCCTGATTTTCCAGCATATTGGCAATTCGTCCAACTTCCGTGTCCATTCCGGTTCCAACGGCAATCCCTTCTGCATTGCCATACATAACAATGGAAGACATATATGCCATATTCGCTCTGCTTCCAATAGGTTCTCCGATTGGAAGAACGCTTTCGCTGTCTTTCTCTACTGGAATAGACTCCCCTGTCAGAGATGCCTCTTGTACCGCAAGCCTATTTTCGTGAATCAGCCGAAGGTCTGCCGGAACAATTGCCCCATCCTCTAGAATCACAATATCGCCCGGAACAATCTCACTGGCAGGAATAAGGCTTTCTTCTCCATTCCTCCTCACGCAGGCTGTGGGTGCACTCATCTGTTTTAATGCTTCAAGTGCATTGGATGCTTTGTTCTCCTGAATCACCCCAATGACTGCATCCACCACGATAATGGCGAGAATTACAACCGCTTCCGCCCATTCTCCCAGTATCATGGACAGAATTGCTGCTCCTGCAAGGATCAGAACCATAACATCCATGATCTGTTCCAGAATCATTTTCCCTACTGTTTTCTTCTTCTTTTTATGCAGCTCATTTCTTCCATACTTTTCCAAACGTCTTTGAGCTTCCTCGTCACTTAATCCATCTGTACTGCTCTTCAAAGTATCTAATGCCTGTTCCGCCGTCTTTGAATGCCATCGTATGTCACTTTGGTTATCAATCATAATAATTCCTCCTGTAAACCCATATAAATTATGTATATTAAGTGTTTTAACAAAATGAAAAGGCTCTCCACTTCACTTTTATTCTTTATCTTCCTTGTTTTAAAAACTCCTGTATCATTTGTGCGTCTTTATATCCTTTCTTATACAAGCGCTGCAAGGCTTTCTTATCTCTTGTCAAAGTATCTACACCGCAGGTATCGTCAGGAGCTATGATCAAAACACGACCCTCATCCCTGTACTGTTTCGCCAATGCAACCTCCTGGTTATATCGTTCTGCCCTTTGCCTGAGATTTTCTGCCGATACGGGATATTTTTTTTGAATCCACTTTGCAATTTTTACATCTTTCTTTGGATCCCGGATAAAATCTTCTGGCTTTGTCAAAATTACAACTACATTATCACAGCCACATTGAAATGCTTTTTCTACCGGAACCGGATCGCTCAATGCCCCATCATAATAAGGAACACCATTTATTTCATAAGGTCTGCATATGAACGGAATGGAACAGGATGCTTTGAAAATGCTATAATTATCCTGTTTTAAATCGTTTTTGTTAAAATATGTTGCTTTACCTGTCAGTGCATTCGATGCTACCACCAGCATTTCCGATGGATGCCGGATTATCTTCGTATAATCTAATGGATTTTCTCCTGTAGAATTGCTTAATGTTCCATATAGATAGTCCATATCAATATAGGATTTATTTAAAATAAGATTACGAAAGCTCATATATTCTTTCCGAAATGAATACTCAGAATAGAACTGGTAGTTCCGTCCTTTTTGTCCTGCCAGATAAGACGCAATGTTTGCACTTCCAGCAGAGACGCCGATGCAGATGTCAAACTGTATCCCAATATCCAGACAATTGTCAAAAACCCCAGCTGCATAAATGCCTCTCAATCCGCCTCCAACATCCACTACTCCTGTTTTCATTTTGTTCCTCCTGTTTTTCTTTCAAAGCAAATGTCGGAAAGGAATGATCACAATACGCAAGATTCCGTAAAAAATCATTTTCCCTGCCCTCTGCTCTTTCTGTCGATATTCTTCCCCATAGGTGATTGTTCCATCCGGAACCACCTGTCTGCTAGCCAGTTTCAAGCTTTCTGCCTGCTCACGTAGAGATTCGTTTAGTTCCCCACTTTCAATGAACAACATCATTTCCGTATCAAGATAAACACTCCTCATATCTAAATTACAGGAACCAACCATGCTAAGCGTATCCCCAGCCAATATAGTCTTTGTATGTAATGCCTGCGCTCCTAGATATTCATAAACATAACTTCCTGTCTGTCTCACATTTTTCTTCTGATTCAAATAATCCGTACAACCAAAAGGATTCGTGCCGCTCTCAACCGCATTGATAATTATTTCTGTTTTCACACTTCTTGAACATATCTCCGTCAAATCCTGATACATTTTCTGATTACATATAATATAAGGAGTCTGTATCAGAATATTGTCCACTTCATTCATTTCCTTTACCATCCTATCCCAGAGTTGTGGCTGTTTATTCTCCGGCTCCATAGGATTGGTACAAAGTTCAATGCTTTCTGTAGCTATCGTTTCTTTTAACCAATCAGTCTCATAAAAAGCTTCTGGATATTTTTTTCTGACTTCCTGATAATGCCCCCTTAATTTTCCATGAATATCCCCATGTTTCTCATACTTTCTGCAGCATGAAATATTCCATATTTTTTCAAAATATTCCTGCAGCTGGACATAGGACTTTCCTCCACCCGGTACCATTTCATAAACCAGAATATCCCTATCCTCATTATATGAGTCGATATAATTACCAAGAAATAAAT
>JBJELB010000034.1:0-14141 GCA_051878935.1 Lachnospiraceae bacterium | reverse complement strand
TCCCATTTCTTCCTTATACTCAATTTCCTTCTTTCGTTTTTTTGCTTCTGCTTTTTTAGCATAGGTTTCCCATTTCTGCTTCCTTGGCTGTCATACCATTTCCGGAATGCCTTTTTCGGCTCTTCCCCATTGACTTTGTGGTATTTGATCTGATTTGCGTACCATTTCTCAAAGCTCTTGATATTGATCCGCATTTTCCCGGCAAAGTCTTTCGTCTCAAAATAATTCTTATGTACCAGCCAATATCGGTCTGTTTTCTTAAGCCCTAGAAGTTCCCCCATCTCCGAAACACTCATCCACTTTTTTGCCGGAGAAGGCAGCCTTTTGTATGGGCTGTTTGTTTCCACTTCTTTCAACACACTGTCATAGTCTTTCGTATTTAATATTTCTTCTCGGTCCATGAAGTCTCCCTCCTTCTGCCCATACCATACCTCATTTTTTCAAAAAAATTTAGGATGTCGATTTAGTAATTTGACATGAAATCAGTTAAAACCTTCCGGCAGTTTATCCAGCCAGTCATCAAAGCTCTTTTTGGAAATACGGTACTTTCCGCCATCCAGCTGGATCCACCGAAATTCATTTTTCTTCAGAAGGTTATAGACCGTCGGTCTGCTGACTCCAAGGATCTCCTGTAACTCTTTTACTGTATAACATCTTTTCTCTGCCATATGTCATTACCTCTCATTTGACTATTTTGGAGGCGGCATATAAATGTCCCTCTATATATCCAAAATTTCAGAGGATCTTATACAACATGTTTCAGTAAAAAAATGTAAAGAAGAGAAAAATGGATAAAAAACCTCCGTATGAACCAAAATCATACGAAGGTAAAATGTTTTTATAATATTTTACGGATACACATAATAGTCGAGGATACTATTAATTATTTATGTATTTAACAGAGTGTTCATAATGCTACTTCGGTCTGTTTTTCCTACTATTCCGAAACTTCCACCCTAGCGCATCCATGCTGAAACAGAGGATTTTACTTCGAAAAAAGTTTCTACCTTTTTCCTTTTTGTTTCGTCAATATCAGATCTCATTTGTTCTATATACTTTTTGCCAATTCCTACTGTTGACTCTTTCACTATTTCATGCATTTTTCTTCTTTATCTGATAAATATTTATAAAAAATAAAACCTAAAATATAATCTTTGTATTCATTTGCTTCAATCTTTGATCTCATTTTATTTGCTGATTCCCATATTTTGGATGCTAATTGTTGTTTATTCATTGCCTGTTTCCCCTTTTAATTCCCACTATTTTTCATCTATATCATTACAACTTCATCGTAACTAAATCCATTCCTAAAATATTTACAAGCCTGATCGTCTTTTCAATCTCTACTGTCGGTTTGCCTCGCTCCAGATCAGAGATGAAAGTCACAGAAAGTCCTGTGAATTCAGATAAATATGCTTGTGTATAATTCAATCCTTTTCTTCGTTCTCGAACAGCCTGACCTAATGATTTTGAATCGTTAATTTTCATAAGCCCTCCAGTATATGCCGTTCGACTAAGGAGTATTGCCAGTAGGATTTGTATAGGCATAAATAAATTTGCAAGTTGACAGACATGAATATTGACCGCTATACTTAGGGTATCAATTGACATTCAGAGTAATAAAAAGGAGGATTTGTTGACATGAAAGCAAAAAGGTTATTCTCACTGCTGATGGCGGTAGTAGTCATGATGAGTATGTTTTGTTCATTTGGAACAACAGCGTCTGCGATAAGCGGTTCAGGAACGGAGAATGATCCGTATCTTATTTCAAATGCAGAGGAATTTGAGCTGATACAGGATTTTCCATCGGCGAGTTTCCGATTGACCGGCCATATCGTGCTTAATAAAAAGTATACCTCGACCTGCGGATTTTCCGGAACATTGGACGGCAACGGTTATTTGGTGGTAGGCATAAAAGGTGTAAGTCCGTTTATCAATTACGGAACAATAAAAAATCTGTTTGTTCAACTGGGCGATATGAGCAGTGCATTGATCTATGAAAATTCCGGTATCATTGAAAATTCCGGTATATTGGACGGAGAAGTGAGTGCGTATGGCCAATATGGCGGAACTCTTGTAAGGACGAACAAGGGAACGATAAAGAACTGTTTTTCTACGACGCAGCTCACGGTAACGGGAGCTTATGGCACCAGCGAGAACTCCTGCATCGGCGGCTTTGCAGGCTATAATGTGGGAACGATTGAAAACTGTTACTATGCGGGACATGTATATTGTAAGGGAACACACACCAACGGCGGTGACCTGAAGTCTTACGTAAGTCCGTTTGTCGGCAAAAATAAGGAGGCGAGCAGCGAATATCTCGATGACGGCGGAAAGGTAGCATCGTGCTTCTACGATCAGGAAGAGGCCCGCGGCACATACGGCGCAGGAAAAGCCTCTGGTGGTGCTTCAGGAAAATCGCCCGCGGCCATGAAAATGCTCGCTACATATGCGGGCTGGAATTTTGATAATGTATGGGCGATGGATTCATCAAAAAATAACGGCTATCCGTATCTGCAAATAGAAAAACGATTTGGCAGCAACAGTAGTTCCGAAACCACAGGCAACGAGACAGAAATCAACGATGAGAATAACACTGACGGCGAGACAGAAACCGGCAACAACGAGACAGAAACCGGCAGTGAGACAGAAGTCGGCGATGAGAAAAACACCGACAACCGGACAGAAACCGGCAACAATGAAACAGAAATCGGCAATAATGAAACAGAAATCGGCAGTGAGACAAAAACGGGCAGCACGTCAAAATCCAAGAGTGGCGGAACTGTTAAAATATCCAAAACGTCGGTTAAGGTATATAATTCCGAAACCTGCGAGCTTTCAGTAAAGGGAGGAAGCGGAACCGTCCGCTGGAAATCCAGCAATAAAAAAGTCGCTTCCGTATCTTCTTCCGGAAAAGTGAATGGACGGAAGGCAGGAAAATGTGTGATTACCGCTATTAGAAACGGCAAAAAGGTAAAATGCAAGGTGACTGTTCCAGGCCAATATAAGGAAAATAAATGCGTGCCGGATTTTGGAGCGTTGTACGGATATCAGCAAAGCGATCGGAAGGTATCTGATTCCGCCGCTGCTTTTGAGTATACACTCAGTGGATCTTCGCTTTCCAAATTCAATAAGAAACTTGATTCTTATAAGAATAAACTGGTGAGAACGGGATTTAAGCTTGATACGTTTCAGTTTGACGAGGATAAAGTCGAATATGTATATATTAACACATCCAAAAATACTTTAGTGCAGATTTGGTCAGATTCGGGAAGCAGACGGATTTTAATAGGATTCAAACGGTAGGGTAACAGATGTGAATAGTACTAAAGGGCAGAGCCGAAATTTACGGTCTCTGCCCTTATCTGTATTACAACTTCATCGTCAACTGAATCCGTTTCTTTGCCACATCAACGCTCAACACTTTGACTTCCACAATATCACCAACGCTGACCACTTCCAGCGGATGCTTTACGAACTTCTTATCCGTTAATTGTGAGATATGCACCAGGCCGTCCTGATGGACACCGATATCGACAAAAGCGCCGAAGTCAATGACATTACGAACGGTCCCTTTCAGAATCATGCCTTCTGTCAGGTCCTTCATCTCCAGTACATCACTGCGAAGGATTGGCTTTGGCATCTCGTCACGCGGGTCGCGGGCCGGTTTTTCCAATTCTTTTAGGATATCAATGAGAGTAATCTCACCGATGTCCAATTCCTCTGCTAACGCTTTGGTGTTGCCGACTTTCTTGGAGATACCGGTCAGACCGCTTGCGGTTACATCCGATACCTGATATCCGAGTTTCTCTAACAATTGCTCGGTTGCTTCGTAGCTCTCAGGATGCACGCTGGTATGATCCAGTGGATTCTCACCATCTGCGATTCGCATAAAGCCGGCACATTGTTCATATGCCTTTGGTCCTAACTTGGCTACCTTTAAGAGCTGTTTGCGGTTTGTGAACTTCCCGTTTTCTTCACGGTAGGAAACGATGTTTTTCGCAACAGCCTTGCTGATACCGGAGATATATTCCAGAAGGGAAGCAGAAGCAGTATTTAAGTCAACACCGACTTTGTTTACACAATCTTCGACTACGTTACCTAATGCTTCACTTAAGTTTTTCTGATTCATATCATGCTGATACTGACCGACGCCGATAGCTTTCGGTTCTATTTTTACCAACTCGGCTAACGGATCTTGCAGGCGACGGGCGATGGATACTGCACTTCGCTGTGCCACATCGAAATCCGGAAATTCTTCGGTTGCCAGTTTGCTGGCAGAGTAAACGGAGGCTCCTGCTTCGTTTACAATAATGTACGATACTTTTTCCGGAATCTCCTTGAGTAAATCTGCGATGATCTGTTCCGATTCACGGGAAGCCGTACCGTTACCGACCGAGATTAACGTAATACCATATTTTCTGATTAACTGATGGACGGTTTTCTTGGCTTCTTCTACTTTATTCTGGGGTGCCGTCGGATAAATGACTTTTGTATCGAGCACTTTTCCTGTGCCGTCCACAACCGCCAGCTTACAGCCGGTACGAAACGCAGGGTCCCAGCCTAACACTACCTGATTGACGATTGGCGGCTGCATTAATAATTGATGCAGGTTTTTACCAAAGACTAAGACTGCACCCTCTTCTGCTTTTTCGGTTAATTCATTGCGGATGTCACGCTCGATGGAAGGTGCAATCAAGCGCTGGTAGGCATCTGTAATGGCTGCTTCCAAAACTTCGGTTGTGTTCGGATTCTTCTTCACAATCATTTCGCGCATCATATTTTGTAAGATGGCAGTTTCTTCGATCTCGATCTTAACGGTTAAGATTTTCTCTTTTTCTCCGCGGTTAATGGCAAGGACACGATATCCGGTTGCTTTTTTCAGGGGCTCCCGGAAATCGTAATACATCTCATACACTGATTCTATGGTTTCATCCTTGACCTTTGTGACAATGCTTCCGTGATCCATCGTGTAGTTACGAATAAAGGTGCGGAAATCAGCACGGTCGGATACTGCTTCTGCGATGATGTCCTGCGCTCCGGCTAGTGCTTCTTCTGCCGTGGCCACTTCTTTTTCTTCGGAAACATAGTCCGCTGCTGCCTCTAATGCCGGCCGCTCCAGCTCTTCGTTCATAATCAGAATCGCCAACGGCTCTAATCCCTTTTCCTTTGCAATCGTAGCGCGTGTGCGTTTCTTCGGACGATATGGACGATACAAATCTTCGACTGCAACTAAGGTCATAGCATCCAAAATTTGTTGTTCTAATTCCGGAGTTAATTTCTCCTGTTCACGAATACTGTTTAACACCTGTTCTTTTTTCTCTTCCAGATTGCGGAGATAGGTCAGTCGTTCATCTAACTTACGCAACTGCTCATCATCCAGAGAGCCTGTTGCTTCTTTACGGTAACGCGCGATAAACGGTATCGTATTTCCTTCATCGATCAGCTGTATCGCTGCTTCCACCTGGGTCAGACGTACTCCCAGCTCTTGTTGTATCTGTTTTGCTATATCCATCTTATTTCCCCTTTTATAAATCTATGGTAATCTGTTTATTCTGTATCTGATATTGACGGTAGCTGACTCCTACCATGTCGAACATCCGCTTGGAAGCCCGCACTCCTTCGCTGTCCTTATACTTATCATAGATATAGACGACTTCCCTGATACCACTTTGAATAATGGCTTTCGCACATTCGTTACACGGAAACAGCGTCACATAAACGGTTGCGCCATGCAGACTGCCTCCCGCATAGTTTAAAATGGCATTGAGCTCCGCATGACAGACATACGGATATTTGGTATCCAGGAGTTCTCCCTCTCTCTCCCATGGCATCTCATCATCCGGACAACCAATCGGCATCCCATTATAGCCCATCGACAGGATTTTCTTTTCCCGGCTGACGATGCAGGCGCCTACCTGTGTGTGGGGGTCCTTGCTCCGATTGGCCGACAACAAGGCAATCCCCATAAAATATTCATCCCATGATAAATAATCGTTTCGTTTCACTGTAAACCTCCCTATTGCGTTTTATCCTATAGCAAGAAGCGCCATCGATAAGAAACCACCGACGGCGCAATATCTGCTTCTATTCTATTGTATTTAGTTGCCTAAGTCAAACGCTTCATGAACGGCATTCATTGCTCTTTCCAGATTTTTCTCATCAATCAGAACCGTTACTTTGATTTCTGATGTGGCAATCATACGAATGTTGATATTGGCATCATACATTGCTTCAAACATTCTGGCAGCCACACCAGGGTTGGATACCATACCTGCACCTACAACAGACACTTTCGCAACACTTTTATCTAATGTCACTTCCTGATATTTCAGGCTGGTCTTTCTATGTCTTTGAATGATTTCCAATGCTTCATCTGCACAGTCTCTATCAACGGTAAAGCTGATGTCCTTTGTCCCATCACGGCCAACAGACTGCAGGATAACGTCAACGTTAATATTGTGATGTGCCAGATGATTAAACAATTTAAATGCCACACCCGGCTGATCCTCTAAACCTACGACTGCAATACGTGCTGCACTCTTATCACCTGCAACACCACTTACTAACATTCTTTCCATATCAACTTTCTCCTTTACTACCGTTCCCTCTGATTTATTCAAGCTGGAACGAACCACTAACTGAACACCATATTTCTTTGCTAACTCTACTGAACGATTATGAAGAACTCCTGCTCCTAAGGAAGCTAATTCCAGCATCTCATCATATGTGATCTCATCCAGCTTACGTGCAGTTGGCACTTTCCGCGGATCAGCTGTATAAACACCGTCAACGTCGGTGTAAATCTCACAGGCATCTGCTCTTAATGCTGCTGCCAGAGCAACAGCCGTTGTATCGGATCCGCCCCGGCCAAGCGTCGTATAATTATCCTGTTTATCCACACCCTGGAAACCGGTTACAATCACGATTTTCTTCTGGTCTAATTCTGTTTGAATACGTTCTACATCAATTTTTAATAATCTGGCATTGCTGTATACGCTCGTCGTATGCATGGCAACCTGAAATGCATTTAAGGATACTGCCGGAACACCCAGATTGTCCATTGCCATTGCCATCAACGCTACCGAGGTCTGCTCTCCTGTTGTCAACAGCATATCCATCTCTCTTTTAGAAGGATTGGGATTAATCTCTTTTGCTTTGGCAATCAGCTCATCCGTTAATTTACCCATTGCAGACAATACTACGACTACCTGATTGCCCTTTTTGTAATCTTCGATACAACGCTCTGCCACGTTATAGATTCTTTCCTTGTTTGCTACGGAAGTACCGCCAAACTTCTTAACTATTAACATGTTCTTCTACCTTTCTAATAAATGATCTATGATTGTGTGACCCTCTGCCACATAGATACCACTATCTTTCGCCCCCGCTTCACTGTATGGATATGGGTTATCCACCGGTCTGGTACTGTCATACAGCAGATACGGGACCGGATCACTGACATGGGTTCGCAGTGCAATCGGAGTCGGATGATCCGGAAGAACCAACATACGGAACTCTTCTCCGGCTTTCTCAAATTCCTCCACAACTGTCTTAATCACTTTCTCATCCAGATATTCAATCGATGCTATCTTGCGTTCTATACTTCCCTGATGTCCCATTTCATCCGGTGCTTCCACATGGATATATGCAAAATCATATCCTTCGTGCAGCAACGCATTGGTTGCCGCTTTCGCTTTTCCCACATAATTGGTATGAAGCGTGCCATTGGCACCTTCTACTTCAATATTATGCATGCCGGCTCCAACTGCAATTCCTTTTAATAAATCAACAGCAGAAACCATGACACCTTTCTTTCCTGTTTTTTCTTCAAAGGAAGAAAGTGCCGGGCGCGTACCTGCGCCCCAGAACCATAAAGAGTTGGCAGGATTTAACCCGCGTTTCTTACGGTCTATGTTCACAGGATGGTCTTTTAATATCTCATAGCTCTTTTCCATCATCCGGGCAAGTGCTTCTTCCTTCGGCAGATATTCGCCGATTACCTTCCCGAGAATATCATGAGGAGGTGTTAATTCTACCACCTTACCATGATTCCAGATTAACAGATGGCGGTAACTCGTTCCGACATAATACTGAAATGTCTCAGATTCCAGTACCGGCTTGACTGCTTCGATTAACTGTGCAGCTTCTTCTGTTGTAATCTCACCGGAGCTGTGGTCGATAATCGTTTTTTTACTGTATTCCTCTTCCTCTTCTGAAAGTGTTACGATATTGCATCGACAGGAAATGTCGGTTTCCTTCATGTCCACGCCGATGCTTAACGCCTCGAGCGGAGACCGTCCGGAATAATAAATCTTCGGGTCATATCCGATAACAGATAAATTGGCTGTGTCACTTCCCGGGCTCATACCATCCGGTATCGTATGCACCAATCCAACCTCTGATACTTTACTCAACTGATCCAATGTCGGTGTCTTCGCCACCTCAATCGGTGTTTTCTCTCCTAATTCGGCAATCGGGTAATCTGCCATACCATCGCCAAGTACAATTACATATTTCATAGTCTGTTCCTTTTCCTTCCACACTGCTGCTCTATCACGTTTCTTCCACCGTATGTTTTCCAGCCTTATCAAACTGCCACACGAATCACATTTCGAACATTATCAAACTGTTTCAATGTTTCCTGGAAATCCTTTTCTTTCATAATTGGAGTCACAAATGCAACTTCGCCCTGAACGCCTTCTGCCTTTACAAACTCAACGCGGCCGAATGCATCTTCCACTTCGGAACATTCCGTAGCGTCAGAAAGACGGACAAAGTATTTATTAATACACTCACCGATATCGGTCAGTTCTTTCTTCTCAGGACTCCAGTATGTCTTAATGTTTACATGGCGATGTCTGGCAGCCTCTATCACGTCTGCAACAACAGCGCTGGCAGTAGGAAGCTTTCCTGCGCCACGTCCGTAAAACATGGCATCATCCAACATATTGCCATGGACAAATACGGCATTAAATACATCATTCACATTAATCAGTGGATGTTTCTTACCAATCATCATCGGGCATACCATACAGAAGGTATTGCCACCCACCTGCTTGCTGGTCGCCAGTAATTTGATTGCCTGACCCATCGCTTTCGCATACTTGATATCATTCTTAGAAATCTTCGTGATTCCTTCTGTATAAATATCTTCATAATCTACCTGTTTTCCACAGGTCAGAGAAGTTAAAATCGCAATCTTACGGCATGCATCATATCCTTCCACATCTGCTTCCGGATTACGTTCTGCATATCCTTTTTCCTGTGCTTCTTTTAATACCACATCAAAATCCAGACCCTCATCTGCCATTTTCGTCAGGATATAGTTCGTAGTACCGTTTAAGATACCGGTAATCTCTGTTATTTTCTCTGCTGTCAGCGAGGAATTTAACGGACGGATGATAGGAATACCGCCACCAACACTGGCTTCAAACAGGAAGTTTACGTTTTTCTCTTTTGCCAGTGCAATCAGTTCAGCACCGTGTGCCGCAACCAGCTCTTTGTTTGATGTGGCGACACATTTTCCTCTGGAAAGTGCCTGTTTTACAAAGGTAAATGCCGGTTCTACACCGCCTAACACTTCCACTACGATGTCGATCTCATCATCATCGATAATCTGCTGGTAATCATGCACAATTTTATCTTCCATCGGGTCTCCCGGAAAATCACGCAGGTCAAGAATATATTTGATATTCAATTCATCTTCTACTTTTTTATTAATACTCTTCTGGTTTGTCTTAATAACTTCAACGACACCAGAACCTACCGTTCCGTATCCTAATACTGCAACATTAATCATTGTCATTCCCTCGCTAATATTTTTAGATAATTAATTCCTTCCAGTTCCTCAATGCTTTCCAGCATATCCGATACATCATTATTCTCTTCTGATATCTTCACGCTCAGTGTCAGCAATGCTACCTCATTGACGGGAATACTTTGGTGTATCGTTAAGATATTAGCCTGACTGAAAGCCACTACCCTAAGCACCCGGGACAGCAGACCCGGTTCATCCCGCATCTCAATGACCATCGTAATGGTCTGTCCCTTTGTATTCTCATGAAACGGAAAAATATCATCTTTATACTTATAGAAAGAACTCCTGCTGATTCCAACCGCTTCTGTCGCTTTCTGCACATTCATATGTCTGTCTGTATCCAACAGTTTTTTTGCTTCGACCACTTTTAATAACACGTCCGGAATTGCTTTTTTCTTCACTACATAATACTTAATCCCATCTGACATCCTGTCCATCTCCTACTATGAAGTACCTTCCCTCGAAAGGAATCTCCAAGTGTCTTTCCAAGAAAGACACTTGTTCTCACTCGAAAGATACTATCACATTTACTTTGACATTGCAAGATATTTCTGAATAAAAATATCAATTTCTCCATCCAAAACTGCCGTTACATTGCTGGTTTCCTCATTCGTACGGTGATCCTTGACCATCGTATACGGCTGGAGAACATAGGAACGAATCTGGCTGCCCCATCCATTATCCACAACTTCACCACGGATATCCGATATCTTTTCCAGGTTTTCCTGCTGTTTGATTAACAGCAGCTTTGCCTTTAACATCTGCATTGCTTTATCTTTATTACTATGTTGCGAGCGCTCATTCTGACACTGTACGACCACACCGGAAGGAATATGGGTAATACGGATTGCAGAAGACGTCTTATTGATATGCTGTCCACCTGCTCCACTTGCACGATACGTATCAATTCTTAAATCTTCTTCTGCAATGTCAATATCAACATCTTCCTCGATATCCGGCATCACATCACAGGATGCAAAGGAGGTCTGGCGCTTTCCTGCAGCATTAAACGGAGAGATTCGCACCAGACGGTGTACGCCCTTTTCTGCCTTCAGATACCCATAGGCATTCTCTCCGTTAATCTGAATCGTAACCGTTTTAATCCCTGCCTCGTCTCCATCCAGATAATCCAGCACTTCCACAGAGTAGCCCTTTTTCGCTGCCCATCTGGTATACATACGATAAAGCATACTTGCCCAGTCGCACGATTCCGTTCCACCTGCTCCGGCATGTAAGGTCAGTATCGCATTGTCTTTATCATATTCTCCTGTCAGAAGCGTTGAAATACGAAGCTCTTCAAATCTTAGCTCAAAGGCCGCCATCTCCTCTGTTGCCTCCTGTGCCAGTTCCGGATCATTTTCCTCATATCCCATCTCCAGCAAGGTTTCAATATCTTCTCTTTGACTCAAAAGCCCCTGAAATAACTCCACCGCATCCTTGAGTTCTTTCAATTCTTTCATAACCCGCTGAGACTGCCCCACTTTATCCCAGAAATCCGGCTCTTCCATCTCATGCTCCAGCTCTTCGATACGGTCCCGTTTCTGTGACAGCGCCAGTGCCTCTTCCAATTCTTTCATAGGTTCTTCATAAGTATTGAGTTTATACTTTAATTGATCCAATTCAACCATCTGTTTTCTCCAATCCGAAAAAACAGGAGCTCCCCGTTACCGGACAGCTCCTTATTTCATTCTTATTAATCTCTGCCACAGCAGTATTTATACTTCTTTCCGCTTCCACACGGACACGGATCATTTCTACCAATCTTTTCGTTTTTACGGACAACCGGTCCTTTTGCAACACTGTCGTCCTTGTTCGTGCCGGTTACCTTGGCAACCTCTTCACGCTTCACTTCTTCCTTAATCCGGATATTGAGAAGGGCACGCGTGGTATCCTGACTGATGGATTTCGTCATCTCTTCGAACATATCATATCCGAGGAATTTGTACTCAACCAACGGATCACGGTTACCAAAAGCCTGTAAACCAATACCTTGACGCAGCTGATCCATATCATCAATATGATCCATCCATTTACGGTCAATGACCTTCAACAAAATGACACGTTCAAGCTCACGAAGCTGTTCCGGATCCTCAAATAATGCTTCTTTTTCTGCATACATCTGAATCACTTTATCCTGAACCTCTTTGATGATGACTTCTTTGCTTTCCTCATCCAGCATCTCCTGCGTAACCAAAGGCTCTGTTACACCGAGGTCAACACTTAATTCCATTTGAACCTCTTTTAGATTCTTCTCGCCATCACTGCTGTTATCCTCTGCAAGTAACCGATTCAATGTATCAGCCACCGTTTCACGCATCATACGCAATACAACCTTATTCATGTTCTCGCCATCTAATACCTTACGGCGCTCTTCATAAATAATCTCACGCTGCTCATTGTTAACCTGGTCATATTCTAACAGATTCTTGCGAATCGCAAAGTTGTTACTCTCGATCTTCTTCTGTGCCTTTTCAATAAAGCTGGTAATCGTTTTATGCTGAATCTCTTCTCCTTCCGGAAGATTCAAGGCGTCATAAACTCCCATGACGCGCTCAGAACCAAACAAACGCATCAAATCATCTTCCAGAGACAGATAGAACTGGGATTCACCATTATCACCCTGACGTCCGGCACGTCCACGCAGCTGGTTATCAATACGTCTGGATTCATGTCTCTCTGTACCAATGATTTTCAGGCCACCTACTTCAGATACTCCCTCCTCCAGCTTAATATCCGTACCACGACCGGCCATATTCGTTGCAATGGTAACCGCTCCTAAATGACCGGCATCTGCAATGATCTCAGCCTCAATCTCATGGAACTTCGCATTCAGCACCTTATGTGGAATATGTTTTTTATTCAATAGGATACTTAATTCTTCTGATGCTTCAATCGTAACCGTACCGACCAATACCGGCTGCTGTTTCTCATGAGATGCCACGATAGCATCCACAACCGCATTTAATTTCTCCCGTTTCGTCTTATATACCACATCATCATGGTCGATACGCACGACCGGTTTGTTCGTTGGAATCTCAACAACGTCCATTCCGTAGATTTCACGGAACTCCTTCTCTTCTGTCAAAGCGGTACCTGTCATACCTGCTTTCTTTTTATATTTATTGAAGAAGTTCTGGAAGGTAATCGTAGCCAAAGTCTTACTCTCACGTTTTACCTTCACATTCTCTTTCGCCTCAATCGCCTGATGCAAACCGTCAGAATAACGGCGTCCCGGCATAATACGTCCGGTAAACTCATCTACGATCAATACCTCATCATCTTTGACAACATAATCCTTGTCCCGAAACATCAGGTTGTGTGCCCTCAGGGCCAGGATGATATTATGCTGAATCTCAAGGTTATCTGCATCAGCCAGGTTGTCAATATGGAAGAATTCTTCCACCTTCTGTACACCCTGTGCCGTTAAGATGACCTGCTTGTCCTTCTCGTTTACAAGGAAATCACCGTCTTCTTCGATATCAATACCCATGATGGCATCCATCTTCGATAATTCTCCGGTACCCTGTCCACGCTGCATCTGTCTTGCCAGATAATCACACATTTTATAAAGCTGTGTGGACTTACCGCTCTGACCTGAGATAATCAATGGTGTACGTGCTTCATCAATCAAAACAGAATCCACCTCATCGACAATCGCATAATGCAAATCTCTCTGTACCAGCTGTTCTTTATAAATCACCATGTTATCACGCAGATAATCAAATCCTAATTCATTGTTCGTAACATAGGTAATATCACAATTATATGCTTCTCTTCTCTGGTCATTATCATATTCGTTTAAGATGACACCTACCGTCAAGCCCAGGAATTCATGTACCTGTCCCATCCACTCCGCATCACGCTTCGCCAGATAGTCATTGACCGTTACTACATGTACGCCCTTTCCTTCCAAAGCATTTAAGTACGCCGGCAGCGTAGATACCAACGTCTTACCTTCACCGGTTCTCATCTCTGCGATACGGCCCTGATGCAGGATAATACCACCAAGCACCTGTACACGATAATGCTTCATACCAAGCGCACGCCATGCTGCCTCACGGACAGTCGCGTATGCTTCTACCAGTAAATCATCAAGTGTTTCTCCATTTGCAAGTCTTTCTTTAAATTCCGATGTCTTATTTCTTAACTCCTCATCGGACAACTTTGCCATGTCTTCTTCCAAAGCCATAACCGCATCTGCCTGATCGGAGATTCGGCGAATCTCTTTCTCGCTGTGCGTGCCAAAAATTTTCTCTATTAATTTCATTTCATTATCTCCTATCATTCAACAAAACGATATCCAGTAAATTGTAACATAGTT
>JBJELB010000033.1:0-14604 GCA_051878935.1 Lachnospiraceae bacterium | reverse complement strand
AGCACAGCACAGCACAGCACAGCACAGCACAGCACAGCACAGCACAGCACAGCACTCTGACTGCGCCTTTTTTTCGACTGTTCATATTCATAAAAGGAAACGGATAAAAGCATCAATAAATATGTACATGGATAAGATGTATGTATTTATTGGTGCTTTTTTCTGTCTGATAAAGGTGGTGATTTGATTTGAATAAACAGGGAGATTTATCTGTCATCACCAAGGCAAAGGAAGTTTGCAGTTACATATTGACGATAACTGATAAATCGCCAAAAAGATTTCGATTTACACTGGTAAGCCGTCTTCAGAATTATTCCCTTACCATAATTGAAAAACTTATTCTGGCAAATGAGATTTATGTTTGCAATAATCGTCAGGAAGTAGATGAAAATGCGTTGTCGGAAAGGAGAAGGCTTCAAAAAAGTGCAATGACGCATATAAAGCTATTGGCATATATTGCACAGGTATCAATGGAACAACAGTGTATATTACCAAAACAGTATGAACAGATAACAAAGAAGCTGTACGACTGTCAGAACCTTTTGGGAGCGTGGGTAAAAAGCGATACAAAAAGGTATACAAAAGATAAATAATTTCATAGGTATGTTGGAAAGAAATTTCCTTAACATATTGGGATTTGATTGAATGGTTCTGGCTGCGCTCGCCTAACGATAATAATGATAACAATGCGTTGCTCGCTAATCCGGGCAATTATGTCAACAACAACAATGTCAACAACGAAAACGCTGTTCAGCCCGCATGGTCTTAACGCCCGAAGATATATTCTATGGAGAATAATCCAGTATGCCGGAGTTGATTTTCATCGGCTATGCATTAAGACGAAGGAATCAGATTCCATTTCATAAGCATGACTTATGGAAGAATACATGCTGTCGGATGAAAGGACATGGAAACATTTTCTTTCTGTGGGATTCATATATATGAGTGCACCGGCAGCTCAAAAAGATACGGAGGTGGTGCAATGTATGAGGCACTGACCGACTTTTCCGATATATATACAGCCTATAGAAGAACTGCCAGAGGAAAGCATGGGAAGAATGAAGTTATAAAATATGAGAACAATCTTCATATGCAGCTTTGGTGGCTTCAGGAACGGATGGCAAACAGAGCATTTCATATCGGGGGATATCATAAGTTTATGATATATGACCCTAAAGAAAGAGAAATACAGGCATTGTCATTTTCAGACCGTGTATTTCAACATCTGTTGTGTGACAATGTGCTGATGCCTTACTTTGAACCAAGACTGATATATGATAATGCAGCCTGTCGTGAGGGAAAGGGAACACATTTTGCCATGGGCAGACTGGAAGGTTTCTTAAGAGACTATTACAAGAAATATGGTAATAAAGGATATTGCCTTAAGTTTGATATTCGTAAGTATTTTGACAGTATCTGCCATGATGTTCTAAAAAAGAAACTGGAGAGATTTCCTGATGAAGAAGTCAGGAAACTGCTTTATCACATTATTGACAGCTATGAACACAGTGAAAACCGAGGTGTTCCAATGGGCAATCAGTCAAGCCAGTGGTTTGCATTATATTATCTGGACAGGCTGGACAGATTAATAAAGGAAAGGCTAAAAGTAAAATACTATGTAAGATATATGGATGATGGAGTGCTTATTCATAACGATAAAGAGTTTCTAAAGAAAGCGTTAGCCAAGATGAAAGAGCTGGTGGAAGAAGATGGACTTGAGTTTAATTCCAAGACACAAATTTTTCCCATATCGCAGGGAGTGGATTTTCTTGGATTTCATTTTTACCTGACTGATACGGGAAAGGTGATTAAGAGACTTCGGACATCAAGTAAACGAAGATTTAAAAGAAGGATGAAACGCTTTCAGAAGCAGTATCGGGAAGGCAGGATTACTTTTGATGAAATTACACAGAGTGTCAGAAGTTATAATGGACATTTAAAGCATGGTCATACATGGAAATTGAGAAAGCATATCTATTCCAATACTATATTTACAAAATCAAAGGAGGATTCAGATGAAAAAATTAAAGCATAATTTTAAGAAAGGAATGGCGTTTGTTCTTTCCCTTGCCATGGTGGCAGGACTGGTTCCTGCTATGTCAGGCGGAGCAAATACCGTGCAGGCTGCAACCGGTTCCGGGACAGAACCAAGCGTGACAGCCTATGCTACGAAGGACCAGTTAATGACCGCATTTACCCCGGATTCTAATGGTACTGCGACATATTATGGCAAGCTGGTATTTGGTAAGAAATCAGATGGAACAACAGCACAGGAATGGTACATCTTAGGAAAGGATAACGGTGTATCAGGGGATAATACCATCATCTTTGCCGCAAGTCCGATAGCAACAGGACAGGTGTTCAATTCAAGCACAAGCAATAATGCTAATGCCAGTTCATGGTTAGATTGTAATTATGGTGGATCGTCTGTAACAGTAGTATACGCAAATCACTACGGAGCAAGTGAACTTCGTGATACACTGCAGACTATGGCTACGAATACATCCTACTTCACCACAGCAGAGCAGGGCTTGATGAATGATACCACAGTGAAAACAAATGACACGAAGAACAGTACAACCTATACCACCACAGACAAGCTGTATGCACTGGCGGCAGAGGGGTACGGTTCTTCCTATACAACCATAAAAGCAGGAAGTGACAACAGTACCGTACTTGCCATGAGTAGTTACTGGAGCAGCGGTACTTGGTTCTGGCTGCGCTCGCCTAACGATGGTATTGGTAGCAGTGCGTTGCTCGCTTATCCGGGCCTTTATGTCTGCTACAACTATGTCAGCATCGTTTACGCTGTTCAGCCCGCTTCCAATCTGAATCTGTCATCTGTTCTCTTCGCATCTGCTGCGACAGCAGCATCATCTGAAACAACAGTGGCAAGAACAATTGCAGACGGTACGGCGATGACTTTAAGACTGGACGGAACAGGTGAGGATATTGGTACAGTAACATATAACACCACAACAGGTGATATTAAGGCGGTGAAGGGCAGCACATCACAAGCTGTGGCGCTTGTCGTGCAGGGCAATGACGGAACAAATAACTGGTATTACAGTAAACAGATTACAGGAACAGAGGTTGTAAATGCTTCGGATATTAAGTCAGCACTCAGTTTGACATCAGATATAGATTTATCCGCATGCAAAATCTGGCTGGAAATCACAGACAGTGCGGAAAATTTGACTTATGCGGTAAATGCAACTGAGACAACAATCAGGATTATTCATTCAGTAGCAATTACAGGTATTGATACTCCGGTGTCAAATACTGCATTGGATACCGAAGCATCATGCGTAACAGAAGGTGTAAGCAGCACCACACCACAGATTACATGGACACCAAGTGATACCACAGCGGGATATAATACAAGCTACACGGCAAGCATTACACTTACAGCAGCTACAGTCTACGAATTTACGGATTCCACGACAGCTACCGTAATGGGAAATGCTGCAACAAGTGTTAATAAGAATCCTGACGGAACACTTACGGTAACTTATGATTTTCTTGCCACAGCAAAGGATAAATTGATAAGTATCACTGCACCACAGGCGATAACCGTAGCGAATGGAACCACTTATGATGCGATGAATCTGCCTGCAACAGTTAATATTGTGACAGAGGGTAATACGGTAAGTAGTGCACCGGTTGTATGGAATACAACTACACCGGCAGGCGGAAGCTATGACCCGTCTGTATTAACCGGGCAGACCGTAACCTTAACTGGTACGGTAACATGTCCTGACAGTATTAATGATAATGGAATTCCGCTTACCACAACCATTACCATCACCATAAGTGCGGCAGGCATCGTTGGTGCACCGACAGCAAATCCGACAGCTGGAACTTATACAGAGAATCAGTCGGTAACACTTGCTTCTTCCACAGAGGGAGCAACGATTTATTATACCACCGATGGAAGTGAGCCAACAATTACGGGTGGTGTACCTGCCGGAACAACCGCAGAGTACACAGCACCGATAGCAGTAACAGGAACAGAAGGACAGAGTATTACAACTACCATCAAGGCAATTGCAGTAAAGGGCGGTATGCAGGATAGCAGTGTAGAGACATTTACCTATACCATCCAGCTTCCGGATGTGACTGCACCAAGCATAACCACGCAGCCGGGCAATGCGACGGTGAAGGCAGGTGAGACTGCAACCTTTACCATAGTAGCAAGCGGTACAGACCTTACTTATCAGTGGCAGATAGACAGAAATGATGGAAACGGATGGGTAAACATTGCGGGTGCAACAGCAACAAGCTATACCACATCTACAGTTGATATGAGCTGCAACGGATTTAAGTATCAGTGTGTGGTTA
Organism: Lachnospiraceae bacterium; assembly: GCA_051878935.1. Taxonomy (GTDB): domain Bacteria; phylum Bacillota; class Clostridia; order Lachnospirales; family Lachnospiraceae; genus CANQDT01. The sequence goes on along the minus strand of JBJELB010000033.1, from coordinate 10,263 downwards.
GTAATTCTGCAGGTACTGTTACATCCAATACAGCAGTGCTTACCGTTACGGAAAATACCACTCCTGACCCTGACCCGGTAGACTATGAAATTTTAGATGGTGCAAACAGTAGCTGGACACAAAATTCAGACGGAAGCCTTTCTATCAGAGGTAGCGGAGAGTTTTCTAAGTTCGTGGGAGTTAAGGTTGACGGAAACCTTGTTGACGCTAAGAACTATACTGTAAAGGAAGGTTCTACCATTGTTACACTGAAAGCAGACTATCTGAATACGCTTTCTGTTGGAAGCCATACCTTTGAGATGATATGGACAGATGGCACAGCAAGCACAAACTTTACCATCAAGGAAGATACCTCTGATAATAGTAATAACAATAGCGATTCCTCTGATGACAAGCCATCGAGTGAAACTGATAAGAAGGATGATGTGCCTAAAACCGGGGACAACACACCGATTGTATGGTTGTTTATACTATCAATTCTTTCCGGAACGGGATTGATTATTACCGTAAAAAAACGCAGAGAAAATCTGAATTCATAGAAACGATAGTTAAAAAATGAGACGAGAAAATAACCATGGAGAAGGCGGGCATACATGTCCGTCTTTTCTTCAAAGAAAACACAACAGGGAGCGCACGCTGCGAAAGAAAAGACACATACGGAATCAAAGCAGGAGGCGTGGATGGGAATGGAAATATCTGACAATACGACTTTTATTAGTTGTGATATTTGTTTTTTCTGTGGTGGGACTTCTTGGATATGGCTTCGTCTATCTGTGGCAGAATACGAGTATCAGAAACACTCAAAAAGAATTGCAGGACATACGGGGAGAAGTAAATATGTCTGCACAGAATGAGATGCAGTATGATGAAAACGGACTTCCTGTAGCGGGAATAGCTGCCTTTTTAGCAGATATTTATAAAGATTTACCGACTGAAAAAGAATGTTACAAAGCACCGAATATCTTACCTAAGTACAAGGAACTGTATGAGATCAATTCCGATTTGATTGGTTGGCTTTCGATTGACGATACTGTCATTGATTACCCTGTTATGCAGACGCCGGAAGATGAATGCTATTATCTAAGGCTTGATTTTTACGGAGAACCCAATCAGAATGGCTGTCTTATTCTGGATACGGATTCCACATCAGGAACAGGTACGAAAGCCTGTGATTATAAAAATGGGACAGCACCCTCGACCAATCTGATCATACATGGGCATACCATGAAGTCCGGGGAAATGTTCGGGAATCTGAAGCTCTATGCAGATGAAGAGTATGGAATGGAGCATAACATCATCCGTTTTGACAGTATGTATGAGGAGCGGGAGTATGAGCTGATTGCGGTATTCTATTCACAGGTTTTTTATGAAAGCGACGACGTATTCAAGTATTACAAGTTCTTTCAGGCGGATACGCAGGAGGAATTTAATGAATGGCATGAGAATATCAAGGCAATGTCCCTGTACGACACAGGTGTAACAGCAAAGTTTGGGGACGAATTTCTTACCCTGTCCTGCTGTTCCTATCATGTAGAAGACGGACGGTTCGTGGTGGTTGGAAAAAGAGTTGAATAATGTTGTATACGATGAAGATAATTAACTTTGATGAAGGAGTCTCATTAGTAGAGGTTTGCCCCACAATATGGTGCAAACTTCTCGCTGTTACGTAGCCCTCCTATGTTGGTGTATCGTTCTTTTTGGCTCTGCTCTTATACACATTGTACTGATTCTTACATTGAGGAGAACAGAACTCTACATTTGGTCTTGAGGCAACAAATGCTTTTCCGCAGTGCTTACATACCTTCAGACTTGAATTATCATCAGTCAGCATAAAGGAAAACATCATCTGCACGCATAGCAATAAAGAATTAAAGTCCCAGACTAAGGTTGGGCGTTCTTGTAATTCGATATGATATGTAGGTGCTACACCGCCGAAAGCAGCCATTCCATGACGGTATAGGTTACGCTCATTCTCATCCAGTCTGTCATAATCCATATAATATAGAAAACTGGAGAAAAAGGTAAATGCCCAGTCACGGAATACTTCTACCAGCCAGTCATAGGATTCGGCGTATTCTCTCTGAAAACTCATCATTACTGCCTGTGGCTTGTTTTTCATAGCCATAAGCAGTGCGATCATTTCCGGACTGTCGGTACTCCAATTGGATTCTACCCCCTTTTTGTGGAAATCAATTTTTTCAAAAGGGAAGAAGTAAGACATATATTTCTCAGTAGAGATGCTTTCTTCCTTGATAAAATGGTTTTTTGGCAGATAAACTGCTTCGTATGTAATGAAATCCGGTGTGGTAGGTAGGGCGGTCATAAGTCCCAGCATACCATATTCAGATACAAAGTTCATAATGGCTTCTTTTAATTCAGCTTCGCTTGCCTTATTCATGGCAGTAGTACCGATATTGATGGCAGTAAGTACCAGCTTTTCATAATCCTTGATAGGATTGTAGATGGAAGGCTTGGCATCCGTAGAAGGTGTAATATAACACTTTCCGTTTTTGGCTGTGCGCCATTCGTATTTATCATATTTCACCCAGTTGGAACTGGATTTCTGAAAGATATTCTTCATAGTAATTCCTTTCTGCATAAAAACTATTACTATCATAGCATGTCTATATGCATATTTAAACTTCTTTTTTTCGATTCTCCCGATTATTTTTCTTGCGTTTCTTTGCTTCTTCCTTTGTGAGCTTTTCCTGCTCTCTGGCAATTCGTCTTACCACAACACCGATTTCCTTTAGGAGAGTCAGCTTCTCTTTATCCAGTTTTTCCATAGTAGCCGGGATTTCTTCCTCATGTCTTCTAAGAAAGTCCAGTTCTTCTATAGTAAAGTTACCATTAGTAAAATCACCATTGGTAGAAGGAAAAATTTCCCCTTGTCTGTCTACCAGTATCATAAGAACCTTCTTCTCAATCTGTCCAAGGATAGTAGAGCGGACACCACGAATGTTGCGGTCGCTCTGATTACGCAAGGCTGCTAGCTTATTAGTTGTGAAATCCCTAAGATATAAGAAGTATATCAGCTCCTTGTGGTCGTCCTTTAGGTCAAAAATAATTTTGGAATAGTCTTCGTCAGACAGGGAATTGTGCATCTCATAAGGACAGTTTGAGATAATATCTATAAAGTCCCCCTTCATAAGCTGCCTCCAGTAAGCCTGATTGATGGGAGCGGGGATAACAATGGCAAGTGGTGCTACATCTTTCTTGCTATCTATATTTTCTCTGCCGATTTCGTGATAGCGTTCCTTGCGTTCCCGGTTGGAATCCAAATGATCCCATTCCTTTATCACTTCCTCAAAGTCTGATACCGTACGGGCTCCGTCTTCCAGTCGCTTTAATGCAATGGCACGAAGCTCCCTTTTTAACATTGTTTTATTCGGGTGTTCATCCTCCGGCTGGAAGTCATCATCCTTTATTGGATTCAGTTCCTGCTCCAGTTCCATTTCATCAAAATGCTTTAATTCGATTTGTAATTCCTGCTGTACTTCATCAAAGGTAATATCCTCATCTATGGGAACAGCTCTGTCTTCACTGTCGAAACCGTGGGAATATTCCCAGAAGTCCAGCAATTCCTGATGTTTTCTAATGTTCATTTATCCGTAAAACCTACCTTATAGATATATATTTAAAATTCGTTGCAACTTTTTTCAAAAACACTTCCGCAAAACCACCTCTAAATCTCCTATAAGTGAAGGAGTAATCTTTTTGGAAATAAAAGTATTACTCAAATCGTTTAAATGCGAGTTGATTGATATGATTAGTATAACACGAAACAAACATATGTTCTACTATTATTTACAAGAAATGAAATGTTTGTTCTTGAGGTTGACTGCTCGTGATTTACGAATAGAAACAGAATTAAGGGAGGAGGTTTTGCTATGGAATGGTGTCAAATGGAAGCAGGAAAGTGTCTGGAATTTAGTAAAAAGATGGCAGTTCTAAGAAAGCTGGTTCGTCTTGGATTGATTTCAGAGAATGAGTATATTCTGGCTAAGAATAAGATTATGAGTTCGTATCATATTCTGGAGTCTGAATATTTCAAATCCGGTACAGGAAAGAAAGTTGCTTAGCAATTGCTTGTTGTATTGGGGTAAGCAGAGTCTGCGTATGTGAAAAATACATATGTAGGCTCTGTTTTTGTGTGGAGCAATATGAGAAAAAATTAATTGATTCACACATTCGTTCATATTTTCATTTTTTAGTATGCTTGGTGTGAAGGAAATCACCAGCACATTTTCAAAGGAGGATTTTAATTATGGCAGAAGTAGAAGTTATTAAAGCGGTGGAGGGTCCCATTCTTCGTAAGAGAGACTATGAGGGCAAGCCACTTGTCATCACAAGACAGAGGGTTGCGGCATATGTACGAGTCAGTACGGATGATGACGAACAGCTTGAGAGCTTTCAGTCTCAGAAGCAGTATTATCAGGAAAAGATTTCAGAAAACAGAGACTGGGTCATGGTCGGCATTTATGCGGATGAAGCGATTACCGGAACCAAGGTTGATAAGCGTGAACAGTTTCAGCGGATGATTCAGGATTGTATGGATGGAAAGATTGATGTGATTATGACAAAGTCAGTGTCACGATTTTCAAGAAATACAGTTGATATTCTTCAATATGTGCGTCTCTTAAAGGAAAGAGGGATTGCAGTTATTTTTGAAAAAGAGAATATCAATACCATGACAGAGCAGGGAGAGATGATGCTTACCCTCATGGGAACGCTTGCACAGAACGAAGTGGAATCCACATCCAAGAATGTGAAGATGGGCATTAAGATGAAGATGAAACGTGGTGAGCTGATGGGCTTTAACGGATGCCTTGGCTATGACTATCATTCAGAAGATAAGACCATTACGGTAAATGAAGCAGAGGCTGAAACGGTTCGTCTGATTTTTGAACTGTATTTGCAGGGATATGGCACTTATACGATTGCCAGGCGATTAACGGAATTAGGCAGAGTAAATAAGAAAGGACAGGTAAAATGGACGGACAGCGGAGTTCGTGGCATTATCAAAAATGAGAAGTACAAGGGTGATTTGCTATTGCAGAAAACCATTACCACTGATCCGATATCCAAGAGACGCATTGAAAATTTTGGCGAAGAGGAGCAGTATTATGTTCGCGACCACCATGAATCTATCGTAAGCCGCGAGGTGTGGGAGCAGGCAAAGGAGATTCGTCTGTCCAGAAATCGACAGTCAAATAAAATGGCTGATGGAAAGAGGGAGAAGTACACCAAGAAATATGCACTTTCCAGTATGTGCGAGTGCGGCTTCTGCGGTACGAAGCTTACAAGGCGTACCCTTCACAGCAGTTCCAAATACGAGACTCCGGTCTGGTATTGCAGAAATGCCGCCAATAAGGGCAAGCATAACTGTCCTAACAGTAAGTCCGTGCGTGAGTCCATTTTGGAAAATGCTTTTCTTGAAGCTTACAAGCTGCTGGCAGGAAGCTTCGATGATGTGATAGATTCTGTTGTTGGTGTTATTGAGGATATTAGCACCAATAATGAGGATATCGGCAGACTAAAAAAAGAACAGAAGGCTTTGGAGAATCTGAAACAGCGTCGCAAGAAGCTTACCGACTTGTATCTGGATGAAGGCATTTCCAAGGAAGCATACGATGAAAAGTATGAGGATCTTTCCGTAAAAATACAGAAGTCCAGGGAAAACATTGAGATTTTGCAGGCGAATGTTTCCAATCAGAAGGATGTGGGTAAGAGAATGGCATCCCTGAAAAAAGCACTTTCCGATGGCAATATTCTGGAGGAGTTTGACGGAGTTGTATTTGAAAGCATTGTGGATAAGGTTATCGTGGGTGAAACGAACGATGACGGAACCGTGGACCCGTTTAAGCTGACTTTTGTTATGAAGGGGAATGGTAACAGCGTTATTCCTAATGCGAAGGATTGGTTTAATGGAAAAATGACGGCGGATGTGGTGGATTAGGTGTAGAATTTGCTGTAAATTAACATGCAAATAAGTTGAATAATCTGCTGTGGATGTGTATAATATATTGTATAAGAAGCAGCAGATTATTTCAAATGTATGATTGGAGGAATTGATATGCCTAATATTAAACCGATTTCAGATTTAAGAAATTATACCGCAGTTATAAATGAAGTTGCATATGGAAAACGTGTGTATCTCACACGAAACGGACATGGTCAGTGTGCCATAATAGATATGAAGGAGCTTGACGAACTGGACAAGCAGAAAGCACTTTACCAGCTTATGAGCAAGCTGAATGAAGCGGAAATATCTATTCGTGAGGAAGGAACCATATCAGCAGATGATTTAGAAAAAGAATTGGGGGTATAGCGATTGAAGAAGGTTGAATATTCCCAGATTGTAAGGCGAAAGCTCAAGAGTTTAAGAGCGCGTCTTACAAGTGAATTTGGTACAGAAGTATCCAGAAAATCCATAAAGCAGATTACAGATGCTGCAAGAGGATTGGAGGATTTTGAAGAAAGAGGAATCTCGGTATCATCCATGTATGGCATAGAGTGTGATTACAGATATATTTATGCCGGACGCAATTATTTATTTTATCGAATTGAAAGCGACAAGATAATCATTGCGGAAATGTTTGATGAGAGAGAGGATTTTATGTACAAGTTATTTGGCATCACTACTACGACGCAGGAATCACTTGATTACTGGGACGAGTAGGGTGTTAAATTATATAGGTCACGGATCTAAAAAACATTCATAAGGAGGGCTTGATTATGGCTAATCAGACTGAACTGTTGAATGTTAGTGATGAGATGAAATTAGAGGATGACAGACAGAATTTATGTGAGGAATTGGGGGTCGAAGAATTGTGTTCTTCTTCATTAGACACTACTGAAGAATTGTATTCTTCTTCGGCAACCGACACATGTGGAGACGGTATGTTTATTGTCACGTAAAGTCCCAGTTTAAGTGGGAATCAGGGCTTTTTATGCGAATATGTACCTGTGTTTTAGAAGAAAAAAATGTATATATAATTTGAAAAAAAGGGTGAAAATGATGAAGGAATATGATTGTGGTTTTACAAAAGAAAATAAATGGTTTCGATATAGAGCAGCTGCTATTATTGTTGAGGATGGCTGTGTTTTGTTTGCAGGGAATGAACTAGAAGACTATTATTACTCTATAGGCGGTGGTGTTCATATGGGAGAAACAGCAGAGGATGCAGTAAAAAGGGAAGTTTTTGAAGAAACAGGGGTTGCGTATGATATTGATCGTTTGGCTGTAATTCATGAAAATTTTTTCGATGAAAATAACGGAACATTGTCCGGACTAGATTGTCATGAAGTATGTTTTTATTATTTGATGAAACCAAGAGGTACGCAGGAACTGCATAGCAATAGTACAACATTTGGTGTAAAAGAAAATGTGTATTGGATACCAATTAATGAATTGGACAATTACAAAGCATTTCCTACTTTCATGAAAGATTATTTATGCAGAGAGCATGTTGGAATTGAGCATATTGTAACGGATGAAAGGACTAGGTGATAATCTTGGATAAGCATTGGGAATTAGAACTAAATGAATATATTCGCCAAGGCGAGCCAGAGAAAATTGATAAAAGTAATGCTTGGAAAACAGCTATTGGTCTTCAGGATGTAGATGGACTAAAAACTTCTGATTATCTGCTTGAGACTGCCAAAGAACATATTGAGGGAAAAATTAGCATAACTGAGGCAGATAAACGTATTCACAGTTATTACGAAGAGCGGAAGGATAGAAATGAAATAGAAGAGGATACCAAGGAAGCGGATATTGTTTCTCTGAGAATTGCAAAACTACTTGGAGAGAAGACATTTCAGTTTTCACCGGTAGAATTGCAGAATATTCATCGTAGATTATTTGAAGGTTTGTTTAGTCATGCCGGAAAAATTCGTGATTACAATATTACGAAAAAAGAGTGGGTACTTAAAGGTGATACAGTAATGTATGCATCATTCGATAGTATTCGTGCCACGCTTGACTATGATTTTTCACAGGAGAAGAACTTCTCCTACGAAGGATTGACCATAGATGAATCTGTTCGTCACATAGCAAAGTTCACTTCTGGAATATGGCAGATTCATCCCTTTGGAGAAGGAAATACCAGATCGACTGCGGTATTTATTATAAAATATTTGAAAACTTTTGGATTCAATGTCAGTAATGAGACTTTTGCTGATAACTCATGGTATTTTAGAAATGCTTTAGTCAGGGCAAATTACAATGATTTGCAAAATGGCGTGTATGCTACTACTGAGTTTTTGGAATTGTTTTTTGAAAATCTTTTGATGAATGCGGGGCACGAATTAAAAAATAGATATATGCATATTGACTTCGAAAATGAAAGTGCCACTCAAAGTGCCAATAAAAATGTCTTAAAGTGCCAAAATGTCACTTTAGAATTGTCGCTGGAAGAATTGGCCATTATTAATATTTTGAATAATAATCCAGTAGCAACTCAAAAACAAATATCTGAGTTAACAGGTAAATCTGAAAGAACAATAAAACGCCGTACTGTAGAAATGCAGGAAAAAGGATTAATAGCTCGTGAGAACGGCAAGCGAAAAGGAAAGTGGAAGGTCCTCGTCAAAAGCTAAAATCTTGTTCGCAAATGTTAATACGAAGTAAAGTTTCAATGCATGTCGAGACGGTATCTTTATTGTCCAAATGAAAAGCAGATGATTATGATGAGGTGGAGTTGTAGTAGGATGATTTAGATAAATGCGGAGGTAAATAGCATGAGATTTTCTTAGATGGTTTTATTTGATTATAGTCAAACTTTAGTTGCAGAAGAGAAATTTGATGGAATAAAAGGAGTTTGTCACAGAGAACAGGAAACTTAAGGAATGGTTTGATGAATTTGTTAGAGAAAAGTATACCCTATAGAAGTATTGTCATGAGGTGTGACAGTATAAACAGAAATGCTTTTTATGAAGCAGAGGACAGTTTTTCTATAGTAAAGTACCGGTCAAAGTTGAGTTTTTAGCAGTTTTGGAAGAACTTCATAATCCGGATTTTGACCGTGTGCAATTCGAGGCGGTTAGAAGTGAGGCTGGATTAAACAGATTTGTTATGACACCTACTAAATGGATTGAACAGACAAATGCTATTGGGATAGTGTCGAAAGCAGGTAGATACGGCGGAGGTACTTATGCACATAGCGATATTGCAATGGCATATGAATATGAGATGATGGAAGATATCAAATCAGGAAAATGATATAAATGAAAAGCGTCTACATCATGAAATTTATATGTCTGACGCAAGGAAGGTTGCACCGGAGAAGCGGAAAACGGTTATCAGACATCCGATTAAAAGAAAATAGTAATTTATGCGAAAGGAGTTGTAGGATATGAATAATAGAATAATTTACCATCCATTAACGGCAACTCCTTATAAAAGAAATATTGCTTACACAGAGTTGCCCCCTTGTAAAGAGTTGCATTCTTATATCAGATGTTATTGGGGAACAGAAAATCCACTTATACAAATCGAAAACAATGACTCACCGAAATTGGTAATCCTGGATACTTGCGTGGATATTATTTACCATATAGATTATACCGATAATGTGGTGACTGGTGGATTCTGCGGAATAAATGATTGCAGTTTCCTCGCAAATAGCAGCGGAACTATCGGGCACATGGTATCGACATTTGCTATTCGTTTTTATGCGTGGAGTGCATATGCATTTGCTGATGATTCTTTGAAATCTTCCATAAATGGCTATTTTGATGTGGGCTCAAAATTTGAATGGCTGGACAGGATTATCCGGCCTAAATTGTTGGAACTAAAGTCTATACAGGAAAAGGCATCTTTTACAGAGCAAGTATTGTTTAAAAGATTATCCGATGTGAAGGAAAATGCAGTTGTTAACGGGACGATACATAACATTTTGACAAATAAAGGTTCTTTGGATGTGGCAAATTTGGCAAAGGAGTCTTTTGTAAGTACAAGACAGTTGGAACGATTATTTCATGAATATGTTGGTATTACGCCTAAGAAGTTAAGCAATTTGATACGGTATCAGTTTTTGTGGAGAGATATTTTATGTAAGCCGTATTTTGATGTGCTAAGTGCGGTTCATAAATATGGATATACAGACCAATCTCATTTATTGCGGGAATTTAAAAGATATCATTCTATGGATATACATGAGGCGAGAACCATTGCGTTAAAAGATGTCGAAAATATACAAGCTGTTTCTTATTAATTTATAGTAAAATAGTTTCAAATTCTGATAAGAAGGAAAGGAT
>JBJELB010000032.1:0-59176 GCA_051878935.1 Lachnospiraceae bacterium | reverse complement strand
CAGCAGTTTGTTACACAGTCAGAGATGCATCTTGTAAGTGCGAGAGTATCAGAAATTTCTGTGCAAATGTCAAATATGGCTGATAGACAGAAGAAAACAGAACAAGATATTCAAGTTATTCAAAAGAGCATAGACACACTTAATGAAAATTTTGTTTCAGATAAGGATTTCAAAAATTTTGTTATTTATAAAGGACAGAAGTTTGAGGCTGATTATCCAAAACTGAATGTTTTGGAAGATTCCGTGACGGGCAGAGCACATACCTATACTGCGCCGATATGGACAAATCGAATCGGAAAAGAGGTTCTTTTTGCGAAGCAGCTATCTAAAAGAGGTGGAGCGATGACAGTCCAATGTAAGGGTAACAGAGTCTATCTGACTGGAAAAGTACAGTTGTTTATGGAAGGAAATCTTTCTCTGGATGTATAGATAATGATCTAACAGTAAAATGTGTACTAAAATCAACACAATGTGCAAATCGTGTTGTTCAATTAAGAAACCAGACCTTTTATCATTGTGTTATCAAATGAAGTAGGTGCGCACACTTCATAGAATACAATTTTGGAGGTTTATGTTATATGAATACGGATAAGATTTTTGCAGAGGCAATTGCAAATGAATATGCACCGAAGGATACTTCAAAGGTGATCGCATTAAGAAAATTGGATAATAAGGCAAAACTGCCATCCGAGATTTTTACATATACTTTTGGTATAGCATCTTCATTGATTATGGGAACAGGAATGTGCCTTTCCATGAAGGTCATTGGTTCCGGAACAACGGGTTGTGTGGTTAGTGGTATCATTATAGGAATCATTGGATTAGTATTAATGGGTATCAATTATCCAATTTATAAGAAAATGCGTGAAAAAGGCAAGCAGAAATATGCATTTGAGATTATGCAGCTTGCCAGGGAAATCAGCGATAAGCAATAGTATGGTAAGGAGATGGCCTTTTGAATAAGTCGGAGAGTAAATATTTTAATACTGCCATAAAAATGGATGAAGCTTTTATGGAACTTCTTGAAGAAAAAGATTTTGAATACATTTCAGTAAAGGAAATCTGCGAAAGAGCCGGTGTTAATCGTTCCACCTTCTATCTTCACTATGAAACGGTTGGAGATCTGTTGGAAGAAAGCGTAAGCTACATGAATAGAACGTTTTTAGAATATTTTAGTCAGAAGAGTGAAGATTTTATCGGAAAGATTCCTACAGCAGATTTGGATGAATTGTATCTGGTGACACCGGATTACCTAAAGCCATACCTGGAATACATAAAAGAGCATCGAAGAGTATTTCTTACAGCGATAAAAAGAAGTACGGATCTTCGTCTGGTTGATACTTTTGACAGGATGTTTACACATGTGTTAAATCCAATCATGGACAGGTTTTCTGTTTCCGAGGATGAAAAGAAATATATGTTATCATTTTACATGAATGGAATATTGGCAGTAATTAGGATATGGATTTCTGACAACTGCGAGGATGATATTGGGTTTATTATTAAAATCATCAGTGAACGTATTCATGCGAAGGAGCGATAGAAGATGAAGGCAGCATTATATATGGGACAAAAAAATATTGAGATGGCAGAAGTGTCGATGCCGGTTTGCGGTGAGAATGATATTATTCTCAAGATTACTTATGCCAGTATCTGCGGAACCGATGTGGCAGTATATATGCATGGACCAAACACAGGACACAAGGTCACTGTAGGTGGAGAGTTTGGACATGAGATGGTAAGTATTGTAAGTCAGGTAGGAAGCAATGTGCAAGATATAAAAGTTGGAGACAGGGTATATCCATATCCAAGGCTGGTGAAAGGGGATCCCCAAAGAGCCGGTACTGTTGGAGGATTTTCTGAATATGTGTTAGCTCCTAATCCAAAGCTTGGCAAAAGTGTTTTTTTAGTGCCAGATAGAATATCGGATAAGGTTGCAAGTATGATTGAACCGTTTACCGTAGGATGCCGGGCGGCAAGAAGAAGTAATGCGAAACCGGGAGAAAATGCGATTGTCTTTGGTTGTGGAACAATTGGAATTGCTGCAGCAATCGCATTAAAGTATTTTGGATGTAATCAGGTCTTAATTACTGATATTTCCGATTTTCGATTAAATATTGCAAAGGAACTTGGGTTTGAAGTATGCAATTCTGCAAAGGAAGATTTAAAAACAAAGGCAATGGAGATCTTTGGAAAGGCTTTCAGTATACATGGAGAAACTGCTGATGTTGGAATTTATATTGACGCAGCAGGGGCAAAGGAACTGATTGAAATCTATCAGAGTATGGGGAAAATTGAGAGCAGACTGGTAGTGGTTGCTGTTCTTGCAGGACTTAGAGAGATCAATGTTTTGGATATGACATATGCACAGCATGCGATTATCGGAAGTGGCGGGTATATGCCGGAGGATGTTCAGGATGTATTTTCAATGATGCAGGATGACCGATGGAAGCTTGAAAAGATAATTACGGATGTATATCCGTGGGAGAAGCTTCCTGAGGCAATAGAAAGAGCAGCAGATTCGCAGAATGCTTTCAATGTTGTAATACAGTACGATTAAGCATTTACTGTCTGTTTGTTGATGCTTCTGTTATATCGGAAAGAAACTTAAAAATCGCATAAATACTAAAAAAATCCACGCATTCGCTGTGGATTTTTTTAGTATTTATGCGATTTTATTCTTATCTCAATTTGTCTACGAAATCTCTAAAAAAATCAAGGTTCTATTTTTGAAAGCCGGGAATAGAATACAAGGGTGAGAGGAGTGATGTGAAAGGTATGAAAAGAATCAGGCATGTATGGAGAATACCTGTTGTCAGAATGGCATGTAAAATGTTGGCCATAGTATTTGCTTTGGCTTCTGTTTTACTGAATATTTTTACCTATGTAACGCCGATTGTGAGACATTATGGCAACAGTATGGAGCCAAAGATTTCCGACCATCAGATGCTGTTAGTATTAAAGACAAATAAAGTATCGGATGGGGACATTGTCGCATTTTACTATAATAACAAGGTTTTGGTGCGGCGTGTGGTTGCTTCGGCAGGAGACGAAATTTCTATGGATGTTCTTGGAGAAGTTTCTGTTAATGGAAAGAAGCTTGAGGAACCATATGTTGAGAAAAAATCGCTAGGACAGTGTAATACCACATTCCCATTTCGGGTTCCGGTTAATTCGATATTCGTTTTGGGAGATAATCGCATTACATCAATGGATAGCCGTTTACAGGAAATTGGTGCGATAACAAAAGACAGAGTGATTGGTAAAGTGATTCTATTATAAACGAAAGGAGGCAATCGATAGGTTGAGTGCAGTGTTTTGTGTTATGAAAAGACGGTGGAAGATGATTCTTACTGTTTTTTTTATGCTTTGTATTGTGATACTTGTATTCCGTTTGAGCATCCTGCATTCGGTTGCATTAGAGCAGGAGGTGCGTTGCGGACTGACGGAACACATACATACAGAGGACTGTTATGATGAAGATTTACTGGTTTGTACAGAGACAGAACACACACATGATAAAACATGCTTTCCGGTTCGTTTGGAGGAGAATGATCTTAATGGGCTTCTGGAGCGGTTAGAAGAAGAGAAGGGGCATTCGCTTGAGAATATGATAAGTGACGTACTCCAACATGGAGAGAATCAGGAGTCGCAGCCAGAGCTGATATTCTATGAAAATAACAATGAGGGAGAACCCGGAAATACAGAGTTGACCGGGGAAATAGAAGAGAATGATACAGATGGAGAAGTGGTTCTCACGAGTAAAAAAGCAACCTTTACCGTAAAAGCAACGGAAACAGTTACTTCAGTTAGTATTTCTTATGATACTGATTTTCCGACATTAAGCGGTATTACAGTCAGTAACCGACCAACGATTAGTGGTACAGCGGCTGAAACGTACAGCGAGACTGTTACGGAAGATTCTTCGGTGACAATCCGTAATGTTTCCAGACAGGAGGTTACGGGTAAGGTAGATGGAAACGAAACAGACCTTTCCCGAATGATTCATTTCGTTGGTTGGAGAGTTGGAAATAGCAATGTGATTTTGTCGGCAAATACCAGATTGACATGGGAAGAGGTTTTAAACTATGCATCTGATGGTAGTATGAATCTGACTGCAGTCTGGGAGTATGATGCGAAACAAACAGCCAGTTTCTTCATTCGCTTTGATTCTGTGGCCGTCGATACGGAAGGGAATATCAGTGGTCAGGATGCTAATCTATATACCAATGAGCTGTTTGCGACCCATGTTGGCGGTATCGATCTGGAACGGTCTGTGAGTGAATTAAATACATTATATCATATTGCCGATTCAACCTCGGATAATTCTTATGCTGCAGATCAGGGAATCCGTGCGTTGGCTGGAGGGCAAACAGATGGAGTATGGCTTCAGAGTTTTCCGAAAGATGAGGACATCTTTGAACAGCTTAAGTCCTATGCCAGTCATCTTGAGGTAGATGGTGAACCGGTAGATGTCAATGATCTTCATGACAGTGAATATGCAATACGGTGGTATGTATTCAAAGCACAAAAGGATGCATGGCATATAGATGGCAAACTGGTGAAAAAGGTTGGTTTATTTCATGTCTATAAATCATTTGCCGGTAATCAGGATTTGATTCAAAAAGCAAAGGATGGATTCTATATTGACGCTTATAACGAGGCGGATCATATTCATGAAACATTGGATTTGAACAACTATGCTTCCTATGAAGCAGAAACCGATACTTACTTTTGGGAGATTTCCAAGGTTGATCATGGGGAAGAGTGGACGATAACGGAATATCCCGATATTTCATCAGAAGAAATGGAGTATAGCAGGTATTCAGAATTTATTGTCCGCGATGCAAAAAATAAACAGTCAAAATCCGGTACCGGAACATCCGTGTCGATTACTGGATCAACCTACGCCCTGGATGAAAGCATGGATCAGGTATTAAGAATTGAGTTTACGAATATTTACAATAGAAAGGATTCGATTGTAATTAGGAAACAGGATGAACGAACCGGAAATAGTCTCAGCGGGGCAACCTTTCAGTTATTGCAAAATGGGGAGTTGTTGAAGTTTCGTTATAACAGTGAGACGAAACGCTATCAGCTGGATTTAGAAAATGGAACGTATACATCTCTGAATACAGATCATCACGGATATTATGAGATTACAGCAGAAGACTTCAGTTATGATGAGGGACCGATTACGATACGGGAACTGAATGCACCGGAAGGTTATGCGGCAATTGGCGATATTATTATTGGATATATGGATGAAGAAGAGAAAAAGATAGGTATGATTCAAGGTGATGAGCAGCTGGTGCGTTATGTGGATGGCATCCTAATGGTAGGAAACAGCACGGATATGGTATCGGTTAAGGTTAAGAAAAACTGGGAATGTCCGAAAGAAGAATGGGAGGATATTACGATTCAATTATTAGCAGATGGAAAGCTAATCTCTACTATGATCTCCGGCGTGGAACCAACTGCGGTCTTAACGGAAGAGGATGGATGGACATATACCTGGAAGCATCTTCCGGTATATATGAATGGTTCCCAAATCGCATATTCTGTTCGTGAGATTCAGATTGGGGACGAGACGTGCAAATCGGATTATTCTTTTCTAAATTGGGTAGCAAGCTATGATCTTCCTCGTTACAGCACGGATGAAGATGGAAATCAACAGATGTCGATTCAGATAACAAACACGACAAAACGGGTATTGCTACGGCTTACTAAAACAGACAGTGCAATGACGAAGCAGCTTGCCGGTGCAACATTTCTGCTTGAAGCGGTGGATAGTCACGGGCAGGTTGATACGAGTGAAGTGACAAAAACACTGACTACTGATGAAAATGGAGCATTAGTTTTTGATAACCTGAAGGTAGGGGTGCGCTATCGACTGACCGAAATTTTGGAACCTGAGGGCTATTTGAAGCTGGAGGAACCGGTTTATGCTACGATTCGTGAGGATGGTTCCGTTATGGTGGAAGAACACCCGTACGCATGGGCCGGCAGTACTTCTTATAATATCATTATCAGTAATCAAGCTGCCGAACCGCTGCCGGACACAGGGGGTTCTGGTAGATGGATGTATGGCATAATAGCAATTCTGCTCACAGGAATTGCCACTTATGTTTACATAAATCATATTTATTATAAAAAGGAGAGCAAACTATGAAAGCAATAAAACGTCGATTAGCAATGTTGTTAGTGGGGATTCTATTTGCGTGTATGCTGCCAATCGGTATGGTGAACGCAGCTGAAGATGGCAGTATTACGATTAAGGAGTCCGCAGACAGTAGTGTTACAGTCAGCGACAGAACTTTTTCAATTTACAAGATTTTTGAAGCAACGACTTCTGTTACAGATGAGACGAAGAATGTATCTTACCAATGGTATATACCAGAGGGAGAAAACGAGAGCCAGTATTCTGACTTTTTCTTTGGAACATGGACGGATAGTGCGGAAAAAAACCATAGTGCTTTAATCGATCCTTCCACGGTTACGGAATTGAATAGCATTGGAAAGGCAGTGTCTTATATCCGTAATTTAGATGGTCAGGCAGCCAAACTTCGTGAATTTGCAGATAATTTGTATGAGTATATTAAGGTAAAGAACATTGATCCAGTCAAGACCAGTGCGGATGCAGATGTTTCCGATACAGAGATAGAATTTCAGAATTTATCCTATGGTTATTATCTGGTAGTCGATACAACAGAAAACTTAGGCAACAGTGGTGTCCGGTCCGGTGTGATGCTTACAACAGCAGCTCCGGATGCAGAGATTCATTTGAAGGCGACACAGCCAACAATCAATAAAACCATTGTCGGCAGAAATGCAACGGGAGCCTATTTTGACACATCGGGTAATCCTAAGACAGAAGATGGTTATTTTGAACCACAAAAGAGCATTTCAGCAACGATAGATGATGTCATTACTTATGCGATTTCTCTGAAGGTGCCGGACCGTACAGAGTATCATGATGGATATCTGTTTGAGTTGGAGGATTCGATTCCGTCAGAACAGAAGCTTGTTGAATCATCTTATTATATATATGTCAATGGAACAGAAATTGATGGTGTGCATAAACCGACAGAAAACATTCCGGATTCAGCACCTTATCAGATTTCGAGTGCCAATAAAATCACATTTAATCTGGATGCGACCAAGGCAGATGGTAATTCTCTTTATCCGTCGGGTGCGATGATCACACTAACTTATCAGGTGAGACTCAGTTCCGATATGCCTGCTAAGAGTACGAACACGGCTACTCTGAAGTATACGAATCATCTATCCGATAAGGATCAAACCAGTTCTGCAGTCAGCACGGCCAGTATTTATACCTATCAGCTTGTGCTTTCTAAGGCAGCAGGTACCACAGATGGAACAGCCTCGAATTTATTACTTACAGGTGCCAGATTTAAAATCTATGATGATGAGGGAAATCTGCTCAGCTTTATTCAGAAAACAGATACGACGGGTGTTCCGTTTTATGTTGTAGCCGATCAGAACGCAAAAGAGACGATAGAGACTCTGGTGGTTTTAGATAGTGATGTTGCTGGAATTGGAACCGAATTAAATAACGGTGGTCATGCAGGCCAGGTGAAGATTTTTGGTTTAGGAGCAGGCAGTTATGAGTTAAAAGAGATTGAGGCTCCGGCCGGTTATGAATTGCCACAGAACGGATTTGGCTTTGTTATCAGTGATTCCTTTGTAACGGTAGATGGAACTCCTCTAACGTTGAGTTTTACACCGGATGAGGTTGAGAATGGTGGTGCATCATTTCAAAATGTCTCTACAGTAGTAGGAAGTCAGAGTATTTCGACCTGCCTGACGAATATTTCCGGTTCTGTGCTG
The DNA here is from genome assembly GCA_051878935.1 of Lachnospiraceae bacterium. Classification (GTDB taxonomy): domain Bacteria; phylum Bacillota; class Clostridia; order Lachnospirales; family Lachnospiraceae; genus CANQDT01. The sequence continues at coordinate 51,325 of JBJELB010000032.1, read as the reverse complement.
CCTTCGACCGGTGGTATCGGTACAACAATCTTTACTATTCTGGGTATTATCTGCATGACAGGTGCCGTGGTATTTCTGATTTATAGAAGATGTAATTAATAAGCTGAGATGGAGGGAAGTATGAGAAAACGGATTATTACATGGATGGTAATACTGATATTTTTTATAGGACTCTCCATCTTTCTTTACCCAATGTTGAGTAATCTTTACAACCGTCATATGAATTACCGGCTGATTTCTCAATACAATGAGATGGGAGAAGTACTGACCGAAAAAGAGTATAATGTATTACTTGAAGATGCACATACTTATAATAAATATTTAAATAATAAACAGAAACTGACTGAGATGGGCTTAAGTTATGAATCAGTGTTGAATCCGCAAGGGGATGGCATGATGGGGTATTTATCCATTCCCAAAATCAGTGTGCAGTTACCGATTTATCATACTCTGTCTGAAACAGTACTTCAGACAGGAGTAGGGCACAGTGAGGATTCTGCATTGCCTGTGGGAGGAAGAGGAACGCATTGTGTTTTGGCAGGACATACAGGGCTTCCATCCGCAAAGCTATTAACCAATATTGACAGACTTCAGATCAATGACCGGTTTGAGCTTCATGTTTTAGGTGATACCCTAACATACCGTGTGGATGACATTGCGGTAGTGGAGCCTCAGGATACTTCCAGGCTACGTGCAAGACGCGGAAAAGATTATGTTACCATTGTCACCTGTACACCTTATGGTGTGAATACCCATCGTCTTCTGGTGCGAGGAATCCGTGTGCATGAGGAAATGAATCACGACAGCAGTTCACTGAATCTGTCGAATGAAATGGTATGGATTGAGCCTTTGTATCTGGTAACAATAAGCATTGTAGTACTATCAGGCTTTAGTTGTATCGTTTTGTATATTATCAATAGAAAGAGAAAAAAAGATGAATAAGAGAATAAAAGCTATATTACCCTTCCTTTTAATCAGTGTCGTGTTATTCCTGCTACCGAGTCAGGTAAGGGCAGAAACGGGAAGTATTACGGTTAATGTCAGGAATGAGGCCGGTACAACAGCGATTCCGGATTTTGAGGTCTCCTTATGTCAGATTGCGAAAAGCTCCGGACAACAATATGATTTAACAGAATCATTGAAGGATTCCGGGATTGCAATTTCGGATATTATCAGTCAGAACAATGCGGAATATGCAAAGGAAATGGTACAATATATTCAGGAGGCCCGTCTTGTCTGTATGAGTGGAAAAACAGACCAAACGGGAAGGGTTGTTTTCCGTGAACTGGAGAAAGGAATCTATCTGGTCTTCTGTAAAGAAAAGCAGTCTTATGTTTTTAATCCATACTTTGTTTTTATTCCGACAATGGTAAATGAGATAGAAGATTATGACATTTCATCGACTCCGAAAACGTGCAGAAATCAATCAGGTCATTCGGGAGGATATGTCGGAGGCGGCATGAGTATTACGGTTACAAAAATATGGGAAGACAACGGAGATGCAGCCGGTAAACGTCCGGACAGTATCACGGTAAATTTAAAAAGAAATGGAGTTGTGTGCGGTAGTGCAACGTTAGAGCAGGAGACCGGTTGGCGCCATAGTTTTCTGGGGCAGCCACTGGATGGAAAATATTCGGTAGAGGAAGAGAAGGTTCGTCATTATGAAACCAGCTACTCTGGGGATGTGGCAAATGGATTTATCATTACGAACAGGTATGATGAAAAGAAGCCTACCGGACAATCAGATGATAAGGGAAAAGCATCACAGAAAGATTCCGGGAAGAAATCGGACGGAAAGGGAGATAAGGGAGATAAAATTAAAAAAACAGATAAAACGAAGTCTCTTAGAGAACCTCTGAAGCGACTGGGAGTATTGCCAAGGACCGGTGACAACAGCACTCCTTTCTTCTGGCTGTTCCTTACAGGCTTCTCCGCGGTTGGTATCATTGTACTGATTCTTATTTTTTTTAATTTTTTCAAATTCGGTATTGACAAATGAATCATTCCGTAATAAAATGTGCGTTGTAAGCAAAGGCGCTTTGGATTTCCAAGGCGCCTTTTTCATTTGTCAAAGTATATTAATAATTCTCATTTGAGGAAGGAGTAATCATTATGGAAAAGAAAATCCCTGAACTCTATGGAAGTCTTGTATTTAATGACAAGATTATGCATGAAAAGTTGCCTAAGGACGTTTATAAGGCTCTTCGCAAAACCATAGAGAACAATACTCACTTAGAATTGGATGTAGCCAATTCAGTAGCTGTCGCTATGAAAGAATGGGCAGTTGAAAATGGAGCTACCCATTTTACACATTGGTTCCAGCCAATGACAGGATTTACTGCTGAGAAACACGACAGTTTCATTACTCCAATCGGTGACGGTGCAGTAATTATGGATTTCTCCGGTAAAGAACTTGTAAAAGGAGAACCGGATGCATCCAGCTTCCCATCCGGTGGTCTTCGCGCTACTTTTGAAGCGAGAGGTTATACTGCATGGGATCCAACTTCTCCTGCTTTTATTAAAGATCAGACATTATACATACCAACTGCTTTCTGCTCCTACAGTGGAGAAGCACTTGATAAGAAAACTCCTTTACTCCGTTCCATGGAAGCGTTAAGTAAAGAAGCAACAAAGATGTTAAATCTGTTGGGACAGGATGATGTGACAAGCGTATCCACAACCGTAGGTCCTGAACAGGAATACTTCCTGGTAGATAAAGACTTATATAAGAAACGTAAAGATTTGATTTTCACAGGTCGTACTCTTCTTGGTGCAAAACCACCAAAGGGACAGGAAATGGAAGACCATTACTTTGGTGCATTAAAGCCACGTATTTCTGCTTATATGCATGATTTGGATATGGAATTATGGAAACTTGGTATTCCTGCGAAAACCAAACATAATGAAGTTGCTCCTGCACAGCATGAGTTAGCTCCTGTATTTGATACAGCGAATATTGCGGTTGACCATAATCAGCTCACAATGGAGATTATGAAAAAGGTTGCCGAGAAACACAATCTCGTATGTCTGCTTCACGAAAAACCTTTTGATGGTATCAATGGTTCCGGTAAACATAACAACTGGTCTATGACAACCAATACTGGTATGAATCTTCTGGATCCTGGTCGTACACCTGCAGAAAACACACAATTCCTTGTTTTCTTAATGGCAGTTATTAAAGCCGTTGATGATTATGCAGATTTGATGCGTTTATCTGTTGCAAGTGCCGGAAACGATCATCGTTTAGGTGCGAATGAAGCACCACCAGCCATCGTTTCCATTTTCTTGGGAGATGAATTAACAGAAGTTTTGGATGCGATTGAAAAAGATACGTTCTTTGGTGCACAAAAAGCTGTTCAGATGGAAACAGGTGCTACTGTATTACCACACTTTACCAAAGATACTACGGACAGAAACAGAACTTCACCTTTTGCCTTTACCGGTAACAAATTTGAATTCCGTATGTTAGGCTCCGCACTTTCCGTATCAGGTCCAAACATCGTATTAAATACTGCTGTTGCAGAATCCTTATCCACATTCTACGAAGAATTAAAGGATGTAGCGGACGAAGATATGCAAAGTGCCGTACTTGCACTTGTGAGACGTACGATTGTTGAACATAAGAGAGTTATTTTCAATGGAAATGGTTATACAGATGAATGGGTAGAAGAAGCTACTCGTCGTGGCTTACCAAACTTAAAATCTACACCGGAAGCTCTTCCAACATTCATTGCACCGAAAAACGTTGAGTTATTTACCAAACATCATATCTTTACAGAAGGAGAGATTCACTCCCGATATGAAATCCTGATGGAAAACTATTGTAAAACTCTTCATATTGAAACGAAGACTTTACAGGATATGATGAGAAGAGAATTCTTGCCTTCTCTGTCAGCATATTGTAATCAGTTGGCAGTCGGCATTCAGCAGAAACAGGCTGTATCCGCTCTTTCCTGCACAGGAGAGAAAAAACTTCTGGAGAAATTATCCGGTTACTATGAGAAACTCTTTGATTTAGAAGAAACATTAGAGGCTGATACCGCTACTGCTGAATCTATGGAAGATATGTTAGCACTTGCCGGCTACTATTGCGATACGATTCTTCCGGATATGGAAGCAATTCGAAGCATTGCTGACTCTGCTGAAGAATATATGCCGGATTCTGCATTACCTTATCCAAACTACGAACAGCTGTTGTTCTCATTATAATTGGAACAGGTGAACTAGGATGCAATATGAAAGCGATAAATTAAAAGAGGAATGTGGAGTGTTCGGGATTCTGAACACTTCCGGTCAAAATGTTTCCCATTCTATTTATTCTGGTCTGTGTGCCCTGCAACATCGTGGCCAGGAATCTGCCGGTATGGCTGTTTGCAATACCGGCGGCCCATTGGGCAATCTCATGTGCCACAAAGATATGGGACTGGTCAATGAGATCTTTACACCAGAAATATTAGAAGATTTAGTTGGAAACATCGGAATCGGTCATGTACGGTATTCAACAACAGGAGAAAGCTCAGTAAAAAATGCACAACCGGTTGCTATTAATTATTTTAAAGGAACCTTGGCACTGGCGCATAATGGTAATCTGACGAACGTAGAGGAACTAAAGAATCAGCTTCAGGAAAATGGTGCTATTTTTCACACCACTACGGATTCTGAGATTATCACCTATCAGATTGCTTTAGAACGTACAAAAGCAAAAAATATTGAAACAGCCGTTCTTGAGACCGCAAAGAAACTAAAAGGCGGGTTTGCCCTTATCATCATGAGTCCGCAAAAGCTCGTTGGTGTACGCGATCCGTTTGGATTAAAACCACTTTGTCTCGGTCAGAAGGAAGGCTCCTACATATTAGCTTCAGAGAGTTGCGCACTCCATTCGATTGGCGCTACTTTTGTACGGGATATTCTCCCGGGTGAAATCATTACCATTACCAAAAACGGGATTGCCACTGATACCACATTATGTACTTCTACTCATGCCCATTGTATTTTTGAGTACATCTATTTTGCACGTTTAGATTCAACAATGGACGGAATCAGTATATATGATGCAAGGGTTCGTGCCGGAGCTGCACTTGCTGATTCTTATCCGGTCGAGGCTGATTTGGTAGTTGGTGTTCCCGATTCCGGTATTGCAGCTGCCATAGGATATTCTGAACAGTCTCACATTCCTTTTGGTATGGCATTTCATAAAAACAGCTATGTTGGCCGAACCTTTATCAAACCGACACAACAGGAACGGGAATCCGCTGTTCAGATTAAACTGAATGTGATTCCAAGTGTTGTAAACGGAAAACGGATTGTTCTGATTGATGATTCCATTGTTCGCGGAACAACCATATCAAATCTTATCAGTATGCTTAAAAAAGCTGGTGCAACAGAGGTTCATGTCAGAATCTCATCTCCACCATTTTTATATCCATGTTATTACGGCACAGATGTACCTAGTAACAAGCAGCTTATTGCTTCCAATCTTTCTTGTGAAGAAATACGAAAGCAAATCGGAGCGGAATCACTTGGATATTTGAAGATTGAAGATTTTCAAAAAATGGTTGGTGACTTACCTCTTTGCAAAGCTTGTTTTAATAATCAATACCCTATTTAAGGAGGCGTGTATTATGAACACATTTTCATCTGTAAACACAATCTGGGTTCTATTAGGAGCCGCTCTCGTATTCTTCATGCAGGCAGGTTTTGCCATGGTAGAGACCGGATTTACAAGAGCAAAAAACGCAGGTAACATCATTATGAAGAACCTTATGGACTTTAGTATCGGAACACCGGTCTTCTGGTTGGTTGGTTTCGGTCTTATGTTTGGCGGTAGTGGTTCTTTTATTGGAAGTATCAAAGGTATCGCTGACGAAGCCACATATGGCACCGCCATGTTACCGGATGGCGTACCTTTCTTCGCATTTTTGATTTTCCAGACTGTTTTTTGTGCTACTGCAGCTACTATCGTATCCGGTGCTATGGCAGAACGTACAAAATTCTCGTCCTATTGTATTTACAGTTTCATCATCAGTTTAGTGGTATATCCTATCTCAGGACATTGGATCTGGGGTGGCGGTTGGCTTGCCCAACTCGGTTTCCACGACTTCGCAGGTTCTACCGCTGTACATATGGTTGGTGGTGTAGCTGCATTAGTTGGAGCTAAAATCCTTGGACCTCGTATTGGAAAATATGACAAAAACGGAAAAGCAAAAGCGATTCCTGGTCACAGCTTAACACTTGGTGCACTCGGTGTATTTATCTTATGGTTCTGCTGGTTTGGTTTCAATGGTGCTTCTACCGTATCCATGGAAGGCGATGCTATCGCTTCCGCCAGCAAAATCTTTGTTACGACAAACCTTGCAGCAGCTGTTGCTACCTGTACTGTTTTAGTAATTACCTGGATTCGTTACAAGAAACCGGATGTTTCTATGACTCTTAATGGTACCTTAGCTGGTTTGGTTGCTATCACAGCAGGTTGTGATACCGTTTCACCTTTAGCTTCCGCTATTATTGGTGTGCTTGCCGGATTTGTTGTTGTATTCGGTATTGAGTTTATCGACCAGAAATTAAAAATTGATGACCCTGTTGGTGCAGTTGGTGTTCATGGCTTAAACGGCGCTCTTGGTACTCTCTGCGTTGGCCTTTTCTCCGATGGTGCCGGAACAGATGGCCTTGGTCTTTTCAACGGTGGCGGCTTTCATTTATTAGGTGTTCAGGCACTTGGTGTAATTGCTGTTATCGCATGGGTAGCAGTTACTATGGCTGTTGTATTCCTTGTAATCAAACACACAATCGGTTTACGTGTATCTGAAGAAGAGGAATTAGTTGGATTGGATATCAAAGAGCATGGTATCGAAAGTAGTTATGCTGACTTCATGCCTGCAGCAACAACTTCTTCTTACGATTTGACAGATGCGAATGATGTTGATGTATTACCGGCAAATGTACCTGCAACTGCTCCTTCGGATGGTACTAAGAAGCTCAGTAAAGTTACCATCATTGCCCGTCAGAATAAGTTAACAGAGTTAACAGAGGCGTTAAGCAAGATCGGAGTTACCGGTATCACGATTACCAATGTACTTGGTTGTGGTACGCAAAAAGGTGCAACCAACTACTATCGTGGTGCTGAATTAGATGTGAATCTGTTACCAAAAGTTAAATTTGATATCGCACTCAGCACAGTACCTGTTGACTTAGTTGTTGAAACTGCAAGAAAAGTTCTTTACACCGGTGAAATCGGCGATGGTAAGATCTTTGTATATGATATTGAAAATGTTATCAAAGTTCGTACCGGTGAATCTGGTTATAAAGCTCTTCAATAATATTGATATGTACTATAAGAAAGTCCACGGCGTTTGCCGTGGATTTTCTGTGTTTTAGAACTAATTTCAAAAGTTCTTTACAAATCATTTCTTTTAGTGTATGATTATACAGATAATTAGTGTTTGAAATGACAAAGACGTCAAATAACCTATGAGTTAGGTCTATTTGGCGACTTTTTTGTTTCATCAATCTCTGACAAATGAAGATGTATGAATAGGAAAGAGGGAGGCGTAACAATATGAAATACGTTTTTGTCATGGGCGGCGTTGTATCCGGTTTGGGAAAAGGAATCACAGCAGCATCGCTTGGCCGATTATTAAAAGCGAGAGGATATCGGGTGACGATGCAGAAATTTGATCCTTACATTAATGTAGATCCGGGAACCATGAATCCCATTCAGCATGGAGAAGTATTTGTGACAGACGATGGAACGGAGACAGATTTAGACCTGGGACACTATGAGCGATTTATTGATGAGAGTCTGGGACATAATTCCAACGTAACAACCGGAAAAATATACTGGTCGGTATTAAATAAGGAAAGACATGGTGATTATGGCGGAGGTACCGTACAGGTTATTCCACATATCACAAATGAAATTAAAAACCGGTTCCAAAAACAGGAAGAGGGCGATACAGAAGAAAAAATCGCCATTATAGAAGTAGGCGGCACGGTGGGAGATATTGAAAGCCAGCCGTTTTTAGAAGCAATCAGACAATTTCAGGTGGACGTCGGAAGAGAGAATACCGTATTGATTCTGGTTTCCCTTATCCCTTATTTAAAGGCATCAGGAGAAATGAAAACAAAACCAACGCAGATGAGTGTGAAAAGCTTACAGAGTATGGGCTTAACACCTGACATCCTGGTTTGTCGTTCGGATTACCCTCTGGAGGAGGGTATGAAAGAAAAACTTGCATTGTTCTGTAACGTAAAAAAAGAGCATGTACTGCAGAATCTGGACGCTTCCATTCTGTATGAAGTTCCTCTGATGATGGAAAAAGAATGTTTGGCTCAGGCAGTTTGCGACTGCCTGCATATTCCATGTCCGGAGCCTGATTTAAATGATTGGATTCAGATGATTCAAAATATGAAGGAACCGAAAAAGACGGTGAATATCGCAATCGTAGGTAAATATGTATCTCTGCATGATGCCTATTTAAGTGTTGCGGAAGCACTAAAACACGGAGGAATTGCAAATCGCGTCAATGTGAAGATTCATTGGATAGAGTCCGATCATATTACTGCTGATAATGTAGAAGAACAGTTATCCGGTATTCAGGGAATTCTTGTTCCGGGCGGATTCGGAAAAAGAGGAACCCAGGGTAAGATTGAGGCAATACGATATGCAAGAGAGCATCAGATTCCATTCCTTGGTATCTGCTTGGGAATGCAGCTTGCCATCGTTGAATTCGCAAGGAACGTCTTGAAACTGGAAGACGCTGACAGCATTGAGTTTGAACCGGATACGTCCAATCCGGTCATTGCATTGATGCCGGAGCAGGATGGGGTGGAAGATATCGGTGGCACCTTACGTTTGGGTGCATATCCATGCCATTTACAAGAAGAATCATTAGCTGCAAGACTGTATGAAAAAACGGAAATTTCAGAACGACACAGACATCGTTATGAAGTGAATAATGAATACCGAAGTATGCTGACGGAGCGGGGAATGGTCTTATCGGGATTATCACCGGATGGAAGGATTGTAGAGATGGTTGAATTACCGGAGCATCCTTTCTATGTGGCAACACAGGCACATCCGGAATTCAAATCCAGACCAAATTTTCCACATCCTTTATTTAAAGGATTTATAGAAGCAGCAAGTAACAGGGAGGACAAATAGTCATGAATTTATATGAACCAAGTTTTGAGCACGATAATTGTGGTATCGGTGCTGTAGTAAATACTAAGGGAGTCCAAAGCCATCAGATTGTCTCCGACGCTTTGAGTATTGTTGAAAACTTAGAACACAGAGCAGGTAAAGATGCGGAAGGGAAAACAGGAGATGGTGTTGGAATTCTGACACAGATTTCTCATCGCTTCTTTAAAAAAGTGTGTAAGGAATGCAATATTCCAATTGGAAATGAACGCGAATATGGTGTTGGTATGTTCTTCTTTCCACAGAATGAATTACAGAGAAGTCAGGCGATGAAAATGTTTGAAATCATCGTTGAAAAAGAAGGGTTGAATTTCCTGGGTTGGAGAGAAGTACCAACGAATCCGGATGTTCTTGGTGAAAAGGCCCTTTCCTGTAAACCGGCTATTTATCAGGCATTTGTTGAGAAACCGGCGAACGTGGAAAAAGGAATTGATTTTGACCGTAAGCTATATGTTGTCCGTCGTGTCTTTGAACAAAGTAATAATAATACGTATGTGCCATCCCTGTCATCTAGAACGATTGTGTATAAAGGTATGTTTCTGGTTGATCAATTACGGACATTTTTCCTGGATTTGCAGGATGAGGATTATGAGTCTGCAATTGCAACGGTACATTCCCGTTTTTCTACGAATACGAATCCAAGCTGGGAGCGTGCACATCCGAACCGTATGATCGTGCATAATGGAGAGATTAATACCATTAAGGGAAATGCGGACAAAATGCTGGCGCGTGAAGAAACAATGGCTTCGAATCAATTATCCGATGATGATATCACAAAGGTATTTCCAGTAGTTAACACAGAAGGATCGGATTCTTCCATGCTGGATAATACGTTGGAATTCCTGGTAATGAGTGGTATGGAGTTGCCATTGGCAGCTATGATCATGATTCCGGAGCCTTGGACACATAATGATACGATCTCACAGGAGGGAAGAGATTTCTATCAGTATTATGCCACGATGATGGAGCCTTGGGATGGCCCTGCATCCATTCTGTTTTCCGATGGTGATGTGATGGGTGCGATTCTGGACCGAAACGGACTCCGTCCGTCCCGTTATTATCTGATGGATGATAACCGTCTGATACTTTCCTCTGAAGTTGGAGTTTTACCTTTGGACGAGGCACATGTAGTACGCAAAGAGAGACTTCATCCGGGAAAAATATTATTGGTAGATACCGTTTCCGGAGAGGTAAAAACGGATGAAGAAGTCAAAGAAGAATATGCGAAAAAAGAGCCGTATGGTGAATGGCTGGATGATAATCTGATCCGACTCAAAGATCTTAAAATTCCGAATAAGAGAATCTCAACCTATTCACCGGAAGAACGTGCCAAATTACAAATTGCATTTGGATATACGTACGAAGAATATAGAAATGGTATTTATTCCATGGCTTTAAACGGAAGCGAACAGATTGGAGCTATGGGTGTTGATACGCCGATTGCTGCGTTATCGAAGGAGTATCAGCCATTATTCTATTACTTTAAACAATTGTTTGCACAGGTTACGAATCCGCCAATTGATGCTGTGCGTGAAAAAATCGTAACATCAACCACGGTTTATGTTGGTAAAAACGGAAATCTGCTGGAAGAAAAGCCTGAAAACTGCCAGGTATTGAAAATTGAGAATCCGATTTTAACGGATCTGGATATGTTGAAGATTCATTCTATGAATAAAAAGGGCTTTAAAGTTGCAACCGTACCGATTATCTTTTACAAAAGCACCCCGATTCAGCGCGTGCTGGACCACTTGTTTGTACAGGTTGACAAAGCATATCGGGAAGGTGCTACGATTCTGGTTCTTTCTGACCGTGGAGTCGATGAGAATCATGTTGCATTGCCATCGTTATTAGCTGTAGCGGCTGTACACAAGCATCTTGTTCAAACGAAGAAGTGTACTGCTATGTCTCTGATCCTGGAGTCTGCGGAACCAAGAGAAGTTCATCATTTTGCAACTCTTCTGGGTTATGGTGCAAGTGCGGTAAATCCATATCTCGCACATGCAACGATTGCACAGTTGGTGGAAGAAAAGATTTTGAACAAGGATTATTATGCAGCAGTTGAGGATTATGACCATGCGATTGTACAGGGAATTGTAAAAATTGCATCTAAAATGGGTATCTCAACGATTCAGTCGTATCAGGGAAGCAAAATCTTTGAAGCCATCGGTATCTCCAAAGAAGTATCTGACCAGTATTTCTCAGGAACGGTCAGCCGAATCGGTGGTATTTCTTTGGAAGACATTGCACGTGCAGCAGATGAGCAGCATTCGAAAGCATTTGATCCATTGGGCTTAGATACTGATATGACCTTTACTTCTATGGGCCGTCATAAAATGAGAAGCCAGGGTGAGAAACACCGTTATAATCCACAAACGATCCATAAGCTGCAACAGGCGACCCGTGAGGGCGATTATGATAAATTCGTTGAATATACGGATATGATCGATGGCGAACAGAGTGGTTATCTGAGAAGCTTGATGGATTTCAATTATCCGGAACAGGGTATTGATATCTCAGAGGTAGAAAGTGAAGAAGAAATCGTAAAACGTTTCAAGACCGGAGCGATGTCCTATGGTTCGATTTCCGAGGAAGCACATGAAGCATTGGCAATCGCCATGAATCATCTGAAAGGAAAATCCAACAGTGGTGAAGGTGGCGAAAGCGATGAGAGACTGGAAACCTCGGGTACCAAACATGACAGAAGTTCAGCAATCAAACAGGTTGCCAGTGGACGTTTCGGAGTTACCAGCCGTTATCTGGTAAGTGCAAAAGAGATTCAGATTAAGATGGCACAAGGTGCAAAACCGGGCGAAGGTGGACATCTGCCGGCGAAAAAAGTTTATCCATGGGTTGCAAAGACCAGACATTCCACACCTGGTGTCAGCCTGATTTCACCACCGCCACATCATGATATCTACTCGATTGAAGATTTGGCGCAATTGATCTATGATTTAAAGAATGCGAATAAAGATGCCAGAATCTCTGTAAAATTGGTTTCCGAAGCAGGTGTTGGTACGGTTGCTGCCGGTGTTGCCAAAGCCGGTGCCCAGGTTATCCTGGTATCTGGCTATGACGGAGGAACCGGTGCTGCACCACTTAGTTCGATTCATAATGCAGGACTTCCTTGGGAACTTGGTCTGGCTGAAGCACATCAGACGCTGATTGCAAACGGACTTCGAAACCGTGTTATGATTGAAACAGACGGTAAATTGATGAGTGGCCGTGATGTAGCAATAGCAGCAATTCTCGGTGCAGAAGAGTTTGGTTTTGCCACAGCACCATTGGTAACCTTAGGTTGTACAATGATGCGTGTATGTAATCTGGATACCTGTCCTATGGGTATTGCAACACAGAATCCTGAATTGCGGAAACGTTTTACAGGTAAACCGGAATATGTAGAAAACTTTATGATTTTTATCGCCAGACAGTTGCGTGAATATATGGCGAAACTGGGTGTTCACAGCGTGGATGAACTGGTTGGAAGAACGGACTTGTTGAAAAAGAAGGAAGGATTAACCGGAAATGCAGCGAAGATCGATCTGAGTGGAATTCTGGCAACGGATGCCGGACTTTCAGGAGAGAATGCTGTGTTCCAGCCGGAATGCTCGTATGATTTCAAGCTTTCTGAGGTGAAGGATGAGGCAGTTCTGTTAAAAATGAAAGATATGCAGACTGCAATCAAAAAGGGTACGAAAAAAGATTTTGCCATCTCGTTATCCAACGTGGACCGTACGTTTGGAACATTAACCGGTGCAGAAATCACCCGTCGCCATCATGCCGGTTTGGAAGATGATACGATTACTATTAATTGTACCGGTTCAGGTGGACAAAGCTTTGGAGCATTTATTCCAAAAGGTCTGACGCTAAATCTGTGTGGTGATTGTAACGATTATCTCGGTAAAGGTTTATCCGGTGGCAAGCTGTCAGTTTATGCACCTGCAGATGCTTCTTATAAACCGGAAGAAAACATTCTGATTGGTAATGTGGCGTTGTATGGTGCCACTTCCGGACAGGCATACCTTGCAGGCTGTGCAGGAGAACGTTTCTGTGTACGTAATTCCGGTGCCATAGCAGTAGTAGAAGGTGTCGGAGAACATGGCTGTGAATATATGACAGGTGGTAAGGTTGTAGTTCTGGGACCAACCGGAAAGAATTTTGCTGCCGGTATGAGTGGTGGTATTGCTTATGTTTTGGATGAGAAAAACTGCCTGTATCGTAATTTAAACAAAGAACTTGTCCTTATGGAAAAAGTGGAAAATAAATTTGAACAGGAAGAATTAAGAACGTTGATTGAGAATCATGTAAAAGCCACAAATTCACAAAAGGGTAAAGAAGTGCTGGAGAATTTTGCCCAATATCTTCCTAAGTTCAAGAAAATCATTCCTGCTGATTATAAAGAATTAATGATGGCATCGGCAGAATTCGAAGAACAGGGAATGAGTAGAGAACAGGCACAGATTGAGGCATTTTATGCATGTGTCGGCGAGAAAAACGCGTAGGAGGACGAAAAATGAAAAAGTTAATTCATACGTTTGATGAATTTCATGCAGGCGTTTCTTTGGAAAATCAACAATCACAGGCATCACGTTGTATGAGCTGCGGCGTTCCTTTTTGCCAGTCAGGTATGACCATTTCCGGAATGACATCAGGTTGTCCTTTGAACAATCTGGTTCCTGAAATCAATGATCTGGTCAGTCAGGGAAACTGGGAGCAGGCATACCAGCGTTTACAGAAAACACATTGTTTTCCGGAGTTTACATCACGTGTCTGCCCTGCTTTGTGCGAGGCAGCATGTACATGTGGACTTCATGACAAACCGGTACCAACGAAGGAAAATGAAAAGGCGGTTATTGAATATGCTTTTGAACATGGACTGGTAGAAGTAAAGGCTCCGAAGATTAGAACCGGAAAGACAGTTGCTATCGTTGGCAGCGGTCCTGCAGGACTGGCTGCAGCGTTACAATTGAACCGTCGTGGACATAAAGTAACGGTATATGAGAGAAGTGATCGTGTCGGTGGATTACTGAGATATGGCATTCCAAATATGAAACTGGACAAGTCCGTGATTGACCGTAGGATTAAGATGATGGAAAAAGCAGGTGTTACCTTTGTGTGCAATACGAATATTGGTGTTGATATCAGTGCAGAAGAGCTTATGCAGCAGTATGACCGTGTCATATTAGCATGTGGTGCATCGAAGCCACGTGATATCAATGTTCCTGGTCGGGACGCAGAAGGTATTCGTTTCGCAGTAGATTTTCTGACACAGGTGACGAAAGAACTGTTGGATAGCGGATTCCAGTCAGTGCCATATGATATGGTAAAAGATAAAAATGTACTGGTTATCGGTGGCGGTGATACCGGAAATGACTGCGTGGGAACAGCGATTCGTCTGGGAGCAAAGAGTGTCATGCAGCTGGAGATGATGCCTCAGGCACCGGAAGAACGTTTGCCGGGTAATCCATGGCCGGAATGGCCAAAGGTCTTAAAGACTGATTATGGTCAGAGAGAAGCAATGGAAGCATTCGGTGCAGATCCAAGACGATATGAGACAACCGTTACAGAATTCTTAAAAGATGAAAACGGTCATGTGTGTGGAGCCAAGATTGTAAAAGTGAAACGGGAAAACAATAAAATGGTTCCTGTTCCGGGAAGTGAAGAAACAGTTGCTGCTGATTTTGTTTTAATTGCAGCAGGATTTTTAGGAAGTGAGGGTTACATTACAGACGATTTCGGTGTAGAATGTAATGAGAGAACCAATGTGAAGACAGAACCGGGTTCTTACGAAACAAATGTGGAACGTGTATTCACAGCAGGAGATATGCACCGTGGCCAGTCTTTGGTTGTATGGGCAATCTCGGAAGGAAAACAGGCGGCTAAGCAGGTTGATGCTTCTTTGATGGGATACACCAATCTATAAAGGAGATAGTAGGGAGTATGATGACAAAAAAAGATATTCTGGAGATGGTAGAACAGGAAGATGTAGAATTTATCCGTTTACAGTTTACGGATATGTTCGGAAATTTACGGAACGTTGCTGTGGCAGACAGTCAGTTAGAGCGTGTTTTGGAAAATAAATACGCATTCGAAGGCTGGGCGTTGTACGGAGAATTCCAATCCGGTGATGAAGATTTGTATCTTTATCCTGATTTGGATACCTTTGTGATCTTGCCATGGAGACCACAGCAGGGCAAAGTTGCCCGTCTGCTGTGCGATGTCTGTTATGAAGACGGAACACCATGCTCTGACAGTCCAAGAACAATCTTAAAGAATGTTCTGAGTGAGGCGAAGGAGAAGGGTTACGAGTTCTATGTGGATCCGGAATGTGAGTTCTTCTTATTTCACTCTGACGAAGATGGAATCCCTACAACCCTAACACATGAACAGGCCGGATATATGGATGTCGGTCCGATTGATATGGGGGAAAATGCCAGACGTGATATGGTTATGACTCTGGAAGATATGGGATTTGAGATTGAATCCTCCCATCACGAAAAAGCTCCGGCACAGCATGAGATTGTTTTTCGTGGAGCAGAAGCATTGACAATCGCCGACTCCATTATGACATTTCGAAGTGCGGTTCGTTCCATTGCAAGACGATTTGGCTTGCATGCATCCTTTATGCCAAAGCCGAAGAAGGGCGTTGCAGGCTCCGGTATGCATATGAATATCTCTGTCTATAAGGATGGCAGAAATATTTTTAATTCTGAAAATCGAGAAGTACGTGACGAACTGAGATGGTTCATGGGAGGTATCATGTCACATGCAAAAGGATTGTGTGCCATTACCAATCCGTTAGTGAATTCTTATAAACGTGTGAATTCCGGATTTGGATCTCCGAAAGATATTGCATGGTCGACAAAGAATTTGAACTCTCTGCTTCGCATTCACACCAGACCGGGAGAAGATACGAAGGTTGAGATTCGTTTTCCGGATTCGGCAGCCAATCCTTATCTGGCTCTCGCAACCTGTATCGCTGCAGGTATCGAAGGATTGGAGCAGCACACGAATCCTGGTGAGTGCTATGAAGTATTGCAGAAACAGAATGCTGAGATCATGCAGCTTCCTGGAACACTCAGGGAAGCAATCGGTGAAATTGAAAAGGATATAGTGATGCAGTCCGTTTTAGGTAAAGAATTTCTGGATACTTATGTAGCAGCAAAAACTACAGAATGGAATGAATATATGGAAGAAGTATCCGATTGGGAAGTGAAGAAGTATTTAAATCGAGTATAGCGGGGTGATCGCATGGTCAGTGTTATTGTGGCAATGCCCAAAATTGAAGATGCGAAAAGAATCAGCGAATTACTAACATCTCGTGGAATTAATATAACAGCGATTTGTACAAGTGGTTCTGCTATCCTGTCTAAGGCGCACCAGCTGGATAGTGGAATTGTCGTTAGCTCCAGAGTTTTCAAAGACATGTACTGTAATGAGATTGTTGAGAGTTTACCCGATTACTTTGATATGTTATTACTGACATCACAGGCAGGACTGGAACAGTGTCCTTCACAGGTAGTAACCATAACGATGCCATTTCGGGCATCGAATCTGGTAAGTTCGGTAGAAATGATGTGCATGCAGTTAGAGCGACGCATCCGAAAAAACAGGTTAAAGCCGAAGAAACGTCCAAAAGAAGAACAGGACCTGATTGATAAAGCAAAAGAAGTCCTGATGGAAAGAAACAATATGACGGAACCGGAAGCCTTTCGTTATATTCAAAAAAGCAGTATGGATTCCGGAACGAATATGGTAGAAACTGCACAGATGATATTGATGCTGCAGGTCGAATAAATAAGAGCGGGTACCCTCGGGTGCCCGCTCTTATGTTTACAGACTGCAGATGTCGATTAAAGATGTTTTATCCGGTGAGTAATTCAGTTTTATGATGTCTGCAATGACCTTCGCTGTATCCAGACTTGTTAAACATGGGATACCAAGCTCAACACTTTTACGGCGAAGCTTAACACTGTCGCGCAGAGGAGAACGGCCTTTTGCAGAAGTGGAAATGATGTAATTGATTTTTCCACTCTCTAACAGGGTGATTGTATTTTGTTCCGATTCATGTATTTTATGGACCATGGTAACGGATAATCCCTGTTCTTTTAATACCTTGGAGGTGCCTTCCGTCGAATATAAGCGGAAACCAAGGTCTGCAAACGATTTTGCAATTTCAGCTGCCTCTGCTTTGTCCGTATCCCGTACGGTAATAAATACACCGCCGCTTGATTCGAAATGATATCCGGCACTCAAAAGACCTTTGTACAGGGCTTCATCAATCGTAGGAGCGATTCCGAGTACTTCACCGGTTGATTTCATTTCCGGACCCAGAGTGGTATCAAGTCCGGCCAGCTTTTCAAAAGAGAAGACAGGTACCTTGATCGCTGTGTGTGGTGCATTCGGATAGAGACCGGACGAATACCCCATATCGCTTAATGTCTCGCCCAGCATGATTCGTGTAGAAATATCAATCATCGGGATACCGGTTACCTTACTTAAATATGGTACGGTTCTGGATGAACGTGGGTTTACTTCAATAACATAAATCTGTCCATCACTGATGACATACTGGATATTAATTAATCCCTTTGTATCCAGTGCCAGTGCCAGTTTGGTGGAGTAGTCAATAATGGTATCGGTTTGTTCCTTGGTCAGGTTCCATGCAGGATAGACTGCTATGGAGTCACCGGAGTGGATACCGGCACGGTCAATATGTTCCATGATACCGGGAAGTAAAACATCCTTACCATCACAGATGGCATCGACTTCAAGCTCTGTTCCCATCATATATTTATCAATCAGGACAATGTTATCCTTCATATGGGACAGGATAATTTTCATATATTCGCTGACGTCAGCATCGGAAAAAGCGATGATCATATTCTGTCCGCCCAGAACATAAGATGGGCGCAGCAGAACCGGATATCCCAATTGATTCGCTGCAACCAGAGCTTCTTCTTCACTTTGAACCGTTGTTCCTACCGGCTGTTTGATATTCAGATCTTTTAACAACTGTTCAAAACGGCTGCGGTCTTCGGCGGCATCAATACTGTCAGCCGGTGTTCCGAGAATTGGGATATTATGAGAAGATAACCATGCGGTCAGTCGAATCGCAGTCTGACCTCCGAAAGCTACCACACATCCGATTGGCTGCTCTATTTCAATGATATCTGCAATATCTTCCGGTGTTAATGGTTCAAAGTACAATCTGTCTGCCGTATTAAAATCAGTGGATACGGTTTCCGGATTGTTGTTGACGATGACAACCTCATATCCGGCCTTCTTTAATGCGAAGACACAGTGGACAGAAGCATAATCAAATTCAATACCCTGACCGATACGAATCGGGCCGGAACCAAATACCATTACAACCGGTTTCTTATGAGCATAATTTTGGACATATTCCAATGCTTCGTCTTCCTCTCCGTAAGTGGAGTAGAAGTAAGGAGTCTGGGCACTGAATTCTGCTGCACAGGTATCAACGATTTTATAATTATATGGTTTCCGCTTTACTGTTTCGATCTTTCCCAAACGGCAGATGGTCTTGTCTGAAAAACCATACAGCTTGAGTGTGTCAATCAGTTCATCATCAATATCTGAGGATGTCAGTTCGGATTCCAGCTGGGATAAATGCTGTAATTTTGATAAAAACCATTCATCAATTTTCGTGATATTGTGCAGTTCTTCTACAGAAAATCCACGACGGATTGCTTCATATACTGCAAACAAGCGCTCATCATCCTGATCAAGGATCTTGCATACCAAATCAGAGGAAGAGAGTGCCTGCATATTGGTATCATCTAAATAATCGTGAGAAATCTCAGCACCACGGACTGCTTTTAATAAAGCCTGTTCAAAATTGCGGCCGATTGCCATGACCTCACCGGTTGCCTTCATCTGGGTTCCCAGATTACGATTTGCATAAACGAATTTATCAAATGGCCATTTTGGGAATTTGATTACGACATAATCCAAAGCCGGTTCAAAGAATGCGGATGTTTTTCCGGTAACTTCATTCTTGATCTCATCCATCCGGTAACCAAGAGCAATCTTGGCAGCAACACGGGCAATCGGATATCCGGTTGCTTTACTGGCAAGAGCAGAAGAACGGGATACTCGTGGATTGACCTCGATTACCGCATATTCAAAGCTCTCCGGATGAAGAGCGAACTGGACATTACAACCGCCCTCAATTTCCATCGCACTGATAATATCAATAGCCGCAGAACGCAGCATCTGGTATTCTTTATCAGCCAATGTCACAGCAGGAGCGATGACAATCGAATCCCCGGTGTGGACACCAACCGGATCAAAGTTTTCCATCGAACAGATTGTGATGACATTACCGTCACAATCACGCATAACCTCAAACTCAATTTCTTTCCAGCCGGCGATACATTTTTCTACCAGAATCTGATGGATAGGAGATTGACGTAAGCCGGATGCTGCGATTTTCCGTAATTCCTCTTCCGAGTTTGCAATACCTCCTCCGGAACCACCAAGAGTAAAGGCCGGACGTACGATAACCGGATAATTGACCTGCCTTGCAAACTGTAATGATTCTTCCAGAGTCTGTGTAACAATAGAAGGAATAATCGGCTGTTTGATAGCCTTCATGGTATCTTTAAACATTTGTCGGTCTTCAGCGCGGTCAATGGTTGCAGGATCTGCACCGAGCAGTTGAACATTGTGTTCTTCCAGAAATCCTTCTCTCGCCAATTGCATGGAGAGGGTCAATGCAGTCTGTCCACCGAGTGTTGAGAGCAGACTGTCCGGTTTCTCTTTCATAATAATCTTTTTCAGATAATCCAAAGTCAATGGTTCGATATAAACATGATCAGCAATGGCAGCGTCTGTCATAATAGTAGCCGGGTTCGAGTTTACTAATACAACTTCCAGACCTTCTTCTTTGATTGCCATACATGCCTGGGTTCCGGCATAGTCAAATTCAGCAGCTTGTCCGATGACAATCGGTCCGGAACCGATGACAAGAACTTTTTTGATATTAGGATTTAATGGCATGATGATTTCGCTCCTTCCATAAGGTGTATAAATTCCTGAAACAGGTATTCCGTATCGTGCGGACCTCCGCAGGCTTCCGGATGGAATTGTACAGAGAATCCAGGGAAAGAATGATATCGAATTCCTTCACAGGTGTCGTCGTTTACATTTTTAAAATATAAATCGGAATTTGCAGGCAGACAGTCGTTTTTAACAGCATATCCATGGTTTTGACTGGTGATGTAGGTTCTGCCCGTTTCCATATCCTTGACCGGCTGGTTCGAACCACGATGACCATATTTTAATTTTTCTGTATCTCCTCTGTTTGCAAGAGCGAGCAGCTGATGACCTAAGCAGATGCCAAAAGTAGGAATGTGCGCCTGACAGAGCTTTTGCAATTCCTTAATGATGGAGGAATTGTCTTTCGGATTGCCCGGTCCGTTGCTGAGAAGAATACCGTCAGGATGCAGTGCCAGGATTTCTTCGCAGGTGGAGCTTGCAGGAACGGTGGTTACATCGCAGTCACGTTGCGTGAGTGAACGAACGATATTTTCTTTTGCACCAAAATCCCACAATACAACGTGATGCTTTGGTAAGCTGGTGGAAATACGGGAAATCTGAGAAGACGTCACGTGGGAAACTGCATGATCAATCTTCCAGTGAGATAAAGAAGCGACTTCTTCTGACGAAATTGGAGAATTACAAAGACAACCGACCATAACGCCCTTGGAACGAATCCGTTTTGTCAAAGAACGAGTGTCGATATTACAGATACCTGGAATGTTGTTTCTCTTCAGTAAAGAATCTAAATCGAATTGATTTCGGAAGTTCGACGGTGCGTTACAATACTCATGAACAATGTAGGCACTCATGTGTATTTTGGAACTTTCGAAGTCGGCAGGATGTACGCCATAGTTTCCTATTAAAGGAAATGTCTGTACGAGCATCTGCCCATAATAACTGGGGTCAGTGAGAGTTTCAACATAACCGGTCATAGCAGTAGTGAAAACAACTTCCGCTATCACATTTTCTGTAAGAGGAGCACCGAAAGAATACCCTTCGTATATGCTTCCGTCTTCCAGCTGAAGATAAATTTTTTGCTTCATAAGAATCACCTCATATGCGAATTTACAGTGTCAATACACAAAAAAAGGGCTCCAGAAGTAAACCTGAACGCCTTTGTCCTTCGAAATATAGTATCAGATTCTAATGCCTGAGTCAAGGGAAAATTATTTATTTTAGAAACTCTATTATTATTTATTTTAGAAACTCTATTTATTTATTTTAGAAACTCTATTCTGATTCTGATTGACTTCAAAATAGCATAAAGGTATAATTCATAGATATATCAGAATCAGATTAGAAAAATAGCGAAAAGAGGAAGAATAATGAATCCATGGATGATACTATTGATATGCTTTCTGGCAGGTACAGGTGCCGGCATCGGAACAGGATTTGCCGGCCTGAGTGCGGCTGCGGTGATTAGTCCTGTTCTTATCACATTTCTGGATATGCCTGCATATGAGGCAGTGGGAATTGCATTGGCGAGTGATGTTCTTGCCAGTGCAGTCAGTGCCTATACTTATAAAAAGAATAAAAATATTGATGTCAGAAATGGTCTTATCATGATGCTGTTTGTATTGCTGCTTACCATGGTCGGAAGCTACATTGCAAGTCTGGTACCGAATACAACGATGGGAAACTTCTCTGTCATCATGACCCTGCTGCTGGGCATCAAATTTATTGTGAAACCGGTGATGACGACCAAAGAGACCATGGAATCTGTATCACCGAAGAAACGTGCGCTTCAATCTGCAATTGCAGGAACGGGCATTGGATTTATCTGTGGTTTTGTCGGAGCCGGCGGCGGTATGATGATGCTTCTGATTCTGACCAGTGTTCTGGGATATGAGCTGAAATGCGCTGTTGGAACCAGTGTTTTTATTATGGCTTTTACTGCTTTAACAGGAGCGTTAAGTCATTTTGTCATTGGTGGTACACCGAATCTGTTTGTATTGTCAGCATGTATAATTGTTACATTATTTTGGGCCCGTGTTGCTGCTCGTATTGCGAACAAGGTAGATAATAAGACACTGAACCGGATCGTGGGTGTTGTCCTCGTTGTGATGGGGTGTGTGGTTCTGTTTTATTAGTTTTTTTGTGAAATGATGCTGATTTGATGCTGTCCATCTGGTATCATTCCAAATTGATGTGAGTTAGTGTAACGTTGATAGTATGATAATACAAGAGAACGAAAGAGGAGATGAGTATGAAAAAACTAATTAGTGGAATAGCGGTCTTATTGCTGGTGGCAGGTGGTTTGTTGTTTAGTCTGGCACCGGATACTTTATCAATGATAATACTGTCCATTATGTGTTTCATTATTGCTCTGGGATTCTTTCTTGGTTTGATGCCGGCACTCACGTTTAGTTCCGGTTTTAAGAATGCCAGACAGGGTATTAACCAGGCATTGGATGTACAATCTACAGAAACATGGATTGCCGTGTTTAAATTGGAAACTCTGTTTCGCGAGAAGGTGCTGGATCAGCTGTTTCAAGAGTATAAGAACAAAGTGGAACAGCAAAAAGAAGATGAGGACATTGTCAGTGATATTGAAGAATATTTTAGTGAGGATATGCTGTCGTTGAAAACCTGGCAGGGATTCGTGCTTCAAATTCCCGGAACACTGACAGGACTCGGTATTTTAGGAACCTTTATTGGTTTGATTGCCGGTATCAGTTCAATTGCCTTTAGTTCAGTGGAAGCCACTCTCGAAAGTATTGCTGTATTATTGAGTGGTATCGAGACAGCATTTTATACTTCTATATCGGGAGTGATTCTTTCAATCATATTCAATATTTTGAACCGTATGATCTGGGATGTCATGCTTCGGGAATATGGGCTTTTTGTAGATACTTTTCATAAGGTGGTTATCCCTACCGTGGAGGAGCAGGAGAGGAGAAAGCAAAAGCGTGATGTCAGGAGAATTCTTGACAGACTGGATCGTATTCCAAAGAATCTACAATATTCCTTTTCTGCAGTAGGGAATGAACTCGCGGACGATTCTAAAAATGAACCGATGCTGATGTCACAGATTACAGAAGGTTTGAAAAAAGGGGAGTTTATCTTTTACTTACAACCAAGAGTATATCTGAATACCCGGAAGTTTGTGGGAGCTGAGGCATTGGTTCGTTGGAATCATGAAAAACTGGGACTCCTGACACCTGCTGCTTTCGTACCGGTTCTGGAGAATAATGGGTTTATTACCCGGATAGATAGTTTTATTTGGGAGGAAGTATGCAAGACCATTCGAAAATGGATTGATGCCGGTATGCGGCCGGTTCCGGTTTCGGTGAATCTTTCTAAAACCGATATTCTGGCAATGGATGTTGCGGGCTTTTTTAGAAGAATGCTTGAAAAATACCGCATTCCACCAAGATCATTAGAAATGGAAATTGTAAAGAGTGCATATGTTCAGAGTCCGGAGATGACAAGTGAAGTGGCAAGTGCCCTGAGAAGGCTTGGTTTTAAAGTAATCATGGATGGATTTGATGGAGATTATATCTCTGTTAATATGTTGGAAAATATCGAAACGGATGCATTAAAGCTGGATTTGAGACTGATACCTTCTTCCAATGAGAATGAGCTAAAGACGTATTTTGAACAGGCGCGTAAGCTGAATATAGAAATGATGGCGGAAGGCATCGAAAATATGGAGCAGTTCTCTGATTTGAAGAAGGCCGGATGTGCCATTGGACAGGGTTACTGTTTCCACAGACCAATGAGCCTGGAAACCTTTGAAGCTGTGTATGGACAGGAATGAGATTATGAAGAAACATAAAAGAAAATACAATGAAGTGAATTATTGGGAATCGATGGCGGACAATATGGTAGCACTTCTTCTCTGTATTCTTTTGATAACGCTGCTTTTGATTTTGTATTTGCTCAGAATTCCGGATGATAAGTATGTGGATAAGGAGCGGGGAAACCGCTACGAGAAATATGATGATACAGATAATGACAGAGATGACTATGATAAAAAATTTGAAGATGACGATAAGAACCGCAAGGATACCAATGAACAGCCGAAGCAGAACGGAGGCGGCGGAGGAGGCGGAGCAGGTGAAGAAAAATATAAATATGAAGATCCTGATCCGGGTGCCGGGGAAGATTATGGAGCGGATAAAGCTGCCGTGTTCGTTCAGGTTGTAGATGGGGAAACCCGTCGTACCATTAAGAAACAGGGACTCGAATTTGAATTGTATGGTTCCAACTCTGCACTGCAGGTTCTGAGCACCTATTATCCGGAAAAAATTGATTATAAGAAATACAGGACGGACGCTGCTGGCACCTTTTATCTCCCGGAAAAGATTGCTCTTTCGAGTTATTATCTCCATGGTTTGTCAACATTGCCGGGTTATGATGCTTCGGATAATACGAAGTTTACAATTAATGAATCTCATGACTGGGATGATCCTCGTATTGTTACAGTAGCGCTCTATCCCTCAAAAAATGTAATCCGAATTCGGCTTACAGACCGGGATAATGGCGAGGCCATCACGGATGCAGAGTTTGATGTGGTTGCTGCAGAAAATATTGTTACCCGAGATGGGACAACAAGATATAAAGTAGGCGAAGTTGTAGATACCATTACAGTCAACAAAAACGGTTATGGTAAGAGCAAAAAATTATATCTCGGTACATATCGGATACGGCAGACTAAGATTCCGGAGTATTATGCGAAAATTACAAAGGATAAAACAGTTGAAGTAGAGAACAAAACAGAGGTCGGAGTTTCTGAAGTAACGAAATTAACCGAAGAAAAAACAAGCATTCAGGTCACTGTAGCAGATGCGTTATACAATACAACCTATCTTTCCGGTGCAGAGTTTACATTATCTGATGATGAAGAGAATGTAATCAAAGAATTGAAAACAGATGACAGAGGCCGGTTTACAGTAAAGAATCTGCGTAAAAACAGGACTTATCATCTAAAGCAGATATCTACCGCTTCTGATTATCAGATGGATTATACAGATTATTCGTTTCATGTGAATGGATCGGGCCTTATTGATGGAAAGAAAGAGGCCGATCTTCAGATTACAAACAGAATCATACGTATCTCTGTGGGTGTTCGGGATCAGCTCTTCAGGGGACAGGTATCTGATGTAAATGTTGCAATACATGATGCAGCGGGTAATGTTATCAAAGTCTGGAATACTACAGGTCTGGAACAAACCGTGGAAGGTTTGGCTCCGGGAACCTATATGGTTGTACTCGACGGAAATAAGGAAAAGAAACTGGAAATCATCGTAGAGGATAAAACAGAGCTGCAGACTTATCAATTTGAGCGCTGGACAGTTGCTGATATAGGAACGATACTGGGACTGAGTCTGATTTTTGTCGGAGCTGTAATCTTTGTTTCAATTAATTTGAAGCGTAACAGGAAGAAGAAAGCAGAGAATAAGGAGTAGAATACGAATGGGATATGGAAAGGATATGGGTGGAGCAGAACAAAACCATGTTGCAAATATAAAACATACTGAGATGACTCCGCGTAAACAGCTGAGGGCGTCTGATATCATTCATACAATCCGTAAAAATATCGTCATGATTGCGATACTTACGGTTGGTGGACTCATTTTGGGAATTGTACTTTCGATTATTTCTTACATGCGGGGCGAGATGAGTAAGCAGTATGCGATTACTACCTCGATTGCGGTAACTTCTCAAAATGAAAATGGATTGTTCACTGCTCAGACGAATAATCCAAATTCAACAGATATTTATCTCGCTGAAGAAATGGTCGATTCTGTTATCTATGTATTGCGAAGTGATAAGACACTGAATGCTGCTGTAGACCGACTGGATCTACTTGGAATTACAACGAAGGATATCTCTAGCAATCTGGAAATGTCACAATACAAAGAAACACAGATCATTGATATTACACTGTACTGGCGCAGTGCCCAGGAAGGGGTAGAAATACTGGCAGCCATGAACGAAGTGGCTCCGCAGATTTTGACGAATACTTTAAAGATAGGGAATGTTTCTGTTATAAACTCTCCAACTTCTAAATATCTGATCGGTGGTAATATTAATGCTGCTATGTGGGGATATCTGACTATACTGGGATTCCTTCTTGGATTGGGCTTTGCGGTATTGAAGCTATTGCTTTATCCGACATTGTTAAATACCCGTGATATGGAGTCGGTATTCTCAGTTGAGGTTCTTGGTGAGATTCCCGAGAGAAAAGCATACTTTCATAAAAAAAGAAACTTGCTATTATCCAATGAGGATGATGAGAGTAATGCGGAAGTCCTGGATAATTATGTGTCTTTAGCTCACATAGTCAAGAATTATCTGCAGAACTTGAATCATTCATGCATATATATAACTTCAGCAGTACAAAACGAAGGAAAAACAACGGTTACTGCTCATTTGGCTATCCAATTGGCGGAAATAGGTATGAAGGTTCTCTTAATTGATTTTGACACCAGAAATCCTAAACTGGGAGGACTGTTCCTGGGTAAGGTGGAATATGATAATTCCATGAATGCATTATATCGTGGAGAAACAACCAGAGAGGAAGCAATTACAAGTCTGACAGGAAATCTGGACATTCTTCCTGCGGTTTTGGAAAGGAAACCACTTCCATTAGATGACGCACTTCTTGGAATGGTAAACGGGTTGCGGGAAACCTATGATGTAGTCCTTATGGATACCGCCCCGGTCGGACAGGTGGCTGATACCATGAGCCTGAACCAGCTTGCAGATATCTCGCTGCTCGTTGTGAGATATGACGGTACGAGTTTAGACAACATAAGAGACACACTGACCCGTTTGGAAAAGTCGGGTATGAAGACGATGGGATGTGTTGTAAATGGTGTCAATGAGCTAGGAAAAGGCAGGTACTACGGAAAATATGGTGCTTATGGATATCACGGAAGCTCCGGTAAACCTCATAAGAATCCGGAAAAAACGGAACGACAGGAAGAATGGGAAGAATGGGAAAGAACTCATGAAAAGATTGATTCTGAAAGTTAGAGGATGAGTATATGAACAAAAGAATTGCAGTGGCTGGTACAGGTTATGTTGGATTATCAATTGCTACTTTATTGGCACAGAATAACCAGGTTACGGCGGTAGATATCGTATCGGAAAAAGTTGACAGGATTAATAACAGAATCTGTCCGATTCAGGATGAATATATTGAAAAGTATTTCAAAGAGAAGAAACTGCATTTACTGGCAACGATGGATGGAGAAAAGGCATATCAGGATGCAGAATTTGTCGTTATTGCCGTACCTACCAATTATGACAGTCAGAAGAATTCTTTTGATTGTTCTGCGGTTGAGGAAGTAATCAAACTGGTGCTGAAGGTGAATCCTGATGCGGTTATGGTAATCAAAAGTACGATTCCGGTTGGATATACAGAAAGTGTCCGGGAGAAATACGGAACAAAGAATATTCTTTTCAGTCCAGAATTCTTGAGGGAAAGCAAGGCATTATATGACAATTTGTACCCGAGCCGTATTATCGTTGGCTGTGATGAGGAGACAGAAGAAAAAGCACATGAGTTTGCCTTCCTGCTTCAGGAAGGTGCTCTCATGGTTCATGTCGATACGTTATTCATGGGATTTACAGAAGCAGAGGCAGTAAAGCTTTTTGCCAATACTTATCTTGCACTCCGGGTCTCCTATTTTAATGAGCTTGATACCTATGCTGAGTCAAAAGGTCTTGATACACGGGCAATTATACAGGGAGTTTGTAAGGACCCCCGTATAGGTGAATATTACAATAATCCATCCTTCGGATATGGTGGTTATTGTCTGCCGAAGGATACCAAACAGTTGCTGGCTAATTATGAAAATGTCCCTCAGAAGGTAATAGAAGCTATTGTTGACAGCAATGGTATCAGAAAAGAGTTTATTGCATCCCGTGTTATGCAAAAGGCGCGAGAGCAGCTTAATAAAGAAAATCTTGAAGAAACAGAAGACAGAGTAGTGATAGGTGTTTACAGACTGACTATGAAAAGTAATTCGGACAATTTTCGTCAGAGTTCTATACAGGGGGTTATCAATTGCATCAAGTCTATAGGGGCAACGATTGTAATCTATGAACCTACATTAAAGGACGGTGACACTGTTATGGAAAGTAAGGTTATCAATGATTTAGGAGAATTCAAATCAAGGAGCCAGGTGATTATTGCCAACAGATATGACAGATGTTTAGACGATGTAAGAGAAAAGGTCTACACAAGAGATTTGTTTGCCAGAGACTAGTCAAAAGAGAAAAGAATGAGTGGAGAGCGAATGATATGTTAAAAATGAGTGTTCCATTTTGCAGACCGGATATCTCTGAAGAGGAGATTTTAGAAGTAGCTAAGGCGATGAGGTCAGGTTGGATTACTACAGGACCACGGACAAAAGAATTTGAGAGAAGACTGGCAGAATATGTTCATACCAGTAAGGTGGTGTGCCTTTCTTCAGCAACAGCAGCCGAAGAACTTAATCTTAGAATTCTCGGAATCGGAGCCGGAGATGAGGTAATTGTCCCTGCATACACCTATACATCAACCGCATCTGCTGCCGTTCATGTTGGTGCCAGAGTAGTTTTTGTTGATTCACAAAAGGACAGCTTCGAGATGGATTATGACAGGCTGGCTGACGCAATTACAGAAAAGACAAAGGCAATTGTTGTGGCTGATCTGGGTGGCATAGTTTGTGATTATGATAAAATATTTGAAATTGTAGAATCGAAGAAGGATCTCTTTATACCTGGTGGAAATTCTGAACTTGGAAGCAGGATTCAGAAGACGCTTGGTCGTATAGCGGTTTTAGCGGATGCTGCTCACTCGCTTGGTGCCAGTCGAAAAGGGAAAATGACAGGTGCCATTGCAGATTTCACATCATTTTCTTTTCATGCGGTGAAAAATTTTACTACCGGTGAAGGCGGGGCAGCTACATGGAAGGATATTGAAGGGATCGATAACGAAGAGATATATCATCAGTATCAGCTTTTCAGTCTCCATGGACAGGATAAAGATGCTTTGGCAAAGACTCTGGGTGCCACTTGGGAATATGATATTATCGGTCCATGGTACAAATGTAATATGACCGACATCACGGCAGCCATTGGTTTACGTCAGTTAGATCGTTATCCAGGATTACTTAAGAGAAGAAAAGAAATTATCGATCAGTATAATAAGACCTGTGATGTATTGGAAGTAAAGAGACTGAGTCATGATACAAACGATATGATTTCTTCAGGACATTTATATCTGACCAGGATTCCATGGATAACAGAAAAACAGAGAAGAGAGATTATAACTAAAATGGATGCAAGAGGGATTGCTGTCAATGTACATTACAAGCCTCTCCCGATGATGACTGCCTATAAAGAGATGGGATGGGATATCAAGGATTTTCCTAATGCATACGCATATTACGAGAAATTGATTACATTGCCTTTATATACAAAGCTGACATCTGAAGAAGTGGATTACATCATTCAGAACTACAAAGAAGTTGTGGAGGAATACAAATAAGATGAGACCGTGGGAAGAACTTCCTGATTTTATGAAATGCGATGAAGTAAAGGAATACTACGATATCCTTGCTAAAAAGAAGTGGAGTCTGAAACTTAAAAGAGCTTTTGATGTAGTAGCAGCTATCGTTGTGTTAGCTGTCTGTTTCATACCAATGATTATCATTTCTATCCTGATTGCAGTAGAATCAAAGGGATCAGTTTTCTATAGACAGGAGCGTGTTACGGCATATGGAAAAAAATTTATGATACATAAATTTCGAACCATGGTTCATAATGCAGATCAACTTGGTTCGATGGTTACGATTCACAATGATAACCGCATTACGTCTATAGGTGCATTACTTCGGAAATATCGACTGGATGAGATGCCACAGCTCTTTGATGTTTTGGCAGGCAATATGAGCTTTGTCGGAACAAGACCGGAAGTGACAAAATATGTAAAGCAACATACAAACGAAATGAAAGCGACACTTTTACTGCCGGCAGGGATTACTTCAGAAGCAAGTATTCGATATAAGAATGAAGACAGATTATTAAAAAACGCGGATGATGTTGACTGGACTTATATACATCAGATGCTTCCGGAAAAGATGAAATATAATTTAGAGGCAATCAGAAAATTTTCGTTTCGGAGTGAGGTTGTGACGATGTTCCGAACCTTATTTGCCATCATGGGGAAAGAGTATGAGTAGATATGAAAAAAAATTAGTTTCAGTCATAATGCCAACATATAATTGTGCAGATTATATTGGAGAAACAATTGAGTCTGTTCAGGCTCAGACATATAAATATTGGGAATTGATTATTGTCGATGACAACTCGACAGATGATACATGGCAGATTGTTGAAGAATATTGTGAAACGGACTCTAGGATCAAGTATAAGAGATTAAAAGAAAATTCGGGTGCCGCTATTGCCAGAACAGAGGCTATGAAGCTTGCAGAGGGACAGTATATAGCATTTTGTGACAGTGATGATTTATGGATGCCGGAGAAACTAGAGAGACAGCTGATTTTTATGAGAGAAACCGGACATGTATTTACCTGCACTGCCTATATGCAGATTGATGAAAAAGGAGTATGTTTAAACAGAGTTTTCAGACCCAGAAAGAAGTGTGGTTATAATCGATTGCTTTTAGATTGTCCTGTGGGGAACAGCACAGTTATATATGATGCCTCGGTTATGGGGAAATTTGATGTTCCGAATATTCGAAAGAGAAATGATGATGCTCTCTGGCTTGAGATGCTCAAGAAAGAGAAGTATATTTGGGGAATGAATGATGTACTTATGAAGTATCGAGTACGATCAGATGGAATAAGTGGAAACAAACTGCGAGTTATTAAGTATCATTGGATACTATATAGAGATATAGAACACCTGAGTGTTATCAGAAGTTTGTTTCATATTATATACTGGTGTGTAATTAAAGTGCTTCGCATTAAATGATGAAGTAGAAAGGGTTAATATGACAAAACCGAGTTTTCGTCAGAAAGTCATAAATCGTATTGGGAAAAGTGAATACTTGTTTTTCATAATAAAATATTGGCGTCTTAGATTGCTGATGTTTTTAGGACAATATATCTCGGACGAGAAGTATATAAAAAAACAATATAAAATTCGTACGGGAAGAGTATTGAATTTAGAAAAGCCGGAATTGTATAATGAAAAAGTACAATATGCCAAATTATACTGCAGAGACGAAAGGCTAAAAAAACTTGTAGATAAATATGAAGTAAGAGACTATGTTAGGGAAATAATAGGAAAAGAATATTTGACTCAAATATATGGGGTATATTCATCTGTAGATGAAATTCCGTTTGATAACTTACCCGAAAAGTTTGTGATGAAACTTACGAATGGATCAGGTTATAATTATATCTGCACAAAGAAAACGAAAAAAGAAATAAGAAAGATTAAGGGCAGATTCAAAAAGTGGCTTAAAGTCGATTTTTATATGCTTGGTAGAGAATGGGCATATAAAGATGTTGATAATAGAATTATCTGTGAAGAGTATTTAGAATGTGATGGAATATATGGGTTAAATGACTATAAAGTCTTTTGTTTTAATGGTGAACCCAAAGTCATACAGGTTGATTATGCCCGCTTTTCAGAACATAAAAGAAATCTCTACACACCAGACTGGGAGTTTATTGATGAAAGAGTGGCATACGACAATGATCGCAATGCTGATATAGAAGAACCGGTTAATTTAGAAGAAATGCTTACTTGTGCCAGAAGATTGTCAAAAGGTTTTCCGCATGTGAGAGTGGACTTTTACAGTATTAAGGACAGACTCATATTTGGCGAATTAACATTTTATCACGGTGCCGGTTATTTGCAATTTGAAAACGAGAGTTTTGAACGAAAGATGGGATCTTATTGGGAATTGAATGTATGAGTTATCAACTTTTAGTGTCTACTATGAACCGGTGCAACAGTAGCTTGTATGAAGCTATGAATATTCACTCGGATGCAATCATGGTAAATCAAACTGATAAATACGAAGTCAGTTTATTAACAAAGGGAAATAATAAATTAGAAATATATAGTTTTGCTGAGCGGGGCGTGGGATTAAGCAGGAACACAGCATTAATGAGAGCTTCTGCAGATATCGTTGAATTTGCAGATGATGATATGATTTTCACCGATACTCATCAGGCGGATGTATTGAGAGAGTTTGAGGAGCATCCCGAAGCAGATGCCATACTCTTTTCTCTGGAAAGTCTCAATCCGAAAAGACCTCTACTCAAAATTAAGCATTTCGGAAAAGTCTCTAAAATGGAAGCTTTGAAGTATGGTTGTGCAAGGCTTGCTGTCAGGAGAGAGAAGATCATATACAACAATATCACCTTTTCGTTGTTGTTTGGTGGCGGAGCGACATACGGTTCCGGAGAAGATACTCTATTTTTACAAGACTGTATCCGCGCAGGTATGAAAGTATACAAATCGCCCATTAAAGTTGCGGATGTAAAACAAGATTCCTCATCATGGTTTGATGGATATACATCCAAATACTACTTGGATAAAGGGGCATTATTTGCCGCAGCATTACCTAAGCTTTGCTATGTATATGCTTTTATTACTGCGATGAAGTCTCATTCATCTGATTTCGGTAAGTTTAGTATTTTCAAAATGTATGTTAATGGGATTCGGAACTTCAAGAAAAAACAATGAGAAATTTGCGTGAAGGAAAGGTTCTCTATGATAAAAGGGATGGTGTTATAATGCAGAAAAAGTTGATTATAACGGCTGATGATTATGGCATGTGCGATAGCGTAAATCGTGCAATAGATGCGTGCATTGATGCGAGAGTTGTCCTGTCAACGAATGTTATGACAAACATGGCAGCAGCCAATGAAGCCTCAGTGTTAAAGAAAAAGCACCCATATGTTTCAGTGGGGCTTCATTATAATTTTACAGTGGGTTCTCCGATTTCACCTATTGATAAAGTCAGGTCATTGGTGAATAAAGATGGTGAATTTCTTTCATATCCTCGTATCAGAGAAAAGTGCAGGGATAAGACTTATAATTTTAATGAAATTATTTGTGAAATGAAAGCACAATGGGAGAGGGGTGTAGAGATTTTTGGAACTCCTGACTATTGGAATACACATGAAAATGTTCATGTATATCCGCGACTATATCAATTATTTACCGATCAATCATTGAATTTCGGAATTGCTAAGATGCGTTCTCATCAAAGAATTTTTATTCCTGCATCTACCGGTAAGAGCGATAAATCATTGCAATGGAAAATAACAAATCCTATGAAACAGATGATGCTAAATTTATGGCAACATTCGTCAACGCAGAAAGGTGTCTATGCTCCGGATGGTCTGCTTGTTCGAATGAATGAAGATGATAAGCTAAATCTGGAATATCTTTTTGCTCATATTGTTTGGGGAAAGAAACAGATTGCCGAAGTGGCAATTCATCCTTCTAAGGATGGGAATAATAAGTATTATGGTGAAATTACAGAATTAAGAGTGAAAGAATATGAGTGTTTTTCTTCTCCGGAAGTATTGAATATTGCTAAAAAAAATAATATTGATATTGTTGGATTTGAAGCCGTGGGTAAGAGTATATGAAAATATGTCTATTAAAAGAAAGTCTTTGTATAGGTGGAACTGAGCGCAGCGCTGCAAATGTTTCCAAGGCTTTGCACAAGGAACATGATGTTTATCTGGCTTTATATGACGGAAGACAAATAGAATATACATATAGTGGTTGCCTGATTGATTTCAAATTACCTGCAAACAATAGCTTCCTTACGAAAATCAAGAACAATATCGCCAGAATATACCAATATAATCGCTTAATAAAGGAGAAAGAGATTGATATATTATTTGAATTTATCTCTATCAATAATCCTATAAGTAAGCTGAATCATAAAGAGCAAATACGAATCATTTCTTCACGTGATTTTTCTGTTCTTTCTAATTGTACAACAAGATTTAATCAATGTCTGAAAAAGGCAGATGCGTTAATATGCAATTCACAGTTTTTGCGTGATTATTACGTTTCTCATTATCCGGAACATCAAGATAGAGTTTATACTGTGTATAATATCATTGATATGAATGAAATCATAACCCAGTCGAAAGAAAATGTGGAAACAGCATTTCACGCGTTTATACATAATCATAAGCAAACGATTGTCTCGGTTGGCCGATTTTGCAAAGAAAAAGGATTTGAGTACCTGATTGAATCCTTTGCTCAAGCAAGAAAGAAAGATGACAAACTTGGTCTTGTTTTGGTAGGGGACGGTGATTATAAGCAAAGATATTTGGAAATAATCAAACAATTTGAAATTGAGGAACATGTATTCTTTACCGGATTTCAACAGAATCCATATAAATATATGGCTAAATGTAATTGTTTTGTTTTATCCTCTTTGAGCGAAGGCTTCCCCAATGTTCTTGCGGAGGCTATGGCATTAGGACTTCCGGTAATCGCTGACAATTGCTATTCCGGCCCGGCAGAGATATTAAGAAACGATCAGGATTATGAAGCAATAACCGATCGGTATCAAGAATGCGATTTTGGAATTATTACGCCACGAATTACCGAAGAGAATAATGATAATGCAATATATCAACTTAGTGAAGCGATTGTTGCACTGTTATCAGATAAGGACAAGCTAACACGATATGCATGCAAATCACGGCAAAGGGCTGGAGATTTTTCTGAAGAAGCTACCAGAAAGCAACTGAATTTGATTTTTAATGAGCTTATGGAAAGGCGGAATAAACGAAATGATTAACACAAAAAATGAACTTTCATATTACCTTAAATGTGATAAAGTGGCTCTCGGCAAAACCGCTTCTAAACCGAGTCGGTTCGGTGATGAGATATGGAAATTTCAGATTTGTATGAGAAAACTGGATTATTACAGTAAAACCAACGGAATACTCAAGTGGTATTATCGTTATCAATATCACAGGATGTCTATTAAATTAGGTTTTTCGATTCCATATAATATCATTGGTCCTGGGCTTGCAATTGTTCATTACGGTATGATAGTTATTTCATCGGATGCTCGTATTGGATGTAACTGTAGAATTCATTCAGGTGTAAATATTGGTGCAAATGCCGTTGTTACCAAAGATGTTCCTGCTTGTGTTACGGTTGGAGGTATCCCTGCAAAAATTATAAGTGAAAATAATTCATCAAAACACTTGACGAGAGCAACTGAGCTTGTCAATAATGGAGGGAAAAACAATGAATCATCTGTATGAAAAAATCGTAGCAGGAGAAGAAAGAATACCGCTTGTTGGTCTTGGTTATGTTGGCATGCCGATAGCAGTTGCCTTTTCAAAAGAAGCAGACGTCATTGGCTATGATTTAAATGATAAGAAAATCGAGCTTTATAAATCCGGTGTCGATCCTACAAATGAGGTTGGAGATGAAGCAATTAAGAACTGCTCGGTTAAATTCACTTCTGATGAAACGGCACTTCGTCATGCAAAATTCCATATCGTAGCTGTTCCCACACCGGTATATGATGACCATACGCCCGATTTAACACCGCTTGAAGGTGCAAGTCGTATTCTTGGACGTAATCTGACAAAGGGGAGCATAGTAGTATATGAATCTACGGTATATCCTGGTGTTACGGAGGAGATTTGTGCGCCGATACTTGAAAAGGAATCCGGTCTTAAATGCGGTGTGGATTTCAAAGTTGGATATTCGCCGGAACGCATTAATCCCGGTGATAAGGTTCATCGTCTCGAAACGATTACGAAAATCGTTTCCGGTATGGATGAAGAATCTCTCGATGTGATTGCAAAGGTATATGAGCTTGTAGTAGAAGCAGGAGTTCACAGAGCTCCTTGCATCAAAGTAGCAGAAGCGGCCAAGGTCATCGAAAACAGCCAGCGTGACATTAACATCGCTTTTATGAATGAACTATCGATTATCTTCAATAAGATTGGGATAGATACAAAATCTGTTCTTGAAGCCGCAGGCACAAAGTGGAATTTCCTTAATTTCTATCCGGGACTGGTCGGCGGACATTGTATCGGTGTCGACCCGTATTATCTTACATATAAAGCTGAAATGCTCGGCTATCACAGTCAGGTGATTCTTGCCGGACGCCGAATCAATGATGATATGGGTAAATATGTAGCGGAGAATGTCGTTAAGAATCTGATCAAGGCTGACAAGCCGGTTAGAAATGCCAAGGTTGCGATTCTCGGTTTCACATTTAAGGAAAACTGTCCCGATACCCGTAACAGCAAGATATTCGATGTAGTCAGAGAACTTCGTGAATATGGTATAGAGCCGCAAATTGCCGATCCAATAGCAGATGCAGCAGAAGCAAAGCAGCTTTATGGAGTGGAATTCGTCGATATGGCAAGTATTGAGAATATGGATGCCGTTGTTCTTGCCGTTGCACATAACGAATTTTCAACATTTACAGTGTCTGAAATGGACGAATTTTTTGGCGAAGGTAAAAAGGTATTGCTCGATATCAAAGGAATTCTTAACAGAGAAGAATATGAAATTGCAGACTATTTGTATTGGAGATTATGATGATGGGATATAAAGATTTAGTTTTTCCTAAAAACTCAAGATTTCTTGTAACAGGAGGAGCAGGTTTTATTGGTTCAAACCTTTGTGAAGCCATACTAAAGCTCGGTTACAGGGTTCGATGCTTGGATGACATGTCTACAGGGAAACAAGCAAATGTAGATATGTTTTTGTCCAATCCGGATTATGAGTTTATGAAGGGTGATATAAAAGACATTGATGTTTGCCTTAAAGCTACGGATGGTATTGATTTTGTACTGCATCAGGCAGCTTGGGGAAGCGTGCCGCGCTCGATTGAAATGCCGTTGTTTTATTGTGCCAACAATATTCAAGGCACCTTAAATATGATGGAAGCTGCCAGACAGAATGGGGTTAAGAAGTTTGTATACGCTTCAAGCTCGTCAGTCTATGGCGATGAACCCAATCTTCCGAAAATAGAGGGCAGAGAAGGTAATTTGCTCTCGCCCTATGCCTTAACAAAACGATGCGATGAAGAATGGGCAAAGCAGTACACAATGCATTATGGACTTGATACGTATGGACTTCGGTATTTCAATGTCTTTGGCCGCAGGCAAGATCCGGACGGGGTTTATGCGGCAGTGATTCCGAAATTTATTAAGATGCTCATGAACAATGAACAGCCTACGATTAACGGTGACGGAAAGCAGAGCCGTGATTTTACCTATATCGACAATGCTATTGAAGCAAATCTCAAGGCTTGTCTTGCTCCTCACGAAGCGGCTGGTGAAGCGTTTAATATTGCGTATGGGGGACGAGAGTTTTTGATTGATATTTATTATTCTTTGACAAAAGCTCTTGGCAAAGATGTTGAGCCGAATTTCGGACCAGACAGAAAAGGTGACATTAAGCATAGTAACGCTGATATTTCAAAAGCAAAACGATTGCTCGGTTATGATCCGGAATATGATTTTGCTTCTGGGTTAAATGAGGCAATCGAGTGGTACAAGGAGAATCTTTAGTGGAAACGGATATTACAAATGCAGGAATCAACAATTTCAATGAGGAGCATATTTACAATCCGAAGTATGTCGGATGGATGTGTGTGCTGTTTTTTGCATTGATCCTGGGGCGTGCTGTATATGATAAATTCCTTTTTGTATTTGTATGTATTAGCCTCTATGTGTTTGTAATGAGCAGTACCAGACACTGCATTTCGCTTTTGTTTTTTCTTCTTCCGTTTTCATCAATACTCAAATTAAATGTAGATTCTATAAGTTTTTTTACCATTTTGTTTTTTATCGTAGTATTACGAATGGTAGTTGAAAATCTTGAGATTGATGGAAACTTGATGATGTGTGTTTGGGCGTTTTTTCTCTATAATTTTATATTTTTCGGATTTAAAGAAATGACGACAATTCTAACAATGATTGCAGGGATGCTTATGCTTTACTATATCAGAAACGATGGGATTGATGCTGATTCCGTAGTTGCATCATTCTCACTAGGAATTTGTTTATCGTCGACATTAGCATTATTCAAGAAATCATTACCCATTATAAACATTTTTGTTACTGATGCAATGCTTAAACTTGGTGAAAACAATTACGCCAAACGTTTTTCCGGTTTACAGGGAAATCCTAATTATTATACGCTCGATATCATCATTGCATTATCTGCAATTATTATCCTTATGTACAATAGTAAACCACAAAAAATACATACGGTATTCATGATTGTATTATCAGTGTTTGGCTTGATGTCAGTAAGTAAATCCTTTCTCTTTGTATGGGTGTTTCTGATTGTATGCTGGTTTGTCTTATCAATCAAACAAGGTGGGGGTAAGGTTGTCAAATTCGTCTTTATCGTATTAATAGGTGCTGTTGTAGTATATTGTTTTGCCTATGATTATATCAATGCTTATTTTTTGAGATTTATGAAAGATAGTTCAGGAACAATGGCCAGCATCACAACCGGACGTTCTCATATTTGGACAGTTTATCTTGAAACGATGTTCAAAGACTTCAAAATATTGTTTTTCGGAAATGGACTGAATACACTTTTAGAGTCACTGGGCAAAGGAATGCATAATACATACTTGCAGTGCTTGTACAATTTGGGATTTATCGGTTCTATGATTCTGTTGACCTCGATAAAAGTGAGCATGGGAAGGATCATTACGAAAAGGGTATTATGGATTCCAATTATCTTGCTTATGATTCGTATGTTTGCCATAAATATACTGACATATGATAATTTGTGGTTTTATTTAGCTATATTGGTTTTACTGTCTGAATTTTGCCATTACAGCTATAACCAAACGGATGAATAGTATATATGTTTAGTATATTTGTTGAAGATATAAGAGAGTCAAAATACTTGGAGGTTACTATGGATATACAAAACATCAAATTAATCATATGGGATCTTGATGATACCTTGTGGGATGGAACAATCAGTGAGGGAGATGTTAAGCTGAATGATTCTACAGTCCTCTTTATAGAGCATTCAACAGATGCCGGGGTTGTTCATTCCATTTGTTCTAAAAATGATTTCTATGTTATAAAGAAAAAACTGACAGACTATGGCTTATGGGATTACTTTGTTTTTCCGTCCGTAGATTGGACTTCGAAGGGAAACAGAGTAAAGAACATCATAGATACAATGAAATTGCGTTATGTCAATGTGCTTTTTATTGATGATAATATTCAAAATCTTGAAGAAGTAAAACACTTTTGTCCGGGGATAATGACAATGTTGCCGGATGCCATTGGCGAATTATATGAAGCTTTTGATAAAGTTAAACCCAAAGATCCAAATCACAAAAGATTGCATCAGTATCACTTACTGGAAAAGAAAGAGAATTCCAAAGCGGAGTTCGCTTCTAATGAAGAATTCCTGATGTCCTGCAACATTTCCGTATCAATTTTCTATGACTGTGAGAATCAAATTGATCGCATTCATGATCTCGTGATTCGCTCAAATCAGCTGAATTATACGAAGGTGCGCTCTGACCGCGAGGAGCTTTTACGCCTGTTTTGTGACAGTAGTGTTTCCTGCGGTTATGTTTCTGTAGGAGACAGATTCGGAGATTATGGTATTGTTGGCTTTTTTGCGTTACGAGAGAATACAATGATACATTTTGTGTTTTCATGCAGGACACTTGGAATGCAGATTGAGCAGTATGTATATATGTATTTGGGAACACCAAATATAACAGTTATTGGGGATGTTGTTTCTCCTTTGAGAACGGATTTTTTACCTCCGTGGATTAATCAGGATTCTGTGACGGAGAAAGAGAATTCTTCTAAAGCGAAAGTGCATACCGGTAACATTTTACTCAAAGGGCCATGTGATATGTCGCAAATGTATGCTTTCCTGAACTGTTGCGAGCATTTGGAAACAGAGTTTTCTTATACAAACGAGAAAGGTATTTTAACAGAAGGACATAATCATACATCGCAAATTGTCAGCGCACTTTATGCTTCTGTTCCGGAACAAGAGCGCATTCTCAGCAGTTGCAGCTTTTTTGATAGAAAAATGTTCAATACAGTGTTGCAACATAAAAAAGTTGATTTTTTAGTAATTTCCATGCTTACGGATGGGAATCTTGGAATATATCGCCACCGCGAGACGGGATATGAAATCGCTCTTTGTGAAAAATGTTATGATCTGTCGGATAAAAAAGATGAGGAGAAATTCCTATCCGGAAAAATATTCACCAGTGGGATTGATTTTACCGAAAAAGATATATCTGAATTTCAGCAAAATTTCGTAGCTGTCCCGAATACCGATTGGAAAAAAACGCTATCTAATCTGGATAAGATACTTGCTTTTGTCGGGGAAAATACCAAGCTGATTCTACTACTTGGATCAGAGCAACAGTGTCAGAAAGATCACAATCCAGCTCGCAGTCAAAGACATATAGAACATCAGAAAATGAATGCGGCTATTGAACAATGGGCCTCATCAAAAAACAATGTTACCTTATTTCGATATGACAAATACATTCATAGCCAATCTGATTTCGGCGACAGTATCAATCACTTTTCCAAACGTGTCTATTATAATCTTGCTACGGATCTTGTTGATTATTTCGCCTCGACAGCTCAGGTGGATGTTATGGTAAAAAGCAAAGCAAGTTTGTATAAGTCCATATTTCTTCAAAAGTTACGAGATTTCAAACACACAGCGATTGGATTATTCTCTCAAAAAAATAATTGTCGAGATATGCGTCAACTTTGAGATATGTAACTTAGAATTCCTTGGAAAATGAAAAATTATTTGACAATATCAGGAGGAAAGTATGGAAAAGAAAGATGTTGTAATTAGTGTAATTATACCGGTATATAATACAGAACGATATCTCAAAGAGGCTGTTGACAGTGTTCTGGAGCAAACCTTTCCCGACTGGGAGTTGATTCTGGTGGATGATGGTTCAGAGGATGATAGTGGTAACATTTGCGAAGAATATGCAGAACGTGATTGCCGCATTCAGACAATTCATACGGAAAATAGAGGTGTTTCGAATGCAAGAAATACTGGCATAGAGCATGCGTCTGGAGAATGGATTGTTTTTCTGGACAGTGATGACATTATGCAGAAAAATATGCTTGAAACGTTGTTATTATACTCTGGAAATGTAAATTTGGTAGTATGTGGTATATTGACCATACCCAATCAGAAAGAGCTGGCTTTTGTAGAGAGAGTTACTTATTATGATTCTCTGCAGTCAGCGTTGGAAGAGTTAGACGAAATTCGTGAAGGGGGATTCTATCATTCCCCGGTAAATAAGCTTTACAGAAGGCATTATATGACCATGCGTTTTCATCCAGATATAACCTTGGGAGAAGATTTCTGCTTTAATCTGGAATATATGTCCCAATGTGGCGCGATATGTGCAATACCGGACATGTTATACTCGTACCGTATACTGACGGAGAATTCTCTAACAAAAAAGCTTTTACCGGATATGGTAACAATGAGGAGATATATTTTTTACCACATGCTTACCTACATGGGAACAGATGAAAAAATTAGGGAGTGTGCATCCGTCAACTTCATAAAAGTGGTGATTAATCAGTGTATGGCTCTGGCTGCAAGTAATCAGCTTACTGCTGGAGAAAAACGGAAAATGATTCACCAGTGGACGGAAGATGACTTCTTTCGGAGTGAAGAACTGGATCTTAGCGCTACACATAATACAAGATATGGGCTTATGATGCAGTTGCTAAAAAGAAAACAGGGTTGCGCAGTTTTATTCTTATGTAAAATGCAGTTATTAATGATGCGTTTTAATCGTTTACGATGAGTGGTTCATTATTCTAAAACTGGTTCGTATTATGAATACGCTAGTTATTCCTGCTAGAACAATCATAGTTCATAGTGAAAAATGTTACGATAGAAAGGATTTATTATAATGTCTTTAATTTTACCAATGTCAACCATTATTACGATTATTTTGCTGATATGTGGATACCTTGCTCTGATTCAGTCGGTAAACGCAATCTCAAGACAATCTCTGTATTCGTCGGGGAATCTGTTGCTGATTGATATACTGATTGCCGTTATGTACATCGGTCTCTGTGGTGTTGTGGCGTTATTATACATTAGTAGCGGATATAATCCGTTTGTCATTTATCTTATGATTACTATTGGAGTAGTGGTTATGGCGCTCTCTTTCATCAGGTTCTGTTGGAAAAACAGAATTGATATGAGAAAAATACATGTTGTATTATTTTTAGTATACTTTGCGATAGTTTTATATTTGACGATTTTTATGAGAATCGGATCGGTTGATACCAGCGTCATAACTACACCTTTTGACGATCTCAGAAATGCGATTCAGTATCGGGATATGTCGTTGGTGCAGCATATGGTATGGAATGTTGTCTTATTCGTTCCGTTCGGGTATCTGATTCCATCGTTCAACCCGGATAAGTTTGGAAAAGCTTCTTTTGCATTTCTTGGGGGAATTGTCTGTAGTGCTGTAATTGAAGGGATACAGATGATTTTCAGAATCGGTCAGAGTGATATCGATGATATTATTGCAAATAGCATTGGTGCAGTGTTAGGCTATATGGTATTCCGACTGGTTTGGAGGATTCAGAAGAATTGGAAATTGTGAATGAAGAAATAGAACTCGTAAAATAGTGCCTGTTGGAAAACAGGCACTATACATCAAATGTTTGATATCAATCATTATCTTATGAGTCAGAGCATTTGCATTCTTTTTCTGATACCTCACCACATTGTACCATCGCATCTCCGGTTTCGACATCTGCACCGAACGTAATCGGAACCTCGATGCAGAGCTTCTGTGTGACAGTAAAGGTGCAGGTTGTTTTTGAACCGGAGCAGGATGTTTTGGTATCAATCTCGGGTTTACCGCAGCATGTGGTCGTAGCATTACCCGGATGTGCAAAAGGTTTTATAGTGACAGGGACACAGACGGTTTCTTTCTGGAAAAAAACAGAATCGCATGGCGATGGCTTGTGTTCTGGGACAATAGGATTATCGGCTTCTTTGGAGCCGGGGAAAATAGAATTAAGCATAGTTTAGAATCCTTTTTCTTTTATTATATGCAAAACCAGTATATAGTGTTATATGTATTAACTTTCAGTATCTTTACTTATAATAAGTCCTCTTATGTTTTCTTTATCATAAGTGGAGATATTTATGAAGATGAGGAAATAGCAGAATGAATAGTAATGAAATTAAAAAAAGTACATTGAGCGGTATGTTTTGGAAATTTTTCGAAAGATCGTTTGCCCAGTTGGTCTCATTAGTGGTTTCTATTATTTTGGCCAGACTTTTACTCCCAGAAGATTACAGTGTAGTAAGTATTGTTGCAATTTTCTTTACATTTGCAAATATTTTTATTTCTGGTGGTTTTAGCTCTGCATTAATTCAAAAAAAGGAAGCCGACATCCTAGATTATTCTTCAGTGCTATATGTTAGTATTTTTATAGCACTTGTGATGTATGCACTGATGTTTTTTCTGGCACCTTTTATTAGTAGAATCTATACGCAGCCAATCTTGATTCCGATTATCAGAGTCATGGGAATCACATTAATTATAAATGCGATAAAATCAGTTTTTAGCGCTTATACATCGAGTCATTTACAATTTAAAAAATTTTTTTATGCAACATTCTTTGGAACCATAATATCTGCAGTTGTAGGTATTTGTATGGCACACCGAGGATTTGGTTCGTGGGCTTTGGTAGCACAACAAATGACCAATAGTGCGATAGATACTTTAATTTTATTTATGTCAACAAGATGTAGATTTGTATTTAAAATTTCTTTTCAGAGAATGAGGGAACTTTTTAGCTTTGGGTGGAAGATTTTTCTGACATCAATAATCAGTACGATTTATGATGAAGTGAATCCATTAATTATTGGCCTTAGATTCTCACCGTCTGACTTGGCATTTTATGAAAAGGGAAGAGGTTTTCCTAGTATCATCAGTGCAATGATCAGTGATACCTTTTCATCGGTTCTGTTTCCTGTTATGTCAAAGCTACAGGATGACAAGGAGGAGCTTCTCAATTATACAAGACGATTTATCGGTATAGCTTCTTTTTTTGTGTTTCCAATGATGCTCGGTTTTTTTGCGATTTCCGATAACTTTATTTCTCTCATTCTAACGGATAAGTGGATGCCTGCTGCAATCTACGTTAAGATCTTTTGTATAACGTATATGTTTAATATCATTCAAAATGGAAATCTTCATGTGATTAAAGCAATGGGAAGAAGTGATATTAGCTTAATCTTAGAAGTGATAAAGAAGAGTTCTTATGCGATAGTAATTTTTACGTTTATTATGCTTAGTAAGCAACCGGAGATGTTGGCAATAGCAACCATAGTGAATACCTGTATTGCTCTGATAGTAAATACCTATCCTAATCGAAAACTGATAGGATATAGTTATAAATTACAAGTTTTGGATGTAATTCCCAATCTATTTTCGTCGATTGTGATGACAATGGTTGTTTCTCTTATGAACCAATTACCATTTAGTAAGATAGTGCTT
This sequence comes from Lachnospiraceae bacterium, assembly GCA_051878935.1. Taxonomy (GTDB): domain Bacteria; phylum Bacillota; class Clostridia; order Lachnospirales; family Lachnospiraceae; genus CANQDT01. Next base: position 6,548 of record JBJELB010000032.1, on the reverse strand, counting down.
TTGTTGATGCAAATCATTTGTGGAATTGTGGTGTATGTTGTTTTGAACATGTTGATTAAAAATCAGAATATGACATATACCATAAGTATGTTGAAAGATGTATTTAAGAGAAGTTAAGTGATACAGAAAAGGAGACTAATTTGAATATTTTTAAAAAGATTTATTACATTGCACGCAATTTCTTTCCTATAAGCAACAGCATCGTGTTTGAAAGTGTTCCTGATTTTTCTGATAATACAAAAGCTGTTTATGATGAAATGGTAAGTCGAGGATTGAATCGCAAATATAAATTTGTCTGGTTATGTTGGAAGGATGATGTGAAAAAGTGTGGTGACAGTCATGATATTTTGATAATGTCACAAGACTACATAAAAAAATGGTATTATACGACTTGTTCAAAGTGCCTTATTTCATGTAACCGATATTTAGGTACTCTAAGAAAGGGACAAATTTCGTTTTATTTATCTCATGGAACACCGATAAAAAGAGTAGGACATTCTTACAAAACTTCAAATGAGGTAGATTATCTGCTTACTGCTTCAAAGGAGGTTAATAAAATGTGTGCATATGAGTTTGGTTTTGATGAAACCAGAACGATTCCACTAGGGTTTCCAAGAAATGATGTGTTGACTTTAAAACATGAAAGATTAACAGAGTATTTTGGAAATGAGGGGAGCAAAATTGTAGTTTGGTATCCTACATTTCGTCAGCACAGAAATGGAAAGAATACAGCATCGCAATATGCACTACCAATTCTTCATGATCAGGACATGGCGATTGAATTGAATCATTTTGTAAAGGAAAAGAATGTTGTATTGGTTATAAAGCCACACTTTGCACAAGATGTTAGTTATATTAAAAAAATGGAATTAAGTAATATCATTTTTATTGATGATAGCTTTTTTGAAAAAATAGGGAAGAGTTCCTATGATTTTCTGGCTTCAAGTGATGCTTTAATTACTGACTATTCATCCGTATATTATGATTATACATTGTGCGATAAACCAATAGCTGTAGTTTGGGAAGATATAGAACAATATAGGAGAGAGCCCGGCTTTGCAGTTGATTTGGACGATTACTTAAAAGGGGCCGTGAAGATATATTCTTTGAACGATTTTAAAGCATTTATTCTGGATTTGGCAGAAGGAAATGACAGGTTACGAATAGAACGAAATGAGATAAAGAATCGTGTTAATTATTCGACAGATGCTCGAAATGCTGAGAGAGTCGTTGATTTTATTATTGAAAAATCAAATTTATAAGGAGAAACAGTGTGAAATTAATTTCTGTAATAACAGTTTGTTTGAATGTAGAGGAAGAAATAAAAGATACGATTCAATCTGTGCTGGAACAAGATTTTGATAATTTTGAATACTTGATTCAGGATGGCATGTCGAGTGATCGTACTCTAACAGTTGTGGAGTCTTATGCACCGGCATTTTCTGAAAAGGGAATTCCCTTTCGGATTATTACCAAGAAGGATCAGGGTATATATGATGCTATGAATAAAGCGGTAAAGGAAGCACAAGGTGAATGGCTGATATATATGAATGCAGGAGATTGTTTCGCTGACGGAAAGGTGTTGAGCCGTGTTGGCAGAAATGAAACATTAGAGACCGCAGATATCGTCTATGGAGATGAGATCCTTCGAAATAACGATATGTATATGTACAAGAAAGCGCGGCCATTGGAAGCAATGAGATTTGGAATGCCTTTTCGTCACCAGAGTGCTTTTACCAGAAAGGCATTGCTGGATGTTACTCCGTATTCTATAAAATATAGAATGGGAAGTGACTATTTTTTCTATTTACAAATGTATTATGAAGGAAAAAAATTTGCCTATCTTCCTATGGTGATTTCCATCTTTGATGTGAATGGTATTAGCTCTGATATCAGAGCACTCATTCAGGAACGATTGGAAATTTATGAGGAAATGCCGGTCAGGGATGAGGAAGCAATTCAGAGACTGAAAAACTGGTTGGAACAAGATGCGAAAAAAACTTCTATGCATGATCATCTCTGGAAATTTGTGCCCCCAATATTTCGCCAAATGAGACGTCGTTTTTTACGGAAAAAATCAAAATCAGGATGGAAGACAGAGAAAGAGTTCTTTGCTGAAATGAATCAAAAGAAGGAGAATGATTTATGAAAAAAGCATTGATTACCGGTATTACAGGGCAGGATGGTTCCTATCTGGCAGAGCTTCTGCTGGAAAAGGGATATGAAGTACATGGCATTACGCGCCGGGCTTCCCTTTCTAATACTGCACGCATTGACCATTTGAAGGAGAAGCTTACTTTGCATGATGGCGATTTAAGTGACAGTTCTTCATTAATTCGAATTATTTCACTTGTTCAGCCGGATGAGATCTACAATCTGGCGGCACAGAGCCATGTGCAGGTTTCATTTGATGTTCCGGAGTATTCCGGAGATGTGGATGCGCTTGGTGTGCTGCGGATTCTGGAAGCGGTGCGTATTTTGGGACTTACCAAAAAGACGAGAGTGTATCAGGCATCTACTTCTGAATTGTTCGGAAAGGTGGAGGAGGTTCCGCAGCGTGAGACCACTCCGTTTCATCCGTTCAGTCCTTATGCAGTTGCAAAACAGTACGGCTTCTGGATTACGAAGGAATACCGGGAAGCATATGGGATGTTTGCGGTGAACGGGATTCTCTTTAATCACGAATCGGAACGCCGGGGAGAGAATTTTGTGACTCGCAAGATCACACTGGCGGCCGGTCGCATTGCCGAGGGATTACAGAATCATTTGGAACTTGGAAATATGGATTCTTTGCGTGACTGGGGCTATGCAAAGGATTATGTAGAATGCATGTGGCTGATGATGCAGCAGGATGAGCCGGAGGATTTTGTAATTGCCACCGGTGTGCAGCATACGGTTCGTGATTTTACCGAGAAGGCGTTTGCTGCAAATGGGATTACCATTCGTTGGGAAGGAACGGGTATTGAGGAGAAAGGCTTTGATGAAGCTTCAGGAAAAATGCTTGTTTGTGTGAATCCGGCATGGTTTCGCCCTACGGATGTGGATAATCTTCTGGGGGATCCGACGAAGGCGAGGACTGTTCTTGGATGGAATCCGCAAAAGACCAGTTATGAGCAGTTGGTAGAGATCATGGCAAAGCATGACAGACAGCTTGCGAAGTGTGAGAAGGCCATGAAGGAGGCGGATAAGGAATGATGGAGAAAGAGGCAAAAATCTATGTCGCCGGTCATCGTGGTATGGTAGGCTCTGCAATCGTGCGTGAACTGAACCGACAGGGTTACTGTAACATTATCACCCGGACACACGAGGAGCTGGATCTTTGCCGTCAGGATGCGGTGGAAGCTTTTTTTGAAGAGGAGAAGCCGGAGTATGTATTTCTGGCAGCCGCCAAGGTTGGAGGCATTGTGGCAAATCAGAATGCGCTGGCTGATTTTATGTATGATAATATGATTTTGGAGATGAATGTGATTCATTCAGCGTGGAAGAACGGATGCAGGAAGCTGGAATTTCTCGGCTCATCCTGCATCTATCCGCGTATGGCACCTCAGCCGATGAAGGAAAGCTGTCTTTTGACTTCTGAATTGGAAAAGACCAATGAGGCTTATGCACTGGCAAAAATCAGTGGACTGAAATATTGTGAGTTTCTGAACCGACAGTATGGTACCGATTACATCAGTGTGATGCCTACGAATCTCTATGGTCCCAATGACAATTACCATCCGACCCACAGCCATGTGTTACCGGCACTGATTCGCCGTTTCCATGAGGCGAAGGTTGCCGGACTGGATACAGTGACTTGTTGGGGCGATGGTTCTGCATTGCGGGAATTCTTATATGTAGATGATCTTGCGAATCTGTGTGTGTTTCTGATGAATCATTATTCCGGAAATGAGACGGTAAATGCGGGTACCGGGAAGGAGCTTTCCATTAAGGAACTAACAGAACTGGTAGCAGGTATTGTGGGGTATACAGGTAAGATTCAGTGGGATACCTCGAAGCCGAACGGTACACCAAGGAAGCTTCTGGATGTTTCCAAGGCAACAAGTCTTGGATGGACGTATAAAACAGAGCTTGAGGAGGGAATCCGTCGGTCTTATGATGATTTTCTGAACAATCCCATAAGGGCGGAACGATAAAATACAGGAGAGTAACACATGAATATTATATTATTATCCGGTGGTTCCGGTAAACGTCTATGGCCACTTTCCAATGAGACCAGATCGAAACAGTTTATTAAAATATTTAAGACGGAAGACGGCAGTTATGAGTCAATGGTGCAGCGTGTCTACCGACAGATTAAGAAGGCTGATCCGGATGCCACAGTGACGATTGCTACAAGTAAGTCCCAGGTATCTGCCATTCAAAACCAATTGGAGGATGCTATCAGGATTTCGGTGGAGCCTTGCCGTCGGGATACCTTTCCGGCGATTGCTCTGGCAGCTTCTTATCTGACAGACGTACAGGGGATTGATGAAGAAGAGACGGTAGTAATCTGTCCGGTGGACCCTTATGTGGAGGATACATATTTTGAAGCGTTAAAGGAACTTGATGCACAAGCCGGGAAAGAGGAAGCCAATCTGGTGCTAATGGGGATTGAACCTACCTATCCCTCTGAAAAGTATGGGTATATCATTCCGGTAAATGAGAATCAAACCGCATGGGTAAAGACCTTCAAAGAGAAGCCGACGGCAAAGATCGCGGAAGACTATATTGCGCAGGGAGCTTTGTGGAATGGCGGCGTGTTTGCGTGCAAGCTGGGATACGTATTGGACAAGGCCCATGAACAGATTTCTTTTACAGACTATCATGACCTGTTTGCCAAATATGATTCTCTGAACAGAATCTCTTTTGACTATGCTGTAGTGGAAAAAGAAGAAAAGATTCAGGTTCAGCGCTTTCACGGAGCATGGAAAGATCTTGGAACGTGGAATACGATGACGGAGGAGATGCAGGAAGCGGTAGTCGGAAAGGGCATATTGAATGAAACGTGCTCCGGTGTCAATATTGTAAACGAGATGGATGTACCGATTTTGGCAATGGGACTGCATGATGTAGTGATTTCTGCCTCGCCGGAAGGGATTCTTGTGTCGGATAAAGAGCAAAGCTCCTATATCAAACCCTTTGTCGATCAGTTTGAGCAGCAGATTATGTTTGCGGAAAAGTCGTGGGGGAGCTTTCGGGTGTTAGATGTGGAGAAAGCGTCTATGACGATTAAAGTGACATTGAATGCCGGACATTCTATGAATTATCACAGCCACAAGCAAAGAGATGAGGTGTGGACGGTTATTTCCGGTACAGGGAGAGCGGTCGTAGACGGGCATGAAGAGAATGTAAAAGCAGGCGATGTGATTACGATGGCAGCAGGGCAGCGTCATACAGTCTTTGCAGATACAGAACTGAAACTGATTGAAGTACAGTTGGGTGAGGAAATCAGCGTTCATGATAAGCAGAAATTTGAACTGGAATATCATAATCAGGCATAAGAGGATAAAGATAGAAAATGGACAGATACAGAGAAGAATATAAGCGTTGGTGTGAATTTGTAAAGGAAGAAGACCTGGCCAATGAGTTGAAAGAGATGGATGAGACACAGATCGAGGATGCCTTTTATCGAAACCTTTCGTTTGGAACAGGAGGCCTGCGGGGAGTCATAGGCGCCGGAACGAATAGGATAAATGTATATACGGTTGCAAAGGCCAGTCAGGGATTAGCAAATTACCTGATGACTCATTTTACAGCACCTTCGGTATCGATCGGTTATGATTCACGTATCAAATCAGATATATTTGCACAAACGGCAGCATCTGTTTTTGCTGCGAATGGTGTGAAGGTTTGGATATGGCCGACGCTGGCTCCGGTACCTGCTGTTTCTTATGCTACGAGATATTTGCATGCTTCTGCAGGGGTCATGATCACAGCATCACATAATCCGTTAAAGTATAATGGATATAAGGTATATGGATCGGATGGATGTCAGATTACCACGCAAGCAGAGACAGAGATTCTGGGAGAGATTGTGAAGCTGGATATCTTTTCAGACGTCAGAAGGATGGATTTCAAAGACGCGTTGAAAGCCGGAAGTGTGGAATATATAAAAGATGAAGTAATGACAGCCTTTCTTGAGGAGGTAAAGGGCCAGTCTGTGTTGTGCGGAGAAACGATTGCGAAAGATGCTGCAATCGTATATTCTCCACTTAACGGAGCTGGTTATCTGCCGGTAACCAGAGTACTGAAAGAGATGGGATATACAAATGTGATCTTGGTGGAAGAACAACGGATGCCGGATGGAAATTTTTCAACGTGTCCTTATCCGAATCCGGAGACGAAAGAAGCGATGTCTCTCGGAGTAGAGTATGCAAAACGTTACAATGCCGACCTTCTGCTGGCGACAGATCCGGATTGTGACCGTGTGGGAATTGCAGTAAAGGATAAGAATGGTGAGTACATTCTTCTTTCCGGAAACGAGACAGGAATACTGCTTTTGGACTATATCTGTTTTTTGCAAGCACTTTTTGGACAAAGTTGCAAAACATTTTTGGACATTATTG
>JBJELB010000031.1:0-14939 GCA_051878935.1 Lachnospiraceae bacterium | reverse complement strand
AGTAGGCAATCACTTGCGTTGCAAGTGGTTACCAAAAACGGCATAAAAAAGATATATGAAACACTTCGGTGGATGAGTTGGCTCATAAGGCGCCTAATAAAGCGTGAAGGACAGGGAGTGCCATGTCCTTCTTAAACCGGAATACGGTGCAAGAAAAAACAGATACACAGCACAGCCGGCAACAGCCAACCGGGGCAAACGGCATATTTTTCATGATAAAAGGGGCATATCATAATGAACAGCCCCTTTGTTTCTACGTTACTCTATTTCTTCCGTAGCTTTTTGTAATATTAAAAATGCATCTTCTGAATTGATTTGATTATCCTGATTAACATCCGCTGTTTCCTTATCAAGAGAAGCTCCCTGTGATAATACCAAAAGTGCATCCACTGCTGTTATTATGCCATCACGATTCGTATCACCCAACAGTGGTGTGTAATCTAATGTATAGGTTGTACCGGCTGTTGTATCAAAAGTAATCAGTGATAATCCATCTTCCTGTACGATATCACATTTTATAGTCTTACCATCTGCTTTAATCGTAGGAGTACCATATTTCTCATTATTGTAGATATAGCATGTTTCTCCGGCATTGGAAGTAATCGCAGCAGTAACAGGAGCTGCATCCTCCCATGTGATATCCACTTCAAAGGCGTCTCGTGCCAGTAAGCCTTTTACCGAACCCTTATCTGCCCATGCAGTTGGCAGGGACGGCAGAATATCAAGATATCCATCATGACTCTGTAACAGGAATTCACCCATTGCAGCCGTTGCACCAAAGTTACCATCGATCTGGAACGGCGGATGAGTATCGAATAAATTCGATAACGTACAGTCTTTAATCTGACCCTGGTAAATACTATATGCACGATCTGCATTGGAAACTGATTTTGTAGTATAGTATTTTCCTTTTACATTGAATTCCGAAGTAAGATCGTCCGTATCCTGTCCGATTGCTCTCGCCCATAACAGAGTCTTATTCGCTCTCGCCCATCCCGTTGCTTCATCACCACGGGTATTTAGTGTCGTACGGGCAGCCTGCAGTAATCTTGGGTTCCTTCTGGTTATCTGGTTACATGGATATAAGGATACTAAATGGGAAACGTGTCGGTGATTGGTACCTTCTTCACAGCTGGTACCCTGATAGGTGTTCCATTCCTTAATATTTCCCCAGGTTCCGATCTCAACCGGTGCCTGAAGCTTCTTTCTCTGAAGCTTAACCGTTTCAAGAAGATCACTGTCTACCAATTCTCCTACTGCTTCAATTGCACTTGCTTCCATATAAACATCATAAATCTGTGCAATAATTTGCTGAGCGATTTTGGCACCCATCGTCAGATTTCCATGTTCAGCAGATACCGATGGACCGGCTACATATTCATCCGTCGTCTCATCATAGTACAGATATTCTGTGTAGAAACGAACTGCTTCCTGAATAATATGGTAGATACGGTCAATATATTTCTCATCTTTTGTATAATCGTACATATCCCAGAGATTTAAGCAGATCCATCCGGAAGATTCCGGTGCAATTCCCCAGCTGATTCCCCAGCCGGGATCCGTAAAGCCATAGGCGTTATTGGATGTATGGGATACCCATCCGTTACATCCGTATACATTCTTCGCTGTCTGCTGACCGATCTTGGCCGTTTCTTCCAGCCAGTCAAGCAACGCTTCCATCGTTTCAATCATATTTCCATTTGGAGCCGGATAATAGTTCATCTCCAGATTGATATTAATATGATAGTCGGACTGCCATGCCGGTGCCTTCTGATCTGCCCAAACACCCTGAAGGTTCGCCGGCAGACTTCCGCTTCTGGAAGAAGAAATCAGTAAATAACGCCCATACTGGTAGAACAACTGATCCAGAAACGTGTTCGTATCTCCGTTGGCGTAATCGCTACGCATATCATCCGTCGGCTTATTATTCTCATCTGAAATTTTCAATTCAACATTATCGTAAATAGACTTGTAATCCTCCAGATGTGATTCATATAATGCATCAAAATCATCTGCATTTTCTAATATTCCATCAGTAACCGTCATAGGATCGATACCGGTACGGAACTCATCCTCCTGACTGAACTTGTAATCTGTTGCCAGAGCAATCAGAATAACAACTTCATCCGCATCCGATACTTCTACCGTTCCTGTGCCATCATAGCTTATGCTGCCACCTGTAGGAATGATTTTATATTCCGCAGCCCAACGAAGTCCGTTTTGAGATAATTCACCTGCAACCTTCAGCGTATGATTCTCAAATGTTGTCACAATATTTTTTGAGTTATTCGGCTGATTGCTAAAACTCATTTGAAAGCTGATCTGGTTGGATACATCAGCACCCAGACGTACCGCCATCAGACGGTCAGGGTAGCTCGCAAAATATTCTCTTTGATAGGTTACACCCTCAACATCATATTGTACGGTTTGCTTCGAATTATCCAGATCCAACGCCCGGACGTAATTCTGATATTCTGTACCTTTTTTGATATTCGTAAAATCAAACGACAGATTTCCAAAGCATGTATAAGTTCCATAGTTCGAACTTGACCCAAAAATCTGTTGTGCATAGGTTTCTGCTGACGCAGTATCTCCATCAACTGCTGCCTGACGTGCCGCCTGGAAGCTTCCGCTGATGTCACCGGAGATATGGTTCGGTTTTCCTTCCCATAATGTTTTTTCATTTAACTGAAGTCGTTCCTGAGCAACGCCGCCAAAGGACATCGCACCCATATAGCCGTTGCCGATTGGGAGTGCGCGTTCTTCCCAGATACTGTGGTCAACACTATTAAAATTCGACCAACAATTATCGACATCTTCTGCAGCAGGCTCATCATACCAGAGAGACATGTTGCTTCTAAACAGATTCTCCTTAAACTTCTTTGTTTTTACAGAAAACAGAGTAGCTAACTCATTTCCTGAAAGATCCTTTAGTTGAATCTTCAATTCATAGCTTTCGTCCGCTCTCTCCGGAATCATCAGTTCCTCACCTAAAGCAAAGCTTAACTGATTATCCGTAAAATCAGTATTCGTGAAAGAAAGTTCCTTTGTCGCAATGACATTACCTGCTTTCCATAACGTTATATCCATTTTTGCGTCAGGTACGGTATACTCTTCATATTTTGCCAGAGTAATATCGGATACCGCCTTTCCATTTGGAATAATGGAATAATTGGAATAATTTTTCTCATCAATCGTAATACCGGCTACGCGCAGATCTACATCTTCAATTGTTAAGGTCAAGGTTGCCAGATCTGCTGCTGTTGCTGGATAATGTCCGGCACTTGCATGATAATAATCCACACCGGATGTATTCTCATTCGTAATCACCAACTGATTGATTGCATCCTTTACGATACAATCACCATTCCGGGTGCCACTCACCACACCTCCGGAGATATCAAAATCGGTTGAGCCAATGGAGGCTGTCATATTTTTGGCATTCGATGCATGTGTACGAACCGGCACCTTGACTGTTGCCTGGGAATACTGGTATTTTTCGTCCAGGTCAGGTACTGCAAAATCAAAGGTCAGATTACTTCCACTCTTTACATAATAATTGCTGGCAGTACCGACTATCACCGGCTGATTGGCACTTTCCTGTACCAGACAGCTTACATTGACATCAAAATCCGGCATCGTAAAGGTGTATTCCCCTGCATTCTCAGAAGCCTGCGTTACCACAACATTCTCGGTTACATCCGATAAGTTTTTATAGGTTACCAATAAAGAATTCTCAACATAGTTATCAGGCACTGTCAAAGAAACCGTCTGTCCTACATAAGCATATTCATTAAGAGCAACCTGTCCGTCTGATGTGATGTTATGTCTGTCAGTTTCATCATAAGCTGATACAAAACGGAAGGCATCAAAATATACATACGATGTTCCTGTTACTACACATTCCACAATCACACCGGTTGTCGCAGAGGTTAATGGCACAAAGGATGCCTCTTCCATGACACCTTTTTTACTCGGTGTTAATCCTTCCACTTCCGTCAACAGCTCCGTGCTGTCAAAGGATAATTTGGAATATAAGAAACCCCATTGTTCGGTTTTATAAATCGTAGCCTTGGCAAATGGTGCCTGTTCCGATACATCAATATTTGCAGCATCAGTTACAGCTTCCGGTGCCGCATAGTAACGGAATGTTAATTTTGCATTCTGCTGATTGCTGCTTCCACTGTCAAATCCGACATAGGTGTGAATCTCCTGAAGACGGGACATATCAACATTCGGTATGTAAAAGTAGATGGAAGATGGATCAGAAAGATTATCATAATTACATTGTGTTCCGGATATCGTTCCGGTTTTGTTGCTTTTCGTGCTTCCACTGGTTTTCACGGAAACATTATTGGCAAACCAGGTATCCGTATATGTGTCCTGATCGGATTTCTCTGCAGGAACAGATATCTCCTCTTCTGCTTCAACCGTCAGTACAAACTGGTCAAAATAGAGTACTGTTGAAGCATTTGGAGTTACTCTCACAATGATACCATCACCGGTTTCCTCTGGTGCTTGAAAACTGTACTCCGTACAGGTTGCATCTCTTGCCACATCTCTTGGTGAATCAGCGAAGCTGGCACCTGACGCATCCAGCGTATAATAGAAGTAACCATAGTTGCTGCTCTTTGAAAGTGTTGCACCGGCAAACGGTGTCAGCTCTGATACATCTATCTGACTAAGTGATGAAATCTTGTTCGGTGAAGAATAATACTCTACCACAGGCATGGTTGATGCATTCATAAAGCCATAATGAGCCTTGATAGACACCAGTTTACTTGCATCCACATTTGGAAGATAAAAATAAATCGGACTATCAAAGCTATAAGTTGAATCCTTCGTGTAATTAACCTCTGTTCCGGAGAACAGGGTCGAGTTCGTTGTTTGTTTTGATTCCTGTGTACGAATCAAATCAACTGCATTGAATGCAATTTCTTTAGTTGTTGCTGCGTTTACGCTGCTGACTATCTGCGTCGGTACGCTTTTCGGCAATGGCATACCCGGAATATTGGTTGCCAGTAGAGCCATTGATACGAGCAGAGACAGTAGTTTTTTCCATTTTCGCATAGCATCCCCTCCTAATCATAATTTAGCATTATCATTATATCAGGATTAAAAAAAAGCACCACTCAGAACTACGACACAAATATGACAAATGTGACGTATTTCTGAGCGGTGCTCTCACATCATACTTTTCTGTTCTCCATGCGGTATTTTGAAGGCGAGATATGATATTCATTTTGAAAATAATCATTCAGTTGTCTGGCAGCCGTACAACCACACAGGGTTGCAATTTCTTCTATAGACTGATCCGTATTCAATAATAGCTCTTTTGCTTTTGATACGGCATAATATGCTTTTAATTCGCGAAAGCTTTTTCCATATTCCTGCTGTAGGATTCGTTGTGTCTGCCTTGGCCCGCAATGGATAATTTCCGAAAGAGAATTCAGAGACAGATTCTCTATCTGCCATAAAAAAGCCGCCTCAATCCGCTGCAGACGACGGGCATCAGAGCTGATAAATTCATTCTCAATCTCAACCATTTCCACAGGATGATAGAGCCGTAGTAATCGCAAAATGAACTGCCTGCATATTGCTTCCAGGTATTCCGAGCTCTCAATTTGCGGATTTATCAATTCCTCTTTTATTTCATCCAATAAAGCTAACAGTTTTGTATCCCCTTTGGAGATGAAAAAAGATAAATTGCTGAAATCTTCTAGATACAAATCCTTCTTTTTACTCTCTTCCTTCCATTCGATATAAAAGAAGATGCAATAATCTGTAACTGTATCATCTGATACAGGTAACTGTGCATGCCGGTTGCCTGAACCGTTGATAAAAAAGGTATCAGGCTCAATCAGATATTGTTCTCCATTCGAGATCAGTTTACTGTATCCTTCTATATTATAATTTAGTTCAAATCCGTTTTTTGCATGAAAATGCTCCTGAATCCCCACATGATATGTTGCATATTTCACACTCTTAAATGTGAATCGATACCCCTTTATGTCAAAAGAAAAGGATTTCTTGATATACTCCAATGTATCGCCCCCCTGCTTCTTATTTTGCCTTCTCCAACAGTTCCTCCAACTCTTCGACTGTAAAATGATATTTCTCACCACAAAAATGGCAGCCAACCTCAATGGTCTCCCTATCATCTATCATTTCCTGAATCTCTTTCTTTCCTATACTGATAATCGCACCGGACACCCGTTCCTTTGAACAATTACAGTGATATTCCACAGGAAGCTGATCGTGAATGGCGATATCGAAATCAGCTAACAGCTGTTCTATCATTTGTTCCGGTGTCAGTGTTTTTAATAAATCTGTCACCGAAGTCAGCTCATTAATCCGTTTCTCGAGTTTATCAACAACTTCTTCCCCGGCAAACGGCATCAACTGAATGATAAATCCGCCCGCACAGGAAACGGTATTCTCTTTCTTCATTAACACGCCTAACGCAACGGACGTCGGAGTCTGCTCTGATGTTGCAAAATAATAAGTCAGATCCTCTGCAATCTCACCGGATACCAATTGTGTCTGTCCCACATAAGGATCCTTTAGTCCAATGTCCTTAATCACACTCAGGACGCCCAGATCAAGGGCTTTTCCAACATCCAGCTTACCGGCTTTACTTGGAGGCAGCAGCACTTCCGGATTTTGCACATAGCCTTTGACATGTCCCACTGTATCGGAAGTCACCGTGAGACCGCCAATCGGACCGCTGCATTGAATCTGCAGCGTCAATAAATCATCCGGATTCTTATTCATGGCCCCCATCATTGCTCCGGCTGTCAGCAGTCTGCCTAGTGCTGCTGTTGCAACCGGACTGGTATTATGAATCGTCCTTGCTCTTTCTACCGTATCTGTCGTAACTGCTGCCATAAAACGAATCTGATTGTCAGCAGCCGTACCTCGAATCATATAATCTCCCATCTTCCACTACTCCTGTTCTTCTGAAGTCAGATATGTTTTACCCTCGTGATATTTTTCACGGGCAATCACATAAATTCTCTCACTGTCTGTTCTGGGCGGCTCCATCGTAAAAGCATCATATGCCGTTACATATTCCATTCCTCCCAAGTCTATAAGTTCCGCTATTTTCTCCAGAGAATATGCTCTCTGATAATGGTATTCTTCATACTTTTCATACAGTCCATCATCCCTGCACTGAAACAGGCAGAGATGATATTCATTGATTGCATCTTCTTCATCATAGGTATTTTCCCATATAAAGCTGCACTGCTCCCGATCCTCAGCAAAGGTATGATCTGCAAGAAGCTGTTGATATTTATATACCGTATTCAAATCAAAAATGAAATACCCTCCCGGTTCCAGATAATTGTTGGCCAGTTTGAAAACAGATATCATATCTTCTTCCGTCGTCATATAATTCATACTGTCACAGACGCTGATAATCGCATTCACCGTACCGTACAGTTCAAATTCTCTCATATCCTGAAAAAGATATAAGACATCAGAATGATTGGCAAGCGATTTTTCTTTCGCAATCTCCAGCATGGAAATGGAATTATCAACCCCTATCATGTCGTATCCGCGTTTTGCAAGCAGCTCTGTCATACTGCCGGTGCCACAGCCCAACTCAAGCACCAGACCTTTTTCAATATGGTAATGCTCCATCAGATTACAAAGATACTCTGACCATTCTTCATAGGGAACATTATCCATGAACATATCATAGCTTCTGGAAAAATTCGAATATGCTTCCATCTATCTTACTCCATAATCCTTCGCTAACTGTTCAAACAACGGCAACGAGCGTTTCAACATCTCTGTCCGTACGCAATAAGAAATACGAACATATCCCGGACAGCCAAACCCGTCACCAGGCACCATAAGCAAATCATATTTCCTGGCTTTTTCACAAAAAGCAGATGCGTTTTCTTCTAATGCCTTAGGAAAAAGATAAAAGGCTCCATCTGGTTTCACTACCTCATACCCATAGGAAACCAGAGAATCGTATAGTAAATTACGATTCGTCTCATAGATTGCAATATCAGAGGTATCATGAATACATGACTCTATTACACGCTGCATGAGTGATGGTGCACACACATATCCCAGAACTCTGGCAGCCCCGGCTACAGCAGCTAATACCTCCCTACTGTCAGTCACTTCATCTCCAACCAATATGTACCCGATACGCTCTCCCGGTAAAGAAAGGGATTTGCTATAAGAATAACATATAATCGTATTTTGATAATAGTCCGGAATATAAGGCAATTCAACACCTGAAAAAACAATCTCACGATACGGCTCATCAGAAATCAGATAAATCGGATGCCCAAACTGCCGACTCTTCGCCTCCAATAATGCAGCAAGCTCTTTCAGAGTTTCTTTCGAATATACCACACCGGAAGGATTATTAGGAGAATTGACAATGACTGCCTTTGTCTTTGCAGTAATCTTTTGTTCTAACACATCAAAAGAAATCTGGAAATCCTGTGTTTTTGGAGGAATCAGCACCATCTTGGCCCCAACTCCTTCAATAAATACTTTATACTCCGGAAAATATGGAGCAAATACTACCACCTCATCTCCATACTCGGATATTGCTTTCAAAGTAATCGTCAGAGATGCTGCTGCACCAACAGTCATAAAAACATTCTCTTTTTTATAGAAACAGTGATGCGCTTCACTCATGGCTTGGGCAACCGCCGACCGTGTCTCATCGAATCCCGGTGCACTGGAATATGCATGAATCATATTGTTATCAGCCTCAAGCAATAATTGAATCGCTGTATCATTCACATGCATAGGTGTCGGAACATTCGGATTTCCCAAACTGAAATCAAATACATTTTCTTCTCCGACAATTGCTTTTCTCTGTCTGCCATATTCAAAAATCTCACGAATCACAGAACGTTTCGTTCCTAATTCCAACATCTCCCTTGAAACCATTTTATTCCTCCTTTGCCTGTTCCCGTTTCCTTTTATGCAGAATTCCACCAATTCTGCCCGACTCTTGCGCCGTCAATGCACCCCAACCTCCGTCCAGTACCTTATCAAAATAATGTAATTCCTGAGCAATCTCATATTTCATCCGCTCGTCCGGCGGAACCTCGGATAAGGAAAACGTATGATTGGCAATCGCCTTATCAATTTCTTTTTTATTACGATACATAAAGAACTACACTCCTTTCCATTCCTTAGAAGTGTAGCCCTGTTATAGAAAAAACATACATCAGTATTCAGAATTTTTTGATTCGCAATAAATACAGCGGTATACGTGATTCTCACGGTCTGTCAGTTTAAATACATGGTCTATTTCCTGTTCCACTGACGTAATACATCTCGGATTCTTACATTTCAGGATGTTTGTGATGCGATCCGGTAGAGCCAGCTTTCTCTTCTCTACAATCTCGCCATCCTGTATCAGACACACCGTAATGTTTGGATCTATGTATCCAAGAACATCCAGGTTGATTTCCAGATTGTCTGATATCTTAATAATATCCTTTTTCCCCATTTTATTGCTTTTTACATTCATAATAATGGCTACTGTACAATCCAACTGATCCAGACCTAAATCCCTGTATATCTCCATGCATCTGCCTGCCTGGATATGATCCAATACAATGCCATTTTTAATACTGTCAATCTTCATTCGGCACTACCCCCAATAATGTCATAATTAATGCCATGCGGATATATTTTCCATACAATACCTGCTTAAAATAGCATGCGCGAGGATCTTTATCCACTGCTGTCGCAATCTCATTAACGCGAGGAAGCGGATGCAGAATCGCCAGATCAGGTTTTGCATTCTCCAGCTTTGCCATATCCAGAATAAAGCTGTCTTTCAGGCGAATATAGTCCTGCTCATTAAAGAAACGTTCCCGTTGAACACGTGTCATATATAGAATATCTAACTCCGGCATGACTTCTTCCATCGTGCGCACCTCAACATAATCCAAATGCTTCTTCTGAAAAACATCCTTAATCATATACTCCGGCATGGAAAGCTCGTCAGGGGAAATCAGAACATACTTAATTCCTTGATAACGTGACAATGACTTAACCAGAGAATGAACGGTACGACCGAATTTCAAATCACCACATAATCCTATTGTAAAATGATCCAGTCTGTCCTTCTCTTTATATATCGTAATCAAATCAGTTAATGTCTGTGTCGGATGGTTATGCCCTCCATCTCCTGCATTAATGATAGGAACGGTAGCATACTGGGATGCAATCATCGGGGCCCCCTCTTTCGGATGGCGCATGGCAATGATATCTGCATAACAGGACACGGTCCGTATAGTATCCGATACACTTTCTCCTTTTGCCGTTGAAGAACTGCTGGCGTTAGAAAATCCCAAGACATTTCCACCCAGCTCCATCATGGCGGCTTCAAAGCTCAGCCTTGTACGGGTACTTGGCTCAAAAAACAGGGTTGCCAGTTTTTTATGTGCACATACCGACTGATACTTCACCGGATTCTCCATAATATCATTCGCAAGATGGATTAAGTCTGCCACTTCTTCTTTTGATAAGTCCATCGGATCAATTAAATGCCTCATATGATTCTCCTATCTCCTCTTCCTCAGGTGAGATTATTATCAGCACCTGTTCAATTCGGTTGTTTTCCACAGACAACACCTTGTAAGTGATATTGTCTTCTACTGCTTCGTCGCCTTTATCCGGCAAGCCATCCAGCAGTTCAATAATATGTCCGCCAATCGTATCGTAATCCTCCGATTCAATCTTCGTTCCGGCAATATCATTGAAATCATTCATTTTTGTCGTGCCGTTTACTTCGTATTCATAGTCACCGATCTGCTGAACCAGATCCTCTTCTTTTTCATCAAACTCATCCCGGATATCTCCGACAATCTCTTCTACCAGATCTTCCAGCGTCACAATTCCGGCGCAGGCACCATATTCATCCAAAACAATGGTAATACTGATGGAATTCTCTTTCATCTGATCTAACAGAGACGATGTTTTCTGATATTCATAGGAAAAAAACGGTTCGCGCATAACATCCTGAATGTGAAAACTCTCTTTCTCGTGCTTTGTCATATACAACAGCATATCCTTTACATTCAGAATACCAATTACAGAATCCTTAGACTCTTCAAAAACCGGATACCTGGTATACTGTTCTTCTTCAAATACTTCCAAGACTTCTTCATAAGTCATGTCAGTCGATAAATATACCAAATCAATACGCGGTATCATAATATCTTTTAAAACAGAATCTCCAAAATCGAATACATTGGTTATCATTTTGCGTTCTTTTGTTTCAATGACGCCTTCTTCATGACTATAATCGACGATAGAACGCAGTTCACTTTCTGTCATAGTGGCAGCCTGTTTATTCGGATCCACACGCATGATTCGGAGCAAAAGATAGCTGATATGATTCACGATATAGATAACCGGCGTAAACAGAATCGATAAAATCCTGAAAACATTGACAAAGATAATTGTTATCTGAATATTGTACATCGTAGCCAGAGTTTTTGGTGTAATCTCGCCAAAAACCAGGATGACAAGAGTGATAATACCGGTTGCAATTCCGGTTGCACCATTCGCTCCCAGTTCAATCGCAAGAGTTGTGGATATCGCTGATGCAGACAAGTTTACAATATTATTTCCTATCAGGATAGCACTCAGCAATTTCTGTGGAGTTTCAATCAGATCCAGCACTTTTCCTGCTCTGGTATGACCTTCATCCATCATAGAACGCAGCTTCATTTTGTTTACCGTAGTAAATGCTGTTTCAGACGATGAAAAAAAGGCAGATAAAAAGATTAACAGTATCAAAATAATGAGCAAAATACAATTCCCGGGGTCCAATAGAAAATCTCCTTTCAAAATAAAAACTTTGCAATTATTTTACTAACAGCACTATAAAATGTCAAGTCATCCCAATTGATAATTCGTGATGACAATCTGCACACTGGTTTCTCCACGGTAGGTATTCACATCCGGATAATAAACAATATCCAGAAAGACCTTCAACGAACGAAAGGATACAGAATCCAGCGTTTTCGTTCGGAGGTGTGTCTTCAACAAATGGGTAAACGCTTCAATCTCATGAAAAAGGAGTGCATCCATTCGTTTCCCATACTGATTCTCTACTACCATTTTACATACATTTTTGTTTTTCCCAAGTATCCTGTAAGAGAGGATTCTCACATGTTTCTCAGCAAATAGCGGTTTTGGATTAGCTTTTCCAAACGGTTCCAGTAAATTCAGCTGTTGAACCAGCTGTTCCGTAATATAAGAAATAGGCATAGGAACATCGATATGAACAACCCGCTTACAATCTTCCTCCGTAAGACCTGATTCTTCATTCAGCTTCTTTCTTAACAATTCCAGATTCTGCTCCGGCAAGCTGAATCCGGCCGCCATCGGATGTCCTCCAAAGCGGGTCAAAAGCCCTTTGCATCGGTTTAGTCCCTCATACATATGATATCCTTCTATAGAACGAGCCGAGCCTTTTAATCCTTCCTTTGCTTTCGTTACTACCAGAGTAGGACGGTAATACTTTTCCTTTATTCTTCCGGCTATAATACCTGCAATACTCTCATGGCACTCCGGAAGATAGACCACCAGCACCTTATCCTTCCAGTAACCACGTGTCTCAATATAGTCAATTCCTTTTTGCAAATACTGCTCTGTCATATCTTTACGCTGCTGGTTCAACTCGTATAACTTCATGGCATATTTCTTTGCATCCTTTTCCGTTTTGGCTAACAACAACTCCATGCTCAGATTTGCTGTTGCTATACGGCCGGTCGCATTCATACACGGTCCTATGATAAATCCAAAATGATATGCTGTCAGTTCTGACTGCACCAACTCATTCTGTTCCATCAATGCCTTCAGTCCCATATGCTCCGTCTTACGAAGCATAGCCAGTCCCAACTGTACAATCAAGCGATTCTCATCCAGCAAATCAACCACATCACAAATTGTAGCAATTGCTGCATAAGGAAGCATATTCTCCGCATATTCCATTGGTAAATAATAAGTTTCAAAATAGGCACACATCAGTTTCCATGCAACAGCTGCACCACACAGATAACAACATGGGTAGCTGCATGCTTGTTGTTTAGGATTGACAACAGCATCTGCCGGAGGAAGTTTCTCCTCTTTTTCTCCTTCTTCCCCCTGTATATAGGGAACATCATGGTGATCTGTTACAATCACACAGATTCCCAAATCCTTTGCTTTTTGAATCTCTGCCTCTGCAGCGATACCATTGTCACAGGTGATCAATAATGCAACATCATCCATATAGGCCGCTTCTACCATTCTCATATGGATACCATATCCATCTTCTATCCGATCCGGTATGACGTAATCCACATGAGCTCCTGCCTTCTTTAAGCAACTAAATAATATATAATTTGACATCACACCATCTACATCATAATCCGAAATTATCCTGATTTTTCCCCTTTGGCATATGGTATCATGAATCAGATCAATAGCTGTTTTACAATCCTTTAAAAGAAACGGAGAATATAAATCTTCTTTTGTTCCATAGAGATATTTCCGGATATCCTCTTCGTTTATCAAATCCCTGTTCCGGATAATTCTGGCTATCACCGGATCAATATGAAATTCTTCTCCAAGCGCAGAAAAATCTGCTTTTTTCATATACACTTTCCATTTTTCCATGCTTACACCTGCTAAAAGAAGAGGCTGTCATCCTATCAGGGTGACAGCCCATATTAATATGAATTATTTAGCGGTCTTTTTGCCACCAATTTTTGATTTTAACAAATACCATAATGGTCCGGTAATCGTTACGGATGAATAAGCACCGATGATAACACCAGCCATAATCGTAAATGCGAATTCTTTAATCGAACTAACACCCATGATAAACAGTAATGTAATCGTAATTAAAGTGGTAATAGAAGTATTAATCGTACGTGAGAACGTCTGACTGATACTGGTATTTACGATTGCTTCCAAGCCATCCTTGCGAATACTCATTGCTTTCATATTCTCTCTGATTCGGTCGTAAATGATAATCGTTGCATTAATGGAATAACCTACAATGGTCAGCATACACGCAATGAAGTTACCACCTACTGACAGTTTAAATACAGAATAGATTGCAAATACCATCAATACGTCATGCATCAAAGCAATAACAGCTCCGGCTCCGAAACGAATATCCTTAAAGCGGATTGCAATATAAATCAGCATCAAAATAGCCGCGATAATAACAGCTACCGCTGCATCTGTCTTCATTTCATCACTAATACTCGAAGTAATTGTTTCTGTTTCAATCTCACCGACTTTATAAGAATTCTCTTCATTCTTTAAAGCTTCCTCAACAGCAATACGATTCTCGTTTGTCATTTCCTTCGTTGTCTTGAAATTCAGCTGTTTTTCTTCTTCTACAGCCTGAACCTCAATCTTATTGTCATCAACAACTTCAGCAATCTGATCCTTGATTGTTGTCTTTAACTCATCACTTAACTCTGTATCCGCATCAAATGTTACTGTTACGGAAGTACCACCACTGAAATCCAGACTGTAATTTAATACATTTCCTGTATTTTTCTTATTGATTGGTAAAAATACCAAACCGATAATAATCAAAATAGCAGAAACTAAACCACAGAATTTGCTCACTTTCACCCAGTTACGAACTTTAACCGGTTTCTTGCTACCATATAATTTCGGATTTTTAGCACCAAACGCATAGAAGCAATGAATCAGCAGTTTGGTAATGACTAATGCGGTAAACATGGATAAAACGATACCGATTGCCAATGTCTGTGCAAAGCCTTTTACACTACCGGAGCCTTTTAACCATAATACAGCTGCAGCAATCAAAGTCGTTACATTTCCATCTACGATTGCAGATAATGCTTTGTCAAAGCCACCACGGATTGCATATTTTACATCCTTGCCTGCACCGATTTCTTCTTTAATACGGG
>JBJELB010000030.1:0-2801 GCA_051878935.1 Lachnospiraceae bacterium | reverse complement strand
CCCCTTACAGGCTATTACCTTTGGATAAGACGTCTCACAAGGAAACGCGCGCAGCAACACTCTGACGTTCATCACCAAGAAGGTTGAATTCGTCCATTTACATTAGACGGTAAGGCCAGCAGATGCAAGGCGTGGTTCGATTTTGCTGACAACGAATGCAAAAGCGTAGATATATGTAGGTTATGTCAATATTAGAGACATCAAAAAAGGGGCGTGTCATTTGACACGCCCCGTAATATTTGCATCGTTCAAAACGACAACACCGAGTATAATTGCCTCAAAGTTCCATCTGATAAATGTTTTGCTGACAACATACTCTGTATTAATGTTGCAATGGCAACAGGTCCGCAACCTGCTGCGGTTCCGTCTGGACAAGCATCGTTGTATGGTGATTTTTGGCTGTACTTGGCCCTTATCAAAGGATTTACTTGTGCATTCAGCCTGAGTATATTCAGACAACAGAGGCCGAACATGATGATGATGTATCGAAACATCGTATTTCCCTTATACGTGTCGGGCGCAACTTTTATCGTATTACTCCTGTTATTAATGTATTTTGTAGACTTCAATTTATTTAAAGTTAACTGCCCAATTGAATTACCATCTTGACCTGTGGTGTATTTTACAGAATCAAATGCCGTTAAATCCATTGTGTCGACTAACTTTATAGAAAAATCTAAATCACAATAAGATTTGGAATGTAAATTCTGGAGCTACGGGCAGACAGCACGCACAGAGAATCCGCTACAGCGCCCACCATAGTTATAGTCGGTTAATCCCCAATCGTTGCTATCAAAACCGAAGAAATTTGCGTCAAAGTTACAATCTGCACTCAGAGTACTTGACCAGTAGCGAGCACTAGTAGCGACATTGTCGTAATTATCAAGAATGCGCCATCCTGTAGCAGGAAGAAAAATCTGTCCACCATTCAAGCCCGTTATAAGAATACCATTTACTCCATTGAGTTTAGTCCACTTTCTTCTGGCATTGATTATCAACTCCGAAAATCTGTTAAGTGAAGGCATAGTCCATGAACCACCCCATTGTACGTGAGCCACATCGTAAGTAGTGCCAGCAATGTCAGAGCCAATATTTATTACATCATCTGTGGACGGATTATAATATGCATAATTATCCCTGTCATAATAGTTCTTCTCACTCGTCTCCCCCCAGGCATAATAGCCACCATATCCTTCGGGAGTAGAGGCACCCACATTGCAACACGCCCACTTGGTGCCGCTCGGCAAGCCAAGATCGATGGCATGGGGATGATGGTTATCAGGGCATAGAGTGGAGTCTTTTGTGGTAAAAGAACGATCCCAATTGTCTACATAACTGTCAGCATTTGGATCCCCATAACTGAAGCGCAAGTCTCCATGATTCTTGGAGTTGAACTTATAGAAAGCCTTGTAATAATACTTGGTGCTTGCTTTCAATCCCGAAAGGGTAATCCTAAATTCCTTGTTACTGTTAGAATTGGCATAGACTATGCCTTCGTTGTTATCCAAAGACAGATTATGGCGGTCGGTTGAATATATCACGCCCCATGTTCCCAATTTACGGAAGTTTTCAGAAACACAACTTATCCTTCCGGCAACTACGGCAGTGTGGGCTTCCACTTTTATGGGGCGCCGGGTCTCAACGGATATGGAGTATTTCACATCTCTATATTTTACCTTGTCCTTATCAGCCGCTGCAGCGACACAATAAACCACGGAATCACCTTGCTCGTCATAGAACTTCTTACAGAGGTCGATGGAGTCCACCACGCTTGCGGAATTTATATGGTAATCCCGCTTTACTATATCGTCCAACGCTTTTTTGAGTTTTTCAAATTTGTCTGACGCATAAGAAGTCCGCTGTAAAATGGTATTCAAGGATTTAATAGCTCTCTGCACTTTATCATCACTATTCTTGTATGTGATGGTTGCCTGTCCCTGACTGCGCGAATCCATGGCAAAGGTATAGGGGATGCTGTCCACTTGCTCAACGCCATCCGTAGCAGTATGGGATATGCTAATGATAGAGTCACCATCATTATAGAAAAAGAACAGTTCGTCACCAATCGCCATCAATTCCGGAAGGGAATTGTCACTGTTGGCAAAAATGGCACAATCATAATCCGCATCAGGGGACTGAATCTGGATGTAATCCATATTCCGGGTCTCGTCTATCACCTCATTCTTGTACATGATGTACCCGTCTTCGGCATATAAAACCGCTGCATCCCAATCACCGATGTGCTTGGTGATTTTTATCATTCCGTCTTTCAAAGCTTCCGTCACAGACATGAGATTTCCACCTTGTTTGTCTTCGTTATCGGAGAGTTCATCGCAAGATACCAAGCACATTGCTGACAGCAGCATCGTGGCAACAAGAGTACGTAAATAAGTCTTTGTCATAATCATTAGTTTAATTTTTACCAAAAGTTGGTTGTGTCCGATTGTTACTTATCTTAGTGTCGCTAAACCAAAAGACAATGAAGTTTCTGGCACTGCAAAGATAGCAAAAAATATGAGAGCTTAACTCCTTTTGGAGGATTTTTTTCATGCTTTGATCATTTTAGCTCCATGATCTCATCTGTTATTGATTATTTGTGGCGGTTCTGTTCGTGAGAATAGAGTCGCCATTTTCCTTTAATGCAGCCATAAAGTTGGTGAAATTTCCCGATGTTGTGTGTATTGTTGTGAGGTTTTTAAAACAAAGAAAGGCTAAAACGTTGATATCAACATCTTAGCCTTGACAAAAGGTGATTCCGTTGGGGTTCGAACCCAAGACCCACAGCTTAGAAGGCTGTTGCT
>JBJELB010000029.1:0-2924 GCA_051878935.1 Lachnospiraceae bacterium | reverse complement strand
CAGGTGATATTAAGGCGGTGAAGGGCAGTACATCACAAACCGTGGCACTTGTCGTGCAGGGCAATGACGGAACAAATGACTGGTATTACAGTAAGCAGATTACAGGAACAGAGACGATAAATGCTTCGGATATTAAGTCAGCACTTGGTTTGACATCAGATATAGATTTATCCGCATGCAAAATCTGGCTGGAAATAACCGAGGATAATGTGACTTATGCGGTAAATGCAACTGAAACTGTGGTCAGTGATATTTCATCAGTAGCAATTACAGATATTGAAACTCCGGTGTCAAATACTGCATTGGATACCGAAGCATCATGCGTAACCGAAGGTGTAAGCAGTACCACACCACAGATTACGTGGACACCAAGTGATACTACAGCGGGATATAATACAAGCTACACGGCAAGCATTACACTTACAGCAGCTACAGTCTACGAATTTACGGATTCCACGACAGCTACCGTAATGGGAAATGCTGCAACAAGTGTTAAGAATCCTGACGGAACACTTATGGTAACATATGCTTTTCCTGCAACAGCAAAGGATAAATTGACAAGTATCACAGCACCACAGCCGATAACCGTAGCGAACGGAACCGCTTATAGTGCCATGAATTTGCCGGAGCAGATAAATATTGTGACAGAGGGTAATACGGTAAGTAGTGCACCGGTTACATGGAATACAACTACACCGGCAAGCGGAAGCTATGACCCGTCTGTATTAACCGAGCAGACCGTAACC
Organism: Lachnospiraceae bacterium; assembly: GCA_051878935.1. GTDB lineage: Bacteria > Bacillota > Clostridia > Lachnospirales > Lachnospiraceae > CANQDT01. The sequence goes on along the minus strand of JBJELB010000029.1, from coordinate 2,178 downwards.
TTAAATGGTATGGTAGATTGCCCTACAACCATTGATACAAATGGGGTTTCGATTACCACAACCATTACCATCACCATAAGTGCGGCAGGCATCGTTGGAGCACCGACAGCAAATCCGACAGCCGGAACCTATACAGAGAATCAGTCGGTAACACTTACCTCTTCCACAGAGGGAGCATCGATTTATTATACCACCGATGGAAGTGAACCAACAATTACTGGTGGTGTAACTGGCGGAACCACGCAACAGTACACAGCACCGATTTTGGTGACAGGAACAGAGGGACAAAGTATTACAACTACCATCAAGGCAATTGCTGTAAAGAACGGTATGCAGGATAGTAGTGTAGAGACATTTACCTATACCATTCAATTTCCTGACCCGGTAGTCTATGAAATTTTGGATGGTACAAACAGCAGTTGGACACAGCATTCAGACGGAAGCCTTTCCATCAGAGGAAGCGGAGAGTTTTCTAAGTTCGTGGGAGTTAAGGTTGACGGAAACCTTGTTGACGCTAAGAACTATACTGTAAAGGAAGGTTCTACCATTGTTACACTGAAAGCAGACTATCTGAATTCCCTTTCTGTTGGAAGCCATACCTTTGAGATGATATGGACGGATGGCACAGCAAGCACAACCTTTACCATCAAAGAAGATACCTCCGGCAATGGTAATAACAACCAGAATGAGGCACCTAAAACCGGTGATGATACACCTGTTGTCTGGCTGTTCATATTATCAATTATCTCCGGAACGGGATTGATTCTTATTGCAAGCAAACGCAGAAAGAATCTTAAGATATCAGAGAAATAGTTGAAAACTAAAAAGTAAGTAATAAACGCGGTAATTTGTATAATTGTATAAGTCACGCCTGCGTGACTTTGCTCCCTGCAAGGGTGTATTTCGCTCTCAAACGCCGAGGGCTTATGAAAGACCTGCGTTGAGGGCATTGCACCACTCACTTCAATATAATATTGAATACCAACTTTTGTTTCTTTGGAAACCTACAAATTCAAACCTCAGTCGTGGGAAAAATAAAGGATTAAAAAGAAGTTGACGAGGTGACGCATATGAAAATTCTGGAAGTGAATGAGAATAAAAAGAAATATATATCATTGCTGCTATTGGCAGATGAACAGGAGAGTATGGTCGACCGTTATCTTGAAAGAGGCACAATGTATGTGCTTGAGGATGGCAATGTAAAGGCTGAATGTGTTGTCACCGATGAAGGGAACGGAATCCTTGAAATTAAGAATATTGCGGTTGAACCGAAGAATCAAGGGAAGGGTTATGGCAAAAAACTGATTGATTTCATTGCCTGCAAATATGCAGACCGATATTCCATCTTACAGGTAGGAACGGGCGATAGTCCTCTGACAATACCATTTTATGAAAAATGCGGTTTTGTCCGTTCTCATAAAGTCCCAAATTTCTTTACCGACAATTATGACCATCCAATATATGAGTGTGGCGTTCAGTTAGTGGACATGATTTATCTGCAAAGGCGTTTATAACTATCAGATTGATAAATTGCGTTAAGGAGAAGATATAGATGGAAGTAAAGTTTTATGATAAGGTTGATGATAATTTATTGAAGTTTGCCGTGATTATTTCTAAATCAAATGGTAAATGGGTATTCTGTAAACATAAGGAAAGAGATACATACGAAGTGCCGGGTGGTCATAGGGAAGATGGAGAGTCAATAGATATGACTGCCAAAAGAGAGTTGCAAGAAGAAACAGGAGCAATTGATTTTTCCATTGAGCCTGTATGTGTCTATTCAGTTATTGGCAAGAACAGGGTAAATGATACCGGAGAAGAAACATATGGAATGCTATATTTTGCGGATATAACAAAGTTTGACACTGAGTTACATAGTGAGATGGAAAAAGTTGTCTTATTTGATGAGTTGCCAACTGAATGGACATATCCTCTTATTCAACCACTATTGATTGAGGAATATAAGAGTAGGCGTTGGTAGATGACGGATATGTATTATTTTTACAAAAAGATGTTGCATCCGGAGAATGGTATAAAGTTAGATAAATCGGAAAGTTGAAGGGTGATTAACATGATAGTCTTTAGTATAATGATGTGGTTTGTTTCTATTATACTCGTGTTCCTGAGCATTTCTTTATTACGAGGAAATTATGCAAGTGTGCATGGAAAAGTATTAGA
>JBJELB010000028.1:0-15810 GCA_051878935.1 Lachnospiraceae bacterium | reverse complement strand
ATTGATTATTATAATATCAGTTATCAATATATGGATGAGGTTATCCAGCGTATGGAAGAACGCTTTTCAAAAGAAGAACTGGAGATTGTAACAAAGGTTTTAAATGTAATGGATAAAGAATTGATGACGGAGATACCGATATGAATATGATGCTGTGTCACAAGGTCAAAATGCCGTTCATGCTTGCATGATAAGGCATTGGAACTTGTGACCTGCCAAACATGAGCAAGTAGCGATTTACCTGGTAAATCAGCGGATTGCGAATGTTTGCAGAATTGCGAAAGCTGTGAAACAGCGAAGCAATTCGCAGGCATCAATTGATTTCATTATACAAAACAGGTTGTTTGCTTGACAGCCTGTTTTATTTATGTAGAATAGAATTCAGTATGACTCTGTGAGGGGGTATTGTATGCTGAAAAAAATGAAACGAACATTCATTGGAGACAGACAATTTTATAAGCGTATTATTTTTCTGGCACTTCCGATGATTATCCAGAATGCGATTACCAGCTTTGTCAGCTTTTTAGATAATATCATGGTTGGCCAGATTGGCACGGAACAGATGTCCGGTGTGGCAATTGTCAATCAGTTGATGTTTGTATTTAATATTTGTGTATTCGGTGCCGTTTCCGGCGCCGGTATTTTTAGTGCCCAATTCTACGGAAAAGGTGATTATGAAGGACAGAAATATGCCTTTCGCTATAAGCTGTATGCCAGTTTACTGGTAGCGACGATTGCACTGTGCCTATTCCTCTTTTGTAATGAACAGTTGATTTCCCTATATCTTAGCGATTCAGGCAGCGTGGGAGATATTACGCTGGCTTTGAAATATGGAAAAGAATATCTGGTAATCATGATGCTGGGTCTGCTTCCGTTTGCAGTCAGCCAGACTTATATCAGTACTATCCGCGAAACGGGTCAGACTCTGGTACCGATGCTCGCCAGTATGGGAGCAGTATTTACGAATCTGATTCTGGATTTTGTCCTGATTTTCGGATTGGGACCGATACCGGCCTATGGAGTTGCCGGTGCTGCGGCAGCAACCGTCATTGCCCGTTTCACAGAGTGTATCATCGTCGTGGCATGGACACACAGAAATCCAAAGAAAAATCCGTATATTACAGGCGTGTATCGTGGTGTGCGGATTCCGAAGAATATTTGTCTCAATATCATGAAAAAAGGGACACCGCTCATGGTGAATGAGATGCTGTGGGCAGCCGGTATGGCGGTCATCGTTCAGTGTTATGCTGTTCGTGGTCTGGAAGTAGTAGCGGCACAAAACATTTCCTCCACGATTACCAATCTGTTTAATATTGTCTATATTCAACTGGGTGCCTGCATTTCGATTGTGATCGGGCAGCTGTTGGGAGCGGGAAAACTGAAGGAAGCGAAGGATGCTGATACGAAAATGATTTTCTTCAGTGTAGTCGCCTGTGCAGTAGTTGCACTGGTGATGGCTTTTTTCGGAAGATTCTTTCCGTCCATTTATAACACAGAGGACAGTATCAAAGAGCTGGCACGTACCTTTATTCTGATTTCAGCATTGGTCATGCCGTTGTGTGCTTTCTCACACTGTGCTTATTTTACCTTGCGTTCCGGAGGGAAAACGATGGTCACCTTTTTGTTTGACAGCGTCTACACATGGGTACTGGTTGCTCCGTTTGCCTTTTTGCTGTCACATTACAGTACGCTTCCGATAACCGCTGTATTCTTTCTGGTTCAGTTTACAGAAATCATCAAAGTAATCATCGGATTTTTCATGATCCGAAGTGGTGTGTGGCTGCAGAATATTGTATCGGAATGAAATCGATAAGGCATAGGAACATGAGGTTGTCTGTATCTCAGAAATATAGTATAATATAAATATATTTTATACGAGAGAGAAGGAGATGTATTATGCAGACACTATTTGATGCGATTATCGCGGTGTGTGCCAGAATTCAGGTGATTTCTGACTGGTTCTGGGACTTTCCAACGAACCTTGACTGGTATGCCAACATACCGATACTGGGGAATTTTTCACTGGCAATTATTCTGCTGATTGGTTCGGGGATTTTCTTTAGCTGCAAACTACGATTTATTCAGGTTCGTAAGTTTCGGTATGGGTTACACGTTTTAAAGACAAGTAAGGCGGATAAAACGGGTATTTCCCCGTTAGCTTCTTTCTTCCTGTCAACGGCGATGCGAGTGGGACCGGGTAATATTCTGGGCGTTACCGGTGCGATTTCGGTAGGAGGACCGGGAGCATTGTTGTGGATGTGGGTTTCTGCGTTTTTCGGCATGGCGACAGCATTCACTGAGTCGACATTGGCGCAGATTTTCAAAGAGAAAAAAGGGGATGAATACATCGGCGGCCTTTCTTTCTATGGTCGGAGATTACTGAAAGGTTCTGTTGTTGCGGGTGTTATCCTGTCGTTAATGTACATTATCTATGCATTGCTCTGCTTCCCGGCTCAGGGATTTAATACGATTTCTGCGGTTGGACAGATTGCAGGTGTTATTACCGGGACAGAGATTGCAACGAATTCCTCCCTGTATTGGATTTCATTTGCAGTATTGCTGGTGATAGTGGTTGCAGTAACCTTTGGTGGTATTAAGAAAGTAACGAAGCTGACAGATGTCTTAGTACCGATTATGGCAGTGGTTTATGTATTGACTGTTATCGTATTGGTTGTTTTGAATCTTAACCGTATTCCATGGTTTTTCTATGCGGTATTTACCGAAGCATTTAAACCGGAAGCAATCTTTGGTGGTGCATTTGGTACCGCATTGGCGCAGGGCGTAAAACGTGGCTTAATGTCGAATGAAGCTGGTCAGGGTACGATTACTATGCCGGCAGCGGCATCTGATGTCAAGCATCCGTGTGACCAGGGGTGTGTACAGGCGATCGGTGTATTCCTAGATACTATTGTAATCTGTACGTTGACCGGTTTTGTGGTTGTAATGGGACGTGTATGGCAGACAGGCAATGGGGATGTGTGGATGGCAATGGATAAGCTTCCGAAATATCTGGCATCTGCAGCAGAACTGACGCCTGGAACAGCATTGAATAATGTTGTCATCATGCTGGTTGCGATGTGTTTTGGTTTGTTTGCCTTTACATGTCTGTTAGGTTTTATGTCCTTTACGGAAATCTGTGCAAACCGTATATCGCAGAAAAAGTCATTCATTACGCTGATTCGTGTCTTGTGTCTGGTCGTTATTTCGTTTGGTGTATTAACCAATATTGCCGGACTGGATTTGGGGGCATTATGGAATCTGTCTGATTTTGCCAATATCTTAATTGCCCTGTGTAATATTCCATTGTTATACATAGGATTTAAGTACGTGAAGAAGGCAACCAGACATTTTGAGAAAAATGATGGTACGCCATTTACATCCGAAGTGGTAGGAACGGAAGTTCCGACGTGGGATGAGATAGCAAAATAGTAATGATAAAAAACGCATTCCGTGGATATCACGAAGCGCGCCAGTGGCGAGACTTCCGTCAACCGCTAGTGATTTCAGTATCTTTCTGAGGTACATTTTCATTCGGTTTCAAACGTAGCGGTGCATAAGCTTCTGAAATATAGAAGCTAAGCACCGACGTTTTCAAACGACCTCAGAAAGATACTTGAAACACAGCTGGTTGACGATTTTTTTGCAAAGGCGCGCACTCTTATGTGATATCTGCGGAGCGCGTTTTTATATAATATAGTATATAAAGTGCGCCCAAAGTTTGGACGCGTGTTGCAAAATCCTCCATTGTATGGGATAATAAGAGATACGAAAGAAATCTACAGGAAACGAGGCGGATATTATGGAATTTTCCAAACGGGTGAACCGGTTTGGTGCCAATATATTTCATCGTCTGGATGAGAAGAAAAAGGAACGTTTAGAGCAGGGAAGACCGGTTTACAATCTTTCCGTTGGAACCCCCGATTTTGCTCCTATGAGGCACATTATGGAAGCAGTCAGCCGGGCGGCAATGGAGCCAGATAATTATAAATATTCTATGGGGGATACTCCGGAATTGTTATCAGCAGTACAGCAGTGGTATCAGAGACGATACGAGGTTGAACTGGACGAGTCTGAGATTATGTCAGTAGCAGGAACACAGGAAGGCATGGCTCATCTGGCGATGGCAGTATGCAATCCCGGAGAGGTCGTGCTGGTACCGAATCCATGTTATCCGATCTTTGAGATTGGACCGTATCTGTGTGGAGCCAGAGTAGAGTATTACGATTTGTTACCGGAACAGGATTATCTGCCGGACTTTGATTCCATCCCGGAGGAATTGCTGCAAAAGGCGAAAATGATGGTTTTTTCGTATCCGTCGAATCCGAGCAGTGCTGCGGCACCGGAAGCATTATATGAGAAAATGGCAGAGATTGGACACAGATATGACATTTTAATGGTGCATGATAATGCATACTCGGAGATTATTTATGATGGAAGGAAAGGAATCTCCTTTCTCCAGGTGCCGGGGGCGTCAGAGGTAGGAGTTGAGTTTAATTCGTTGTCGAAAACGTATAATCTGACCGGCATCCGGATTTCGTTTTTATTAGGAAACCGGGAAGTGATTCATAAGTTCCGTACATTACGTTCCCAGTTTGATTATGGAACCAGCCTGCTGGTACAGACAGCAGCGATTGCGGCCCTGGAGGGACCCCAGGAAGAGGTACTGGCACAATGCCGGGTATACCAGGACAGAAGAGATGCGCTGTGTCAGGGATTGCGTTCGATTGGATGGGATGTCAGGGATGCACAGGGCTCTATGTTTGTCTGGGCGAAGATTCCGGAGAACTATGCAGACTCCATGGAGTTTTGTCTTGATCTCATTGAACGGACCGGTGTTATTTGTACACCCGGCAGCAGCTTTGGCTCTTTAGGAGAAGGATATGTGAGGTTTGCCCTTGTATTACCGGTGGAAGACATCAAAGAAATCGTAGAAATAATCAGAAAAAGTGGTATAATTATTAGTGATTGAGTAACGTGAGGAAAGGGAGCAGATGGTAAACGAAGAGAAAGTTGCGTTGATGACAGAATTGTCTATTTACCGGAAACGTGAGAAGGGAAGAAATCTCCGTATCCACCAGTATCATAAAAAAGATTATATTCGAATGAATCAATGGAAGACTCTGTTCATCTCAACTGCTTCGTTTCTGGCAGTAACCGGTCTGGTACTGGTTCTGGGTATGGATGAAATCCTGGGACACTGCAGGGTGGAAGAGCTTCGGAACGGATGTATCCTGTTACTGGCAGGTTATGGAGTGTTTCTGGCTGCTAATCTGTGGTTTAGTTACAGGATGGCACAGAAACGGTATCAGCAGGCCAAGTTTGGTAACTACCGGTATAAGCGAGCCCTGAAAAAGCTGCAGGAGCTTTATGATGAAGAGTTAGTGACACAATATATCGCAGCGAAAGAAAAGGAAGAAGAGAAGAATGATGATTCAGATATTGGCCCTGAGGGACAGGATTAAGAATTTCATACAGAAGAATCAGAAAATCACATATCCGGTGGGACGTTTGCTGTTATATGTTTTCATTTACTGGTCATATGCACAGCTGTTTCATTTTTCAAGTATTACGAAGGAATATCCGGTTATGATCGGAGTGTGTGTGTTATTGGTATGGCTTCCGATTCGCTACTTTTACTTTCTGATGGCGGGTATCACGTCGATTCAGCTGATAACAGTATCGACTCAATTGGGAATTGCGGTCGCGGTTTTCTTTTGTGTTGTATATGCGTTGTATCTGCGTTATGATGAGTATTTTTGTTATCCGGTATTGTTGATACCGGTTGCTTTTCTGGCGAAGCTGTGGTTTGCAGTTCCGGTGATCGCAGGGATGACATTGGGGGTTCTGGGAGTGGTACCGGTATTGTCAGGTGTTCTCCTGTGCTATATGGCTCAATATGTCGGTGACTATACTACGGTTTTGCAAAGTGGTACATTGCCGGAGAGTGTACAGAGTGTGGCCTATATCGGAAAACATATGTTGGATGACAACATGCTGTGGCTTACAATGATTGTATTCTCACTGGTTATTATCGTGGTGGCTTTTTTGTACCGCATATCCATTGACTATGCATGGTACATAGCGGTGGTAACAGGCAGTATGGTGTGCCTGTTCGCATTTTTGTTTGGAAGCTATTATTTTGAGATGTCAGATATGCTGGTTTATATTATTGTGCAGACGGTTCTGGCATTACTGTGTGGAAGTGTTGCACAGTTTTTCCTGAAATCAGCGGATTACAGCCGGGCAGAAACGGTTGAATTTTCCGATGACGAATACTATTATTATGTAAAAGCGGTGCCAAAGGTGAATGTTCCGGTTCAGGATATCACCAGAAAGAAGATTAGCACCATAAAAGATGAAGAAGAGGAAGATTTATGGAACAATTAAGAAGCCTGCTTGGCAACTACTGGAACTTGTTAGCGGTCCCACGAATCGCCTGGACAGATATTCTGGAGATTATTATCTTGTCATTTTTGCTCTATGAATTATTAGTCTGGTTTCGAAGAACAAGAGCCTGGACCTTGTTTAAAGGAATCCTTGTGTTGTTCTTATTTACGTTATTTGCGGCAATTCTCAATCTGAATACGATTCTGTGGCTGGTAAGTAATACTATCAGTGTTGGCATCATTGCTGTGATTATTCTGTTTCAGCCGGAATTAAGAAGAGCATTAGAACAGCTCGGCAGAAATGGACTGTTCTCTTCACTTTCCTTTTTTGATGATAATCGAAAAAATGAGGAAGACCGTTATTCGGACCGTACCATTACGGAGGTTATTAAAGCTACCTATGAGATGGCAAAGGAGCGCACGGGTGCTTTGATTGTATTGGAAAACAAAGTAGCATTGGGAGAGTTTGAACATACCGGAATTGCGATTGATGCCGAGGTCAGCAGCCAGCTGTTGATTAATATTTTTGAACATAATACGCCGCTTCATGATGGTGCGGTGATTCTGAGACCGAACCGGATTGTTTCGGCCACCTGTTATTTGCCATTGTCAAATAATACTGAGATTAGTAAAGAACTGGGAACACGGCATCGGGCCGGACTGGGTGTATCGGAGGTGTCCGATTGTATTACGATTATTGTTTCTGAAGAAACGGGCAAGGTGTCTCTGGCAATGGACGGTACCCTGTATCGTGATATCGAGGCGGTTACTATCCGGAATAAGGTATTGGATCGCCAGAAGAAGACGATCCATGTCAGAAGCTTGAAATGGTGGAAGGATAGAGAGAAACATGAAAAAAATCAATAATCTGGGATTAAAGATTTTATCGGTACTGTTTGCAATCTTGTTATGGTTTTTGGTATTAAATATCAATGACCCGGTTGCGACAAGGACTTATTCAAATATCGAAGTAAAAACGGTGAATGATTCGGCGTTATCGTCTCTGGATAAAGTATATGAGATTGTAGAAGGGGATGTTATCACGATTTCGGTTACAGCGAGACGTTCTGTGCTGGATTCACTGCGTAGTAAAGATTTTCGTGCGACAGCCGATTTGTCTAAGCTGTCACTTACCTATGCGGCACCGATTAATGTGGAAGCCAGACGTCTGGATTCGCAGATACAGGAGATTCGCATTAAGAATAATGATATGCTGAAACTGAAGCTGGAAGATACGAAAGAGAGAAAGTTGCCGGTTTCTGTTGAAGTGCTTGGAACACCGGGCTCTGAATATGTAGTGGGAACTACATCGGCATCGCCAAACATTATTACGATTAAAGGAGCACAAAGTGTTGTGAATCGTATTATGGAAGCCCGCGTCCGCGTCACCATATCCGGTATTACACATAATATTTCCCAGCAGACAGAGATTGAGTTTTTTGATGCTGAGGGAAATGAGGTAACTGCCACACAGTTGGAATGTGACAGTAAGACCAGTCTGGCAAAAGTGAAACTGCATCATACAAAGGTAGTTGACCTGGAGATTCGTGTGAAAGGTACCGTGAAAAAAGGGTATACCATGACTTCGGTTGAGTATGAGCCGAAACAGATTACCGTATCTGCGAATAAACGCATTCTGAGTGATCTGGAAACAATCACGATAGATGATGTCTCTGCCGATAATCTATCGGAAGATTTTCAACAGAATTATGACCTGACACAATATTTGCCGGAAGGTGTTTCTTTGGCTCAGAATACAACAGAAGCCGTTGTCAGTATTACAGTTGAAAAAAGCAAACCTGCCGGTCAGAAAAAAGTGAAAAAGGAGAAATGATGAAACAGATTTTTCTTAATTTTAAAAAGTATCGTTTTCTATTAGGGGAATTAGTTAAGAAGGATATCAAGCTGAAATACAGACGTTCTTATCTGGGCGTACTGTGGACATTGCTGGAGCCATTGCTGACGATGATGGTATTGGCTGTCGTCTTTGGCGGATTTTATGGAAAGTCGGATCATGCATTTCCGGTATACATTCTGACCGGACGTCTGTTGTATACGTTTTTTAATAATGGAACCAAAGGTGCACTGAAATCGATTCGCAGTAATTCAGGCATGATAAAGAAAGTTTATGTACCGAAATACATTTACCCGTTATCTTCGGTTATTTCCAATTTTGTGATGTTTTTGCTGTCCCTGATTGTCCTGGTTGGAGTGATTGTATACTATCAGGTAAAGCCAACTATATATTTGCTGCAGGCAATTGTTCCGATTTTCTTGTTGTTTGTGATGACGTTGGGAGTGGGAATGATTTTGTCGACGATTTCTGTATTCTTCCGTGATCTGGAATATATATGGGGCGTAGCGACGATGCTGATCTTCTACGCGTCGGCAGTGTTCTATGAACCGGCACGTGTAGTGAAAACAGGATATGACTGGGTTTTGGATATTAATCCGTTATATGCTGCCATCTGTACTTTCCGTAATGCAGTGTATGGAGAACTGATGGATATGGATAAGCTGCTTTATCTCGCCATCTTCAGTTTTGCCAGTTTGGTGATTGGATTGTTTATCTTTTATAAAAAACAGGATGATTTCATTCTTAACATATAGGAAGAGAGGTTTGCTGTGGGAAAAGAAGTATTAGTTGTTGATCATGTCGGTATGAAATTTAATTTAAGTGCCGAGAAGGTTGATGATATCAAAGACTATATTATTAAGCTGATTACCAGACAACTGCATTACCAGGAATTCTGGGCATTGAAGGATGTGAACTTTACACTGAACAAGGGAGACCGTTTGGGGATTCTCGGTTTAAATGGCGCAGGAAAGAGTACACTGCTTAAAGTAGTTGCCGGAGTTTTGAAGGCCAGCGAAGGTTCGGTAACGGTGAAAGGGAAGATTGTACCACTCTTAGAGCTGGGAGCCGGATTTGACAAGCAGTATACAGGGAAAGAGAATATCTACCTGTATGGTGCAGTTCTTGGATATACCAAGGAATTTATTGATGAGAAATATCAGGAAATCGTAGATTTCTCAGAATTGGGAGATTTTATCGATGTTCCATTGAAAAATTATTCTTCCGGTATGAAAGCGAGACTGGGATTTTCCATTGCAACGATTGTGGAACCGGAGATTCTGATTCTGGACGAAGTGTTATCGGTAGGCGATGCAAAGTTTAGAAAGAAGAGTGAGAAGAAAATTAAATCGATGTTTGATAAAGGTGTAACGGTTCTGTTTGTGTCACATTCGATTCAGCAGGTAAAACGGTTATGCAACAAAGCGATTATTCTGGAGCATGGCAGACTTATTGCCGAGGGTGAGATTGATGAGATTGCTGCAAAATATGAGGAAATGATTGGAGGATGAACAGATGAAAAAGGTAATAACGTATGGTACGTATGACTTGCTGCATGTAGGACATATTAATTTGCTCCGTCGTGCGAAAGCATTAGGAGATTATCTGATTGTTGTGGTATCGTCGGATGAGTTTAATGCATTGAAAAATAAGAAAGCGTATCATTCCTTTGAGGATAGAAAGACGATATTGGAAGCGATTAAGTATGTAGATGAAGTATTGCCGGAATATACCTGGGAACAGAAGATATCTGACGTTGTTGACAACAATGTCGATGTCTTTGTGATGGGTGATGACTGGAAAGGAAAATTTGATTTTCTGAAAGAGTATTGTGAAGTTGTGTATTTGCCAAGAACAGAGGGAATCTCCACAACAAAAATTAAAGAAGATCTGGGTATGAACCAGTCAGAGTAACAATGTTTGGAGGATAAGAGAACATGAAGGTAAGCATCATTGTACCCTTTTGGCAGGGAACTGCATTTCTGACAGATTGTTTTCGTAGTATTGAAGAAGAACTGGCACAGGGGGCCGGACTTGAGATAGAGACACTTCTGGTACTGGATCATCCGAAAGAGGATGTAATACCGGTTGTGACAGAATTCAAAGAGAAAATTAATGTAACCGTATTGGAGCTGGAAGAAAAAACAGGTGTCGCTGCGGCACGCAACACAGGTTTGGAACACGCAGGCGGAGAATTTATATACTTTTTGGATGCGGATGATTATCTATATGGTGGGACTTTGCATAAATTAATATCCACCTATGAACAGAATCCACAGGTTGATGTTGTATATGGTAAGAAAGTGTCGTCATGGTTTAAAAGGGAGATTTTTCTCTCCAGTTATACGGAGCTGGAGGAAGAGGAAGAAAAAGAGTCCGGTGAGGATGTCAGTGATGACGAGAAACGGACCTTGTTTTCCATGGTACGTCAACTGTTTCATCGGGAAACGGAAGAGCGTGACGACACGAATCTGGACAGAGATTATGTATATCGCCGTCTGATTACGAAAAAAAGAGGTCTGCGTAACATCTCTGCCCTTCATATGATGATTCGTAAAAGTCTGCTTGATGAGCATCAGATTCGGTTTCAGGAGCAGTTCCGTTTCTATGCAGACCTGTCCTTTACCGTGCAGGTACTGGCATATAGTAATGGTTTTGCCAGAAATCTGGAATCGTATTATATTAAGAGAAAGCACAATGACCCGATTCAGCAGCCGGCGATCTCACAAATGCAGGATCCGGAGAAATTCAAAGAATATCTGGATGCATACCGGTATGCGTGCAGTGTGATTCCGGCAGAGGATGAAGAGCTTTCCATGCGTTTACAGAGAAAATGGGTCAATTACTATACAAAGTTTTTTGTAACGCGTGTCCGTCGCGGAAAAGAAGATTACTGGCGGCAAGAGCGCTATCAGATGATGCGTGAGGTAGCCTGTGAGATGGACCCGGGGGTTTACCGCGGTATGTCACGCTATAAGAAGAAACATCTGAAAGCACTGCGTGAGGGCAATCTGGCAAAAACCCAGAAACTGACGAGAAATCATCTGGCACGTAAGAAATTTTTCCGTGTCATTCGAAATAAGAAACTGTTATACCGTACTTTGTATACCCATTGGTTTATCAAAATGCCGATGGTGGAGAATCTGGTGGTATTTGAGAGCTTTTTAGGACGCAATTATTCGGATAGCTGTAAATACATTTATCGTTATCTGAAGGACAATTATCCGGGCAAATACCGCTTTGTTTGGATTCTGGACAAGGGTGTGAACATCAAGATTGACGGCAATCCGAAAATCGTACGCCGTTTCAGTCTGGGTTATTTCTATTACCTTGGCAGAGCAAAGTATTGGGTAAATAATATGCGGCAGCCGGTTTGGCTGGAGAAGAGAGAAGGAAATGTATTCCTTGCAACCTGGCATGGAACTCCTTTGAAAAAACTGGTCTTTGACATGGATGAAGTATATTCTGCGACTCCGACTTATAAGAAACAGTTTTACAGTCAGTCCAGAAAATGGGATTATCTGATTTCGGATAACGCTTTTTCAACGGAAGTATTCCAAAGTGCTTTCTTGTTTGATAAGGAGAAAATCCTGGAGTACGGTTATCCGAGAAACGATTTGATGCATGCACCAAACCGTGAAGAACTGGCAGCGTCTATTCGTGCGGCGCTTGGTATTCCGGCAGATAAGAAAACGGTATTATACGCACCGACATGGCGGGATGATGATTTCTATGAACCGGGCAAGTATAAATTTACATTAAAACTGGATTTGTATAAGATGAAGGAAGCATTGGGTGATGATTATGTCATTTTACTGCGCACCCATTACTTCATTGCGGACCATCTGGAAGTAACCGGTTTAGATGGATTTGCTTACAATGTGAGTAAGTATCCGGATATTACAGAGTTGTATCTGATCTCAGATATCTGCATCACGGATTATTCCAGTGTATTTTTTGATTATGGTGATTTAAAACGACCTATTTTATTTTATACCTATGACCTTGAGAAGTACCGCGATGTTCTTCGCGGATTCTACATTGATATTGAGACGGAGGTGCCTGGACCGTTATTATATACTACGGAAGAGGTCATTGATGCTATCCGGCATATTGATGAAGTGAGTGAGCAGTATGCGCAGCGTTACGAAGCGTTCTATCAGCGTTTCTGTTCGCTGGATGATGGATTTGCATCAAAACGTATCGTCGAAAAGGTGTTTCAAGAGAGTTAGGAGGATGCGAATTGGCAATCAGTTTGATCGTTCCTTTTCATGAAGGAATCTCTTATTTAGAGGATTGTCTTGCAAGTATCCGAGCACAGAGTCTTCCCGATATTGAGACGTTATTGATAGCGGATCATACCACGGAAGACTTGTCTGCGTTATTGGAACAATATGCAAGTACAATGATTATAAAGCTATATGTACCGGAGGAAGATCGTACCGGAGTGGCTGCGGCCAGAAATCTGGGGATAGAATATGCAACCGGTGAGTACGTTTATTTTCTGGATAGTGATGATTATCTGTTGGAGAATGCACTTTCTCTGCTGCTTACACAAATGGAAAGCGGAGAGTATGATGTCGTAAACGGAGTCAGAGATACAACCTGGCATAAAAGAGCAGGATATCTGTGTGAGAAGCAGGAAACAGGTGAAACATTGAATTTGGAGCCGGAAAAAATGGAAGCAATCCTGCAATCCGTATCAGGACGCCTGTTCCGACGTTCCTTTCTGGAGGAGCATCAGATACGATTTGATGAGTCTCTGACTTATTATAGTGATATTCCGTTTATGTCCATGGTCATGGCACATACCCGGCATGTTGGTCTGGTGCGGGACAGTGTTTATGTGAAGCGTTTCCACAATGATCCGATTCACCAGCCGGCTTTGGACCAGAGAAAAGATGAGAATCGTTTTATGCAATACTGTGAAGCCTATCACAAGGGCTTACAGGTATTGACGAATAAGAATGTGTGGGTAACGGCACTGCAGCATGCTTTTGGAGCTTATCTGTTACAATTGTATACGAAGAAGTTCTCGATGGCACTCGCACAGAGCAACAGTGACTTTATACTGGCCAGTGATGTACTTCGTAGCTTCACTTCAGAGACATGGCATACTTTTTCATGGGAAGAACGCCGTATACTAAAAGCAATCGAAGATGCGAAGGAAAAGCTGACAATCCGGCGGAGTGCATGCTATATCGTACACCATAAGTTTCATGTGATTGCAGCCAATCAGAGACAATGGTATCGAATCCTGCAAAAGTTCTGCTTTCAGAAAATGCCAATGAAAGAAAACTGGATTGTATTTGAGAGCTTTCTGGGAAAGAACTATTCTGACAGCTGTAAATATATTTATCAGTATTTGCTGGAGCATGAGAAAGACCGCTATCGTTACATCTGGATTATCAATGACAAGCATACACCGATACCCGGTAATCCGACAAAAGTAAAGCATAACAGCCTGCGTTATTTTTATTATCTTGGAAGGGCAAAATACTGGGTGAATAATATGAGACAGCCTGTCTGGATGGAGAAACGTCCGGGCAATATTATGCTGCAGACATGGCATGGAACGCCGTTAAAGAAGCTGGTGTTTGACATGGAGGATGTGCATTCCGCACTTCCGACTTATAAGATGGATTTCTATCAGCAGTCCAGAAAATGGGATTACCTTATCTCTGATAATCCGTTTTCAACGCGGGTATTTCAGAGTGCTTTTTTGATGGATCGTGATAAAATCGTGGAATGCGGATATCCGAGAAACGATTTGCTTCATGCACCGGATAAAGAGGAAAAGGCTCGTGGAATTCGAAAGAGACTGGGAATTCCGGAAGAAAAGAAAACGATTCTCTATGCGCCTACATGGAGGGATGATGAATACTACGCTCCGGGACAGTACAAGTTTGTACTTCCGCTGGATTTGCAACGAATGAGAGAGCAGCTTGGATCGGAATATGTCATCCTGCTCCGTACCCATTATTTTATTGCGGATGCCATTGATACGAGTCATGTCAGTGATTTTGCCATCAATGTGAGTCATTATGACGATATTACAGAATTGTACCTGATATCGGATATCTGTATTACGGATTATTCCAGTGTCTTTTTTGACTACGCGAATCTGCGCAGACCGATTTTATTCTATACGTATGATTTGGAAAAATACCGGGATGTACTGCGTGGTTTCTATATTGATATGGAACGAGATGTACCGGGACCGCTCCTGTTTACACAGGAAGAGGTAACAGAAGCAATTTTGAATATAGATGAAGTAGAGGAACAGTACCGGGAACAGTATGATGCCTTTTATGACACTTACTGCAGTCTGGATGATGGGTATGCAGCAAAAAGAATTGTAGAAAAAGTATTTCATTAGGAGAAGCAAAGTGATAGATCAGGTAAGACTTGCAAAGAGAAAAATTCAATATCAGCTCGCATGCCGTCAGCCGGTATGTAAGAAACGGATTGTGTTTGAAGCATACCAGGGGAAGCGGTTTGCATGCAGTCCGAAAGCTCTTTATTATCAGATGCTCGAGGATAAGAGGTTTGAAGAGTATGAGTTTATCTGGATCTTCCGGGAGCCGGAGAAGTACCGCTTCCTGAGAAGTAACCGTAATACAAAGGTGGTTCGTTATCTGTCAGCGGATTATTTTCAGGCTTATGCTACGGCGGCATACTGGATTACGAATTCTACCACACCGGTCTATATGACGAAAAGAGCAGGACAACACTATATCCAGACGTGGCATGGCACTCCTTTGAAGCGATTAGGGCTTGATTTGGAGAAGGAAGGAAATCAGGCACAGAAGATAGAAGCGATACACCGTCAGTACCGGAGAGAAGGACAGAAGATGGATGTCCTGCTGTCCCCATCTGCATTTACTGCGGATAAGCTTCGTTCTGCATTTGGAATAGAAGAGAGCAGCAGTCCTGTGGTATTGGAAACGGGATATCCTAGAAACGATGCACTGTTTCAATATAGTGAGCGAGATATCGTGCGTATCAAACGGGAACTGGGAATTCCCCAGGAGAAAAAAGTCATCCTTTACGCACCTACTTTCCGGGATGATTGTTTTAAACCGGAATATGGCTTTACCTATGAGCCGGTGCTTCATTTTCAGAAGCTGCAGCAGGAGTTGGGGGCGGATTATGTCATTTTGTTCCGGGCTCATTATCTGGTAGCCAATGCGTTTCATTTTGAAGATTACCAGGGCTTTGTCTATGATGTATCATGCTGGGATGATATCAATGAACTTTATATCATCAGTGACATGCTGATTACCGATTATTCGAGTGTCTTCTTTGACTATGCGAACTTGAAACGTCCGATTCTGTTCTTTATGTACGATTATGAGCGGTATAAAGAAGAAATGCGTGATTTTTATATAAATATTGAGGAATTACCGGGACCGGTCATTCAGAATCAACAGGAACTAGCCGGTGCAATCCGCTCATTAGAAGAGAATTTTGATGCGGAAGCAGTTTTTCATGAATTTGAAAAGACGTATACTTATTTAGACAATGCACAGAGCAGTCAACGCGTGATAGAGGAAATACAATGGGAAG
>JBJELB010000027.1:0-15839 GCA_051878935.1 Lachnospiraceae bacterium | reverse complement strand
CATTACGACACCACTATCAAAAGCTATCGAAAAAAGCCCTGTCGGTGAGCTGGCTGTAAATATCAAGAATACATCTTCTGAATGGTGGAGTGACGCTCAAGAGTGGTGGGCTGACAAGACTAAGAACGGTGTAAATCTTGAAGCGTTTGTCGATTTGGTTAAGAACAAGTGGACTACGGTTAAAGGTTGGATTGGCAAGATTCCAACCCTCCAACAGCTCATTTCCCTCGGAAAAGAGAAATGGGATTCCGTTAAGAATTGGATTGGCAACATTCCTGTCGTAGAGCAAGGAGTTAAGCTGACGAAAGAAAAATGGAACACCGTCAAAGAATGGGTTGGCGAGATTCCTACTTTGGAACAGTTTATCAAGCTCGTTAAGGAACGATGGAACACCGTCAGAGAATGGGTTGGTAATATCCCTACTCTTTCTCAATACATTCAGCTCTTAAAGGAAAAGTGGACTACTGTAAAGGAATGGGTCGGAAACATCCCAACCCTCTCCCAGTTCATTAAATTGGCGAAAGAGAAATGGGATTCCGTTAAGAATTGGATTGGCAACATTCCAACCCTTTCCCAGTACATTCAGTTGCTTAAAGAGAAATGGACTACAGTGAAACAGTGGATAGGTAATATCCCGGTATTGTCACAGGGTATCTCTTTGATTAAGCATTTGTGGACTACCGTAAAGAACTGGATTGGTTCATTGCCTGTTATCAGTCAAGGCATTTCTCTTATCAAATCTGGCTGGTCTAAAGTTTCCAGTTGGGTTGAACAATATTTGGGAAGTGCTGTTTCTAAGGGTATTTCACTTGCAAAGAGCGGTTGGAGTACGGTTGCTTCATGGGTTTCTGATAGAATTGGTGGCTCTGTTTCCGTAACAGTAAACCTTTTGAAAGGCTGGTATGGGAAAATCAAGGACTGGTTAGGTCTTTCTGGTGGAGGAATGGTATCAGCAAGTGGTGCTTTTAGCTATACGAAAGCGGCGGTACTATAGACCGTTTTGGTAGAAGCTGGTGGGATTCTGTACCTAAATATGCAAAAGGAACGCCGAGAGCTGGCAGTCACGGTAGCTTATTTGTTGCCGGGGAAGCTGGTGCAGAGCTGGTAGGTCATGTAAATGGTACTACCGAAGTCCTTAACAGATTCCAGTTGGCTAAAGTTATGCACAGCTCTATCGTGAGCGGTATGGCACAGTTCGCTGGATACTGGCAGTCTATATCACGAGACCTTGTGACCTGTGCAAACGGTATTATCAATGCTGTTGTTGTAAGCACTGCTGGAATCAACGACAACCTCGTGTTGGCTTCTGCAAGCGGTTATGACCCTTGCAATTCTCTCGCACAGTCAGTGTACGAAGACGCTCAAAGAGCCTACAGACGCTCCGAGAACGACAACAGTACCTATAACGATTTGAGAGATTTTTACAGAGACTATGTAGAACCTTCTATAAATCGTATGGTTACTGCTACAGAGACACAGGCGAATAAAAAGGAACAGACAATCGTACAGATTGGAAACCGTTCAGTCAATGACGCTGTTATAACACAGCAAAAAGCAAACGGTTATGTTTTCACAAAGTAAGCGACTGATTGACCTTGAAACGGAGGAGACGCTATGTTATCACTCATGCTTGCCACAGGAAGAAAGCTGGGATTCGGTAGGGGCAACTCTCCTCCCGAACTCCAACGGACTTACCACACACAATATATTCATAATTACAGGAGGAATATACAATGAAAGTAAATGTTAAAGATTACAAGTCTTTTGAGCAGTTATCCGATGAAATTCGACAGCTCAACAGTAAGTGGAAAGAGACAGCTCCAAACAAAAACAAGAAGCTGACATTCTCCGGGATTCAGAAGCAAATGCAGACCTTGTATCTGTTCATCAGCAACGAACGGAAATATCTCTATGAGGATATTAACAAGTTGAAGGATGTATGGAGCAATAAAGTTATTGCTGAAAAGAGAGAACAGCTCGCCCAGCAGTTTAATGAAATGGTCGCTTCCATCGTAGAAGCTACCAAACAGGATATTGCCGCTCTGATTAGTTCCAAATTCGAGAAAATCGGTAATATGCTGTGTACAGCTCCTACAGAGGAACAGCTTCGTCTTCTGTCGGCGTTGCAAATGCGAGGTGATGTGGATTCTATCGAGGTACACCACATTCTCCCAGTTCTGTTCGAGAATTACCAGTCTATGAGGGTCTTACAGGCAATCAGCGAGCAGAACGGTATCACGCTCAATTTACCTGTCCAGCTCGACTGTCGAGTGATGTTTGACACGCTTAATGAAGCGAGTGACTATCTGCTGGGGGCTTGTAATGAGCTTTCCAAAAAGTGGGATAACATGGATATTAAATACCATGCTTTCTACACGGTAAAGGATAATGAGAAAGATACCCAGTTTGACCCTCTGTATCAGCATTATATCGACCTGTTCGATAACACCCCGCAGTTACAGGAGGTCACAGCAGAGAAACAGCGTCTTTCTAAGGCTGAAATTGCAAGAATCAACTGGTACATGAGAGAGGTTAAAGGACTGGATTTCTCAAATCCGGCTGACTATATCACCATCGCCAATAAGGTTGAAGATGTGATTAAGGAAAACCCGGACATGGTCGCACTTTTCAAGCTGTCCGAATATAAGGACTTTGTCAAAAAGGAAAAGCCGCCTATCGAAGAACAGCAGACAGAATAAGCGACAGATAAGGCAAAAGCCCTACCCGGTATAGGGTGGGGCTTTCTGTCTATCAGTTGCTTTCTTCGCTCGAAGACTGTTCGGTGTCAAGATAAACCGCCTTTGCGATGATTTCTTCATTGGCAGTCGGCGTACATACAAGGATTTCTACAGGGGATTCATCGGTTATCTCAAAAACATAGCTGACAGATAACGCCTTTCCGTTTTTGACTTCCTTAATTAGAACAGCTTCGTTACCGTTTATGTCCGACAGGTCGTTGATTTCTGTATCGTTCTGAAATGCCTTTACACCGAATGAACATAGTGCGTACAGTGGCTCGGCATTGCTATTGGTGTAGGCGGCTGATACTCTCAAGACCTGTTTCCCGGTGTCTGTGGTCTCGACTTTGCCGCCTGTCAGTTCAAGGGAACAGCCCTCGTACTCCGCAACATTGGTTAGCTCCTTTTCTTCGCTACAGCCTGTTACTGCCACAGCAAGGAGAACGAAGCAAGCGACTATCAGAGCGACTTTCGACTTTGCGACTATATGTTTTCTCATAGGTCACACCCCCGACTATGCTTGCTTCTCCCAAACGACTTTGAAACCAATAATTTCAGCGATTTCCTTCACTTCACTGTATTTAATTGTTCCTCGGGTCAGTTTGTTGGAAATGTTCTGTGGTGTTGTCTGCTCTGATTCGGAGCGACTTTCGTTCATCTTTGCGACTATATCGACCAAAGACCACCCAGAAGCCGCAATATAAGATTTGATTTCGTTTCTGATATTTTCCATGACATTTACCTCCAATTCGGGTTTTCAGATTTAGTGATTCCATTATACAGAATCAGAAAGCACAAGTCAATAGATTTCTACATTATAATGCAACGAAACAAACTAAAGCGAATAAAAATATTTGAAATGGTGTTGACAATCGTTGCATTATAGTGTAGAATGAAACCATAGCAAAACGAAATTAATTATATTTCTATAGGAGGTAACAACATGGAATTTACAGAGATTAAGAAAATTGTAATCGAGGACAGCAACACCAGAAAAGAAAACAGGGCTTTTTATATCCTCAATGGATATATGCCGACATGGGCAGAGGAACACAGAACCGACAGCGACAGAGGGTTAAAAGAGTATAGCACAGAAACCAGATGGACGCAGTACACCCGGGGAGAAATCACCAGAGAAAAGGCGGTAGAACTCGCCACAAAAAGAGCGTTAAAAGCGATTGAAAAGGACACCGCCGCAGAGCTGGCGAAACTCGACAGAGTGGCAAAAGCCGCAGACCTCACATTTATTTCTATTTCTGTTGATTGGGTACGTTCTCGGACTTGGGGCTATAACCCTCATGCCGAAGTACACACTAACACAGGATTTTACAGCGGTACGGCGAGCGGTTGCGGATATGATAAAGAATCTGCCGCAATAGCCGAAGCCCTTAACCAGTGCGACAGCGTGTTGAAAGCTCTCTATACCTTGAAAGAAAATGGTTTGAGAGCTGGCAAGAGCGACAGGAGCAAAACCGCAAGCTGTGGACGCTCTAACGGTGAAATATGCGGCTACGGTGCCGGGTACGGTGCAATCCCTTATTTTGAGGGCGGCGTTGGTGCTTCGTGTTTCTGGGAAATCTTGAGAAAATGCGGTTATAAAACCAGCGGACACCACGGAAAACACAGCGATTATTACAGCGTAGAAAAGGAGGTAGCGTGATTGATGAGTAAATTTGAAAAGCTGTGCAATGAGTACAGAGAAAACAAGCGATTGATTGAGGAATTAACCGCAATGAACGACAGTATTAAAACCGATATTCTCGCCATCATGGGAGACCGTGAAACGGTCACAGAAGGAGCGGCGAAAGCAAGCTACAAGACGGTTACAAGCTCACGCTTTGACAGCAAAGCCCTACAGCATGACCGCCCCGACATTTTCACAGAGTACAGCAAAGAAACCAGCTACAAGCGTTTTACTGTCGCATAAAATAATAGCCCTTTATCTAACCGCCGCCACAGCATGAAAGAAAAGAGCTATACACCCGGAGCGGGTGCAATATGTATTATATTTCACACGCTCCCAAATTTCAAGGAAGGGAAAAGAAAAATGTTAGCATTATTTTGTATTTTAATATTGCCGCTTGTTGTTCTTGCGGAGCTTCTGAAAAAGAACAAATAAAAAGGAGGTTGAAACAATGGCAAGCTATACAGCCCGAAAAAATAAAGAGGGTAAAATTATAAGCTATCAAATAAAAGTATCTCGGGGGCGTGACAAGCTCACCGGGAAACAGCTAACACCATATACAACGACATATACACCCCCAGAGGGATGGAGCAAACGAGCAATAGAAAGAGAGCTTCAAAAAGTCATGGGCGAATTTGAAGCGGCTTGCAATCGTGGCGAAATCCTCACCAAAGAGGAGCAAAAAGCCCATGCAATGGAAAAGGCAGAGAAAGCCGAACAGGAAAAGGCAGAGGAACAGAGAAAACCGACATTTAATAAATATGTCGAGCTGTTTTTACAGGAAAAAGCCGCCACGCTTTCAGCCACCACAATACAAGGATATAAACAGGCATTAAAACGCCCGGCGGTTGTGTTCGGCGAAATGAAATTAGAAGATATTGATTTTCTAATGGTTAAACAGTTCATAACCGATTTACAGACCACCAAAGCGAAAAAGGGCAAAAAGCCGCTAACACATGGTACTATTGTAAGTTATTACACCGTTTTACATACACTTTTTGAAAGTGCTGTCGAAAATGGCGTGATACCTCAAAACCCAATGCAACGCATGAAAAAGCCAAAGCCCAGAAAAGACGATATACCACAAGAAGCCCTTGTTTATTCTGAAAGCGAGCTTGCATACATTATGGAATGCTTAAACAATGAGCCGCTAAAATGGCGGGCTATGGTTCTTTTTATGATTGACAGCGGTTGCCGCCGGGGTGAGGTTGCCGGGTTGAAATGGGAAGAAATCAATTTTCAAACTGGTAAAGTTACAATTTGCCGAAATGCTCAATACACCAAAGAAAAAGGCGTATATATCAGCACTCCAAAGAATCACAAAAGCAGAGAAATTATAATAAACGCCCCTGTTTTGCAAGTTCTCAAGGAATGGAGAAAACAACAAGCTTTATTATATTTCAGCAAGGGGCAGACAACCGGGGGCTATTGCTTCACACAGAACGAGGGCGAATTACTAAACCCTAACACCATAACAGCATATATAAGGCAGTTCGGGAAAAAGTACAATTTGCCCGGTATGCACCCCCACGCATTACGCCACACAATGGCAACATTGAGCATTGCGAACGGTGCGGATGTTGTAAGCGTTTCTAAAAAATTGGGGCATTGTAACCCCTCTGTTACGCTCAATATTTACAGCCACGCCAACGAAGAAGCACAGCGGAGAGCAACGGAAATTTTCGCCGAAGCTGTCTATAAAAATCAAAAACACGCATAACAAAGAAAAGGAAATAAAAAAATATGAAAAAATCAGAATTAGAAAACACCGCTTTACAGCTCAAAGCCCTTTTAACTGTATTATGTGCAGTTGACACAGACAACCCCGAAGCACTGGTAGAAATGCCCCACGCTTTGAAACCAGCCGCCGCACTTGCTGAAAAGCTCTATTGTTCCATCGTAGAAACAGAATAAAAGACACAAGACACAGCCCCGGAGGGATAGCACCCCGCCGGGGTTTTTCTTTGTTCCGTTGTTGGTCTGTCGTGTGGCGTTCTGTGGTGCTTTATATTGGATTTTGCCTGTTGATGTATCTATCCCTTGCTGTATCGTTTTAGGCGTTCTGTTGGCTCTCTGTGGGCTTGCTGTGGTGTTTATATGAGCTTGTAGCCCCGCCGCCTTACCTTCCTACCTAAAAAAGAATTTTTTGCTTGATTTTCTCAACGAATCACAACCGCCCGGGCTTGTGCGTCTTGTCGTGTCGTTCCCTTCCACCAACCTACACCAGCAACAGACCCCAGAACACAGGAACACGCCGCCATTGCTCCACCAGCTCAAGCACCAGAACAACCCCCGAGAGATACCAACAGCACACCACGACAAGAAAACACACAGAACCACAAGAACCCGGGCAAATATAGCGGCTTTTCTTATCCATCGAAGCAAGAAAAATTTTTGATTTTTCCCGGTTGGTACTGTTTCGGGCTATGTGGTACAGTGTGGCACTGTTGACTTGTACCAGAATAAAGATAAATAGTTATCTTCTTTGTGTTGATGTGTAACAGATAAAAGATAGAGTTATAACACCATTTGTTTTTGGTACTTTCGGTACTGCTCCCCAGCGAATAGATACATATAATTTTATACTACTAACAGCCGCCCGGGGTGAGCTGGTGAAGCTGTTGATTTTATCGGCTCTGTTGATTTTCTGTTGATTTTTCACAGCAAAGCGGCAGTATAAAAAGCCTGTAAAGCGGCATAAACCGCACAAATACAGGCTTTTCTAAAAATCACAGTTTATTTTTTCAAAAAATACTTTCATATACAGAGCAGTTGCCCCTTCTGGTTTCACAAGATTTGTAAAAGTAATTGATTCTGAATTCTCATAATCTACACTAAAACTACAACTTTTTCGTTCAACAAGGGTTGATGAATGAACCCAATCAAATTCTGCATATGCATCGAGCTCTAATTTTTCATCTGAATTTTCTTTATATTGATTTGTATATCTGTTCTTATTGGCCGTTTTAGAATAAACTATAACCACTTTATCTACATAATATCTACATTCATTCACATATAGGCCATTATTTTCAAAACAATCGTTATTTACAACAACAATATCTTTATACTTTGAAAACTTTTTGATATCTTCCTTTCTCAACAGATTTAATAATGTCGCTCTTTCAATGTCATTTCTGCAAACGATATATCGCAGTGAGTTCTTAATCTCAAATGCATCCGGATAAATAATCTCTGCATGCCTATACTTCTTTTCCAATTCAGGATTTTCCATATAACCATTCTTGTAAATCTGTTCAAAATTCAAATGAGCAAAATTATCTTCACCACTTAATAAAACTTCACCACCGCCTGCCAATGATTGTTCAGAGAACCGTGTCCCTGGCAATTGTAAAAGCGTATTCAAGTCAAATAAAAAGAATATGGGCACAGGCACATTTGCATTTATGTCATGGCAATATCTTAAAGCAGGATGTTTAAAACCTTCATTGTGATATTGAGTTGGTGTTAATGGTCTAAAATAAAACCTGACATTTGATGTTGCCCCTGAATATGTCATATCGATAACTTGTCGACTTGCATTATCATTTGACATCAAATGCTTCTGGGATGCATCATATCTGCTATATAAATAACCTTCTCTTAGTATTCCGATTGCATTCATAACATCTGTATAGTGAAATGCGAATTTAGGCCACCAATTAATATTTGAATTGTGTCTGCAATTATTTTCTATTATTTTCTCATATGACATATCACTCACCCCTTTAGAAGAAAGGCTCTACCTTTTCCTATATCCAATTGGTATCCGCCATGCATTTTATCATCATCTTTGGACTGAATTTTTATTTGTTGTAAATACCCTAATGACATTAACAAGAAATAGAATAATTTTTCTTCTTGATTCTCTCTGGTAATAAAAACTTTCTTATTGCAAATATAGTCCCACATCTGATGAACATCATCCTCTTCTATTTCTTGTTTTAGTTCATCAGATTCAAACGTCAAATTATCATTCTGTCGCCAATAAGCATTCCATGTTTTTCCATCCATATCAAACCGAATAGGCGCAATCGCTGTTTGGTAACAGATGACATCCTTAACACCAGTGAATGAAATATCGATTGCATTATCTCTTAAGAATTCATTCATTTCCTTCTGATTCTTGTGCTCCGGTGTTTCATCATGTTTATTTCCCAAATAGATATACACATCTATAGGTAAGTCTTTTAAATACTTTTCCATCAGCACCTTAACATCATTCCAATTCAACTCTCCATTTCCACAACCTAATTTAGGAAATGCTACTGATGAGATATTATAATCTGCATATTTTCTTACAAATGTCATAAGACCTTTTTCGATATATTCCATTTTTGACGGATTACGCCAATGTTCTTTTGTTGGAAATTGTAATATCCAATGATCGGGTGCATACCATAACATAAGTTTTCCTATCACCAGCTTATGTTTATCGCACTGTTCTTTGTATTGCTTGAACATATCCGGATATCTGTTTTTGAATTCTAAAGCAATGCCTTTTCCCATAACACCAACCGTATTTACCGCATTAACTAAAACCTGAGCTGGACTATTGAAAATATCACCCTCTATATATGTCAACATCGTCGTTCCTCCTACTTCAATCTTGTTTCAGTTCATTTTTTATACTATAAACTTTTTTATGTTATTTTTATGTTTTTAAAATCAAGCTGAAACTATATATTTTCTTCATTTTCTTATTCAAAAAAACTAAAGCTTAACTGATTCGTCTCCGGCAAATCTCCCAGCAGTCCCAGCTCCGCCATCTTATCGGTAACCGTCTTCGTTACCTTTGTTCTGATTCGAAAATCCTCCTTTGATAAGAACGGACCTTTTGCCGCCTGCTCCATAACAGCCGTTGCTGCACGTTCTCCCATACCG
The DNA here is from genome assembly GCA_051878935.1 of Lachnospiraceae bacterium. Taxonomy (GTDB): domain Bacteria; phylum Bacillota; class Clostridia; order Lachnospirales; family Lachnospiraceae; genus CANQDT01. Next base: position 6,533 of record JBJELB010000027.1, on the reverse strand, counting down.
TCAATGGCGGCAAAGGAAGGCATGATTTTATTGTCGATGATCTGGAAATATTTGTCCTTGGCTGTATAGAGTTCAATCGGCATGAATTCTATACCACGAGCATACATCTCCTGAACGATCTTCATATCCTTGATAGTATCCAGTTCTTTCGCTGTCTGCTGGTTCTTATCCATCTTTTGTAGCTCTGCCAGATGATATTCCAGCCGTTCTTTGCCCTGACACATCGTCTCATAGTTGAATGACTTGGCACGGATACTGAAATAGGCTGCATAATACGCATGAGGATAGAAAACTTTATAATAAGCGATGCGCCATGCCATCATAACATAAGCAGCAGCATGCGCTTTCGGGAACATGTACTTAATCAGTTTACAGGATTCAATATACCATTCCTCGATATTGTGATTACGCATCTCTTCTTCCCATTCGGGTTTGAGTCCTTTTCCTTTACGGACACTTTCCATAATGGTAAACGACAGGCCCTTATCCATTCCCATGTGAATCAGATAGGTCATGATATCGTCACGGGTACAGATAGCGGTTGAAATCGTCGCTTTGCCTTCCTCGATGAATTTCTGGGCATTTCCCAACCATACGTCCGTGCCATGCGACAGACCGGAGATTCGCAGCAGGTCGGAAAAGCTCTGCGGATGGGTATCCAAGAGCATCCCGATAACAAAGTCTGTACCGAATTCCGGTATACCCAGGGAACCGAGCGGTGTGCCGCCGATGTCTTCCGGTGTAATACCGAGAGCCTCGGTACTATGAAACAGAGACATCACTTCCTTATTATCAAACGGTATCGTTTTAGAATCCAATCCGGTGAAATCTTCCAATGCACGTATCATTGTCGGATCGTCGTGTCCGAGAATATCGAGTTTCAGCAGGTTGTGGTCAATCGAATGATACTCAAAATGAGTCGTTGTGGTTGTCGAATCCACATCATTTGCCGGACGCTGAACGGCAGTAAAATCATAGATTTCTTTATCCGCCGGTACAACAATGATTCCTCCCGGATGCTGACCGGTAGAACGCTTCGGACCTGTCAGCCCGACAGCGAGTCGGTCCAGTTCACATTGACGCTTGTGAATACCACGTTCTTCAAAATATTTGTATACATAACCGCGCGCCGTCTTTTCCGCCAGGGTTGTAATCGTTCCGGCACGGAAAGCATGTCCCTTGCCAAACAGCTCTTCAGTGTAAGCATGGGCACAGGCCTGATAATCACCGGAAAAGTTCAGGTCGATATCCGGCTCCTTATCTCCTTTGAATCCCAGGAAAGTCTCAAACGGAATATCATGTCCTTCTTTCAGCAACGGAGTTCCGCAATGCGGACAGTTACGGTCCGGCATATCGCACCCGGAACAGCCCGAATACTTCAATACCTCTTCCGAATCAAAATCTGTAAAATGACAATTCGGACAGATGTAATGAGGTGATAACGGATTCACCTCTGTAATACCTGCCATTGTTGCAGCAAAAGAAGAACCTACCGAACCACGGGAACCTACGAGATATCCGTGGTCATTCGAATCCCACACCAGCTTCTGTGCAATGATGTACATAACGGCAAATCCGTTGGAGATGATAGAGTGAAGCTCGCGGCTTAAACGTTCTTCTACAACCGGCGGCAGCTCCGGACCATAGATTTCGTGCGCACGATTATAACAGATTTCACGCAGCGTTTCGTCCGAATTCTCGATGACCGGCGGGCATTTATCCGGATGTACCGGAGAGATTTTCTCAATCATGTCTGCAATCTTATTCGTATTTTCAATGACGATTTCTCTGGCTTTTTCCGGTGACAGATATGAGAATTCTTCTAACATCTCCTCGGTTGTCCGATAGTACAAAGGTGCCTGTTCATCTGCATCCTTGAATCCTTTTCCTGCCATCATAAAACGACGGTATTGTTCATCCTCGGGGTCCAGAAAATGCACATCACAGGTAGCCACAACCGGCTTATGGAACTCTTCTCCCAATTCAATGATTTGCTTGTTTAACTGAATCAAATCTTCATCAGAATTCACCCAGCTCTTCTCATCACGAAACATAAAACGGTTATTGCCCAATGGTTGTATTTCCAGATAATCATAGAAATTGATGATCTTTACGATTTCTTCTTTTGATTTCTCGCGAAGCAGCGCCTGATATAATTCACCGGCTTCACAAGCAGAACCTAAGATCAGTCCATCCCGGTATTGATTGATCAGACTCTTTGGCATACGTGGTCTTCGGTTGAAATAATCAATATGGGAAGCCGACACTAAACGATTTAGATTAACTCTTCCGACATCGTTCCGAACCAGAATAATACCATGATAATACGGTAATTTTTTTATCATTTCCGGAGTCATATTGGATTGTTCATTACATTCATCCAGATTTGTAATTCCTTTTTTCTCCAACATCCCCAACAACTTGATGAAAATCTCACCCGTTGCCATTGCATCATCTATCGCACGATGGTGATTCTCTAATGAGATATTCAGATGCTTTGCAATCGTATTTAGTTTATAACGTGACAACTGCGGCAATAGCATACGTGAGAGGGATACGGTATCAATATAAGTTGGTTCAAACGGTAATCCCTGCACCTTTGCATTATGAGCTATAAATCCGATATCAAACTCCGCATTATGGGCAACTAAAACGGCATCGGCACAAAACGCAAAGAATTTCGGCAGAATCTCCGTAATTTCCGGAGCATCCATTACCATTGCATCGCTGATTCCCGTTAATTCTTCTATTTGAAACGGAATCGGTTCTTTCGGATTAACAAACTCGCTAAATGAATCGGATATCACGCCATTTTGAATCTTTACAGCACCGATTTCAATAATCTTATTTCGGTCAGCACGAAATCCGGTCGTTTCAATATCAAAAACTACAAAGGTATCCATAAAAGACTGTCCCTTGCTGTTTGTTACGATATTGAGTTCATCATCGATAAAATACCCCTCTACTCCATAAATGATTTTAAACGGATCGTCCTTTTCGATGCAGTGATTCGCGATAGGAAAGGCCTGAAGGCAGCCGTGGTCAGTAATCGCAACAGCCGGATGTCCCCATTCCTTTGCACGCTTTATCATCTTCTCAATGTCAACCACACTATCCATTTCGCTCATTACCGTATGCATATGTAATTCAACACGTTTCTCCAGACTGATATCCATTCGTTTTGTTACAAAGCTTGGAATCGCCTTAATACCGATAACCGAGGTAAGGGACACCTCCCTGTCATACGAATCATAAGCTGCGATTGCCTTGATACGGTAGAAACCGTCAACCGTGATGGCTTCCTTAATCTCATCAAGCATCTCATTTTTCACAAACAGCTTTCCTTTAATGGAGTCCGTAAAATCAGTAATGACAAATGATACGATGGTTTTCTCATTTCGAATCTCACGGAAATCCATCGATATGATCTGACCATGAATCACCACCTCACCATGCTCGCTCTCTAACGAAGAAATCGGCACAATATCCCCATCTACATTACGTCCATAAACTAATTCCCTGTCAATCGTATTCTTACGGGTATTTTTCGACGGTTGATAATCATTTTTTGATACAGCTTCCTTTTTCTCAGATTTCCTGCTCTCTTTTTTCTGTGCCGGTTGTTGGGAATCCATGGTTTCTGTCACTGCTTCCTGTGGCATCTGCTCATTCTTTCCTATCGCATTTGCAACCTCCATCTTTAGTTTGTGTTTCTTTGCCTCACGCAAAGCCTGTTTCTGCTCCTCTGTATAATCAAAACCTACCGTTACCGGCAAATGATACATGGCATCAAATCGTTCTTCGATGAATGACTTAATATCCTCTGAATGACTTCGCGCCAAAAAGCTGTCCTCTAAGAGAAAGGTCAGTATATTTTCCTCCATAGACCATTCTGCCTTACGTAATAAATTATAGGCCACCTTACTCTGTTCGCGAATTGCTTCCATGATACTATCATAATGCATCTGCATAACAGCTTCTGCCGTATATTGTTCCGAAAGCTTATACTCCAGGTACAAGGTTACAGAAAACGGCATATTTGAAAAAGAAGCAGAGGCAATACTCTGCTCCATTTCTTTCACACTATGATGTTCAATCAGATGGGTGGAAACCATATATACCGTTAAATGCCTCTGTTTCTGGCTCATAACAGCTCTGGTTATCTTCACATCCGCGAATTGCTGACGCAAGGTATCTTTCACCTGAAGATCCTGAAATACGTCAAAAAACGCATATTGCTGCTCCATTTAATCCCTCCAATGATCCAGTTCGTATTTTAATGCATCTAGTAATTCTTCTTCCTTTACTTTACGGATTACTTCCCCTTTTTTCATCAGCAATCCTTCGCCTTTTCCTCCGGCAATGCCAAGATCGGCTTCCCGTGCTTCCCCGGGGCCGTTTACCACACAGCCCATAACTGCGACCTTAATCGTCAAATCATCATAATCTGCGACAAGTGTTTCCACCTGATTGGCAAGTGAGATTAAATCAATGTTCGTTCTGCCGCAGGTAGGACAGGACACTACCTCAATACCGCCTGTTCGCAATCCTAATGTACGGAGGATCAATTTGGCACTGGCGATCTCATTAACCGGATCTCCGGTTAATGAAACACGGATCGTATCTCCGATTCCTTGATATAAGATGATCCCCAATCCTATGGAAGACTTGATATTTCCACTATATACTGTTCCGGATTCCGTGATTCCTACGTGTATCGGATAATCCGTCTGCTGTACTAACAACTCATGAGCTTTGGCACACATTAATACATTGGAAGATTTAATACTGATAACGATATTATAAAAATCCATATCTTCCAACAGCTTCACTTTGTCAAGCGCACTTTCCACTATGCCCTCTGCGGTCACCCCATGATATTTTTCAATCATCGCCTTTTCCAGAGAGCCGCTGTTCACTCCTACACGAATCGGTACATCGTATTCCTTAGCCTTTTCCACCACTGCGCGTACCTTTTCTATTCCACCGATATTACCGGGATTAATACGAATCTTATCCGCTCCATTTTCGATTGCAGCAATCGCCATTCTATAATCAAAATGAATGTCTGCCACCAAAGGAATATGAATCTGTTTTTTAATCTCCCTTAATGCTTTCGCTGCTTCCATGGTTGGAACAGTACACCGGATAATCTCGCAGCCGGCCTGTTCCAGTTTTAATATCTGTGCTACTGTAGCTTCGATATCCTCTGTTTTTGTATTCGTCATTGACTGGATTAAGACCGGGTTCCCGCCACCGATCACACGGTTACCAATCCGAATCACTTTTGTATTTCTTCTATCCATTCTTATTCCTCATTACCCTATCAGATTTCTAATATCATTCATAAAGATGATAACCATCAATATCATCAGACACACAAATCCCAGGAAATGAATAAATCCTTCTTTATCCTCCGGAATTCGTTTTCGAGTAATACACTCTATTAACATAAAGAATAATCGTCCACCATCCAGTGCCGGAATCGGTAACAAATTCATTACTCCCAAGTTGGCACTTAACAGAATAGAGATATTCGCCATATTCAGTAACATCGTAGTAATGCTTTCTTTTACTGTTTCCTCGTAGGTTTCTCCTATATAAGATACGATACCAACCGGACCGGATATATCTTCCATTCCGACCTTTCCGGTTACTAATTCTTTCAGACTGTAAACTGTCGTCTGAACCCAGTATACGACTTCATGAAAGCTGTAACCGACAAGGGACAATCCCTGCACCTTCGTACGTTCGCCATACGCCGGCAGTCCATAATAGGCGGTACCGTCTTCCCGTTGTTTTGGTGTCAAAACAGTCTCTGACGGTACTCCATCGCGCAGATATTCAATGGTTACTTCATCTGCTGACTGGTGAAAAGTAATCTTTGTTACAAGATCACGGTAAGTTGTAATCTTTGCGCCCTCAAAAGAGGTGATAGTATCTCCTTCCTGTAAACCGGATTCCAATACGGGAGTACTCTCTGTTCCCAAATGATGTAATACCGGTAAATCAACACCTGCCTGATTTAACACCACTAAGGATAATAAAAATGCCAAAATCAGATTAAATAGCGGACCCGCAAAGACAATCGACATCCGTGCCGGTAAACTTGCGTTAGAAAAAGCTCTGTCCGAGTCCGATACGGTATCCTCTCCCAACATCATACAGGAACCACCCAGTGGCAACAGTTTCCAGGAATATCTCGTTTCTTTTCCCTGCCATGAAAGGATTCTCGGTCCCATACCAAGTGAAAACTCTTCCACTTTGACATGATTCAGCTTTGCAAAAATAAAATGTCCTAATTCATGAAATAAAACAATCAAACTAAATACAAGAAATGCTACGAGAATATTCATCCTACGCTCCTATCAATATTGTCATATACTTGTTGCTCTGTCAACAGAATCTGCTCCACACTTGGATGTGCGATACATTGATGCTCGCTCATTGACTGCTCGATTAATGCTACGATATCCAGATAGGAAATCTTTCGTTCCAGGAATAGTGCCACCGCCTTTTCATTGGCAGCATTA